>PMUN01000392.1 GCA_003166875.1 Bryobacterales bacterium | reverse complement strand
AAAACGACAGTTGGTCCGGTCAGTTGCGAGGTCTCGCAATCTATAAGCAGGAGCTCACTCCTGCGGAGGTGCTCCGACACTATTACACCTTGGCGACAAAGGGTCGGTACCCGGTCGAAAATGAACGGGCCGCCGCACTTTACCTCTTTGACGAACACTCTGGGAACGTTGTGCATGACCACGGCACCTCTAGAGTTGACCTGTACATTCCCGAGAAATATACGATTCTGCATGAGAAGCTATTGGAGCCAGCCTGGAGAGAATTCGACCTGCGGTGGGGCTACTGGAAGCGCGCTCTCATCAACGTTTTTGGCTTCATCCCATTTGGATTCTTCTTCTGTGCCTACCTGTCATTGACCAAGCCGCTCAACCGGGCGGCGGTGGCAACGGTCGGTCTTGGTTTGATAGTCAGCCTCACGATTGAGGTATTGCAAGCATACCTTCCCACGCGAGATTCCGGGACGACGGACTTGATCACCAACACCTTGGGAACAGCTCTCGGAGTTATGCTTTACCGCTGGAAGCCATCCCTTCTTACCGAGACTCTGAATCGGATTCCGTTCACCAAAGCATAACTGGCCCATGCGCATCGTAGTCATTGGTGGTGGGATCGTTGGTTTGGCAACGGCGTATCGCCTAGGACAGAGATTTCCAAGCGGCTCCATCACTGTCCTGGAGAAGGAACGAACAGTCGGGCTGCACCAGAGTGGTCACAACAGCGGCGTTCTGCATTGCGGTTTATATTACAAGCCCGGTTCCATGAAGGCGCGGCTGGCGGTAAATGGGATACGCCAGATGGTCGCGTTTTGTCAGGAGCATGCTATTCCTCATGAGATTTGTGGAAAGCTGGTCGTCGCATCGAAACCAGACGAGGTCCCACGGCTGAAGGACCTTTTCGAACGGGGGCGCATGAATGGCCTCAACGGTCTGCAGATGTTAGGCCCGAACGAGATGCAGGAGATCGAACCGCACGTCGGTGGGGTCGCGGCCATAAGAGTTCCCGAAGAGGGTATCGTCGATTATCCGGCGGTCTGTCAGACACTGGCCCGCATCATTACCGAAATAGGTGGTACCGTCGCTACCAATGCTCGAGTCACCAAACTCGAAAAGCAGAGAGGGCGCTGGATTGTCAAGACGACGGTGGGTGAGTATGAGTCCGACTACATCGTGAACTGCACCGGCCTTCATTGCGATCGCGTGAGCGTACTTGCCGGCGAGAAGCGCAAGCTGAGAATCGTTCCATTCCGCGGCGAATACTACAAGCTAAAGGCGGAACGTCAACACCTGGTGCGCCATCTGATATATCCCGTGCCCGATCCAAAGTTCCCTTTTCTAGGAGTCCATTTCACGCGATTGATTCACGGCGGCATCGAGGCAGGGCCTAATGCGGTATTAGCTTTCGCGCGCGAGGGTTATCGAAAGACTGACTTGTCTGCCCGTGATCTCCTCGATACTTTGACCTATGTCGGCTTCTGGCGCTTTGTTCGGAAATACCCGCGCCTATGCTTCAGCGAGCTTCGGCGGTCGTTCAGCAAGACACTATTTTGCCAGTCTCTGAACGCATTGGTGCCAGATGTGCGGCCGGAGGACCTCGAGCCTGGCGGCTCCGGCGTTCGGGCCCAGGCGATCTCGATCAATGGCGAGACCGTACAAGACTTCAGCTTCGCGATTGCGGAGCAGTCACTACACGTGCTGAATGCTCCCAGTCCGGGGGCGACCGCCTCGCTCGCGATCGGACAAGAGATATCCAGCCAGCTTGCTGTAGCAATGTAAAATCGACCGCGCGCTCGGGCACAACGGCCCTTGCTTGCGAGCTTTCTGAACTGGGAGTGCCAGGAATCTAAATGGGGATGGTCAAAAGAATGACGACGCCAGCTGTTTACCGCAACATCAACGTAACTTCGTTCGACACGGACGCTTATTCCACCGATGACGAGAATATTGGATTCACGCCGAGAGTGGTGGGTAGGGAACGTCGCACGAAGCGGAGGTTTCCAATTGAACTGCCAGCCGAACTTTGCGTTCGGGGGATGCACTTTCGTGGCACAACTGTCAACATAAGCAGCGGTGGGCTGCTCATGAAGTGTCGCCACGATTCGGTGAAAATAGGCAAGCACGTAAGAGTGAGAATCACGAACTGGCCGAACTCCAGCGGAAAAAACTCAGAGGTTGTGCTGGTCATTGAAGGTGCCGTCGTGCGAGATTCGCCTGGATATGTCGCTGTCCGACGAACCCGGCACGAGTTCATCGAAGATTAGCCGTACGGGTTCGAATAATCGGTAGCGGGCCAGTTTGATTGAGGGCGGGTTGGTAATCTGCGCGCCGATTGCCAATCGGCGCAAAACTGTGCGGGTTGTTAAACCCGCGCGCGGGATGACATCCTGTCCTCAATCAAACTGACCCACCACCGAGGTATTTATGAAAGGCGTCGTACTCGCGGGCGGCACGGGCAGCCGCTTATTTCCGCTGGCCAAGATCACCAACAAGCACTTGTTGCCGATCTACGACAAGCCCATGATTTATTACCCGATCCGGACCCTGGTCGACGTCTGGACGGTTGACATTTGGATGTAATAGAACTGGCCTTAGAATTGCCGTTGGCTACGAACTACCGAGTGACGGCACGCTCTCCCACACTAACCCGCGTTGGACATCACACATGAAAACTTCGATGAAATCAGTAAACAAGTCGGTATTGCACGATCGGACTTTGGATGCAAAGAAACGGTCGCTTTTCGCTTCGGCCTTCGCCGTCACAGTGGCTGCCGGCCTTTTCGCGGGTTCGTTACCTGCTCAAACGTTTGGCTGCAGCCCCGCGATGGCAAATGACATCGTATGCGAGAATTCAAAGACCGGAAACCCTCCGAGCGACTGGGATATCTCCGGCATCAACGGCGGCGTTGGAGACCCGACCATTCAGGGGTTTGCCGACGACATCAGTGTGGCTCAGGGCGCCACCGTCAATTTTAAGATCAGTACTCCTGCGAGCGCCTATACCATCAAGATTTTCCGCGTGGGATACTACAACGGGAACGGAGCGCGACAGGTTGCAACGGTCACCCCCTCCGCCACGCTTCCTCAAACGCAGCCCGCGTGTATAACCGATGCAACCACCCTCCTGTATGACTGCGGGAATTGGGCGGTTTCTGCTTCCTGGACGGTGCCTTCGAATGCGACCTCGGGAGTATATTTCGCCCTTCTTACGCGGTCCGACACGGGTGGAGTCAGCCAAGTCTTCTTCATCGTGAGGAACGATACCAGCAGTTCCGCGGTCTATTACCAGACATCCGACACAACGTGGGAAGCTTACAACGCCTACGGCGGCAACAGCGTTTACGGTGGGCTCGACACCTGGAACCTTCCCGGCCGGGCTTATAAGGTCAGCTACAATCGCCCGTTTATTACCCGCGGTTTTGCCAATGAATCCGGAACGTTTGTATATGGCGCCGAGTATCCGTTGATTCGCTGGCTCGAATTGAACGGTTACGATGTGACCTACTTTACCGGCGTCGACGCCGCGCGTAACGGCAGCTTAATCCAGAATCACAAAATCTATATTTCGTCCGGTCATGATGAATATGTATCCGGGCCCGCGCGTACGGCGATAGAAGCCGCTCGCGCCGCCGGAGTGAACTTGGCGTTTTTCAGCGGCAATGAAGTCTTCTGGAAGACCCGCTGGGAAAACAGCATAGATGGCAGCAACACCGCTTACCGGACGCTGGTCTGCTACAAAGAAACACTCGACAGCCCAGTCAGCGCCGGCGGGGGCATTCCCGATCCTGAAGATCCACCCACCTGGACCGGAACTTGGAGGGACCCTCGACACAGCCCGCCGGCCGATGGCGGCCGGCCCGAGAACGCCCTGACGGGCACAATCTTCACGGTCAATGGACCAGGCACTGACAATCCCGGCAATCTGTCCATACAGGTTCCCCAGGCCGAAGGGCAGATGCGCTTCTGGCGCAATACCAGTATTGCCAGGCTAGGGGCCGGCCAGACCGCAACTCTGCCGGCGGGGACATTGGGCTACGAATGGGATGAGGAGCTGGATAACGGCTTTCGTCCCGCCGGACTGGTTCGTTTATCGACCGCTACTTACCCCATGACAATTGACCTCCTTCTGGATTACGGAGGGACCTACGGCGCTGGTTCGGCAACGCATCATATGACACTGTATCGTGCGCCATCCGGAGCTCTCGTTTTCGGCGCGGGTACGGTTCAATGGGCGTGGGGACTGGACGCGAATCACGACAATTCGTTCTTCGGTACCAACCCTCCGGCCGACCCGGACATGCAGCAGGCCACTGTAAATCTGTTCGCGGATATGGGAGTCCAGCCCGCGACATTGCAGGCTGGCATTGCTCCCGCGCAAGCCTCCACCGATACCGTACCCCCGACATCGACCATTACTTCACCCACTTCTGGAACAGTGGAAGCAATCGGCGTCCCGCTAACCATAACCGGGACGGCCACCGATTCGGGAGGCGGTGTGGTGGGCGGTGTCGAGATCTCAACCGACGGCGGAACCACGTGGCACCCGGTAAATGGGCTGGGAAGTTGGACTTACTCCTGGACGCCGCTCAGCTCCGGAGCCATCTCTGTGCTAACCCGGGCTGTCGATGACAGCGGTAACCTCGAGACTCCTACCGGCATCACCATTAACGTTCCAACGCCCCCGGTTTCAATCGACACCACGTCGTCGGAAGACGGAAGCGCTCCCAATTCCACGATATCGACCCCCTCGTTCTCGACATCCCACGGCAATGAACTTCTTCTGGCATTCATCGGGACCGATTACATCGTCGGGGCTAACACCACGGTGACGGGGGTCACTGGCGGAGGCCTCACCTGGGTGCTGGTTGCGCGCACCAACGTCCAAAGCGGTACTTCTGAAATCTGGCGGGCGTTTTCGTCTTCGCAATTGAGCAGTGTGAGCGTGACCGCTACCTTGTCGCAAAGCGTAGTTTCGTCGATCACCGTGGTAACGTTCATCGGCGTGAATACTTCTGGAACCAGCGGTTCGGGCGCGATCGGCGCGACCAAGAGCGCCAATTCCTTGCAGGGCGCCCCTTCCGCCACGCTGGTCACGACGCAGAACAGCTCTCTGGTTATTGGCGTCGGCAACGATTACGACAATGCCTTGGCACGCACGCCCGGGGCGGCGCAGGTTCTCCTGCACCAGGACCTCGCGATATCGGGAGACACTTATTGGGTTCAGATGCTGACCGCGGTTTCCCCGAGCGGGACCAGCGTGACTATTAACGACACCGAACCCACTACGGACCGCTACAATCTGACGCTCTGCGAGATTATTCCTTCCGCTTCTCAGGCGGGTCAAACCTGGAGTCTTTCAGGAACGATCAGTCCCACGGCCGCGGGGAATGGGGCGCAAGTGATCCTCAGCGGCGCCTCGAGCGCCAGCACCACGGCGAACGGCACCGGCGCTTACACTTTTTCGAACCTGGCGAATGGCGCCTATACGGTAACGCCGAGCAATAGCGGCTACACGTTCGCTCCTTCGAACCAGCCCGTCGCAGTCAGCGGCGGCAATGTGAGCGGCATCAACTTTACCGGGACCGCGGTTGCAACTTACACCGTATCCGGCACTATCACTCCCACGGCTTCCGGCAGCGGCGCAACCGTCACTTTGACCGCGAACGGCGAAGGCGGATCGCCTCAAGTCGTAACGGCCACTGGTTCCGGAGCCTTCACCTTCACGGGCGTGGCGAATGGAAGCTATACGATAACGCCCACTAAGACCGGGTTCACCTTTACCCCGACCAGCTTGCCCGAGACGGTCAACGGCGCGAATATTACCGGCGTGACCTTCACGGCGAATTCGGCGGGAACCTTCAGCATCTCTGGAACCATCAGCCCGCTCACTTCCGGTACCGGTGTGTCAGTGACGCTGAGCGGCACATCGAGCGCGACCACCACCACCGACGGCTCCGGCAATTACACTTTCTCCGGCTTGGCGAATGGAGCTTATACGGTGACACCCAGCCAGGCCGGCCTCACCTTCAGCCCGGCGAGTCTGCCGGAGACTGTGAGCGGCACCAACATTACCGGCGCTAGCTTCACGGTGGCAACCTACAGCCTTTCGGGAACCATCAGCCCGGCGACCCTCGGCACTGGAGCGACAGTCACTCTCAGCGGCACATCCTCTGCCACAACCACGGCAAATGCCTCGGGTGTTTATACCTTCTCGGGTTTGGTGAACGGACCCTATACCGTCACTCCCAGCAAGACCGGCCTTACCTTCAGCCCGGTTAATCTGGCTGAGACGATCAATGGAGCCAGCCTCGGCAATGTCAATTTCACCGTGCCAACCTGGACCATTTCAGGCACCATCAGCCCGACATCTTTGGGAAGCGGAGCAACCGTAACGCTCAGTGGAGCGGCCAGCGCCACCACCACAGCCGATGGTTCCGGCAACTACAGTTTTGCAGCGCTTCTGAATGGGGGCTACACCGTGACTCCCAGCAAGACAGGTCTGACCTTTAGCCCGGCGAACCTGCCGGAGACGGTGAGTGGAGCCAACATTACCGGCGCCAATTTCACGGTCCAGACCTACAGCATTTCCGGCACGATTACCGGGGGCGCGGGAGCAACCGTAACACTCAGTGGATCCGCCAGCGCCGCTACAACGGCGGATGGTTCCGGCAACTACAGCTTTACGGGCTTAGTCAATGGAACCTATACCATCACACCTAGTCTGTCCGGATTCGCGATCACCCCCACCAGTCTTGGTGAGACGGTGAGCGGGGCGAACATAACCGGCGTCAACTTTACTGCTCAAGCGGTTCAGGGGAGTTCGCTCGCAATTGACGCGAAGGTATCGAAAGACGGAACCGCGGCAAGCACCACCGTAGCCACGCCCGCATTCTCGACTACCGCTTCAAACGAACTACTCCTCGCCTTTGTGTCCACGGATTTCATCTCAGGGACAAACACCACAGTGACAGGCATTAGTGGTGCAGGTCTAACCTGGGTACTGGTACTGCGTACGAACACGCAGAGCGGCACTGCTGAAATCTGGCGGGCTTTCGCGCCGTCGGCATTGACCAACGTAACCGTCACGGCGACCATTTCGCATAGCGTCGTTTCCTCAATGACGGTTGTTACTTTCACGGGGGCGAACACTAGCGGTACCAACGGATCCGGCGCAATTGGGGCTACCAAGAGCACTAACGCAAAAACCGGCGCTCCTTCGGCATCGCTGGTGACAACTCAAAACGGATCCTGGGTCTTCGGTGTTGGGAACGACTACGACAACGCGATCGCACGGACACTCGGCGCCGGTCAAACTTTGGTGCATCAGGACCTGGCGTCCACCGGGGACACCTACTGGGTGCAAATGCAGACCAGCCCAACGCCACTAAGCGGGACAACGGTGACCATCAACGATACAGCGCCGACTACGGATCGCTACAATTTGAGCATCTGCGAGATATTGCCGGCGAATTAAGTGACTTTGCAAAAACCGGTGACTGAGTCCGCCGCAGCTTGGGGTGTTCCGAGGAGTGCGTGCGCCACGATCGCCTTCTCTCTGGACAAACAACCAGTCTGCGCTCAAGCGCGCAGCAGAAAAGGTCGCATCATCTCGTTATCTTCGTGTTCGAGCATGTGGCAGTGCCAGACGAAGCGTCCCGGTTCTCCAGCGAACGGCGTAATGATGCGAGTTACCTGTCCGGGCGGGCAGAGGATAGTGTCCTTCCAGCCGCGTTCTTCCGGAGCCGGTTGCAGCACCTTGCCGGTCAAGACCACTTCAGACGTGCGCTCGAGCCGGCGAACGTCGAAAGGACGGCGATCGAGCAGTTGAAAATGGACTGCATGCAAATGAATGGGGTGAGCGTCGAGCGTCGTATTCACGAATTCCCAAATCTCGACGCTTCCGTTCAGGGGATCTTCGGTGACCGGATCCATGAAGCGCCGCCCATCCAGCAATACGCGGTGAGGCTGTCCCTTCATCGCCATGATTTCGACTAACTTCAGGCTCCGCGTCTTTACCGCCGCCGTCTCCTGCAAGCGCGGCACAGCTCGGAGCGTATCGGGAATTCTGCCGGTATCGATGTCCGCGCTGAGCGGCCGGCCGACTCGAAATTGCATTACCAAACCGGGAACCGGTCCGCCGCCCGAGGGGTAGGGCGTGGGTGCGTTGTTTACGAGCATCATGCGCCGGCCTTCGCGGCCCCGAAAATCCAAAATGACTTCAAGACGCTCTGCCGGCGCAATAAATATTTCACTGCGGATAACTGGCTCTGGCAGAAGGCCGCCGTCACTTCCAATTTGGATGAACCGCTGCCCGGGGACGAGCGATAGCTGGAACATACGTGAGTTCGCCGCATTTAGAAGGCGGAAGCGATATAGTCGCGGCTCCACATCGAGGTAGGGCGACACCCGGCCGTTGACCAGGATGTTCGTTCCGAAGAACTCGGCAACCGAAGGGGCGTCGATGGAATCCGAGACGGGATACACCAGTTGGCCGCGCGCATCGAGAATGCGATCCTGCAACACCAGTGGAATGTCAAAACGTCCCGCGGGCAGCCCCAGGCGCTCTTCCGCCGGGTCGCGAATTAAATAGACCCCGGCCAATCCCATCATGGCGTTCAGTCTCGTAATTCCCATGGCGTGGTCGTGATACCAGAGCGTCGCGCCAGGTTGCCGGTTGGGATAGACGGTCCGCTGCTGCTTTCCGGGCGTGATCCAATCCTCCGGGTAGCCGTCATTACTCGCTGACACGTGCCCGCCGTGCAGGTGGATGGTCGTTCGTACCTCGGGAAGGTCCTTCCCGGCGCCATCCAACGAATGGTCAATCGTAAGTCGATGCCGCGCCGGCAATCGGTTCAACCAGTCGATTGTCACGGCACGGCCGCGCTGCGCTGCAATCACCGGACCAGGAGTGATTCCTTCAAATCCCCACACCACCGCCGGGGGAAGGTCGCGGTGAAGCTTCTGTTGAAACTCCGATAGGGTAATTCTGTAGTGTTCCGAGCCGGAAATCTCAGAAGTCGGCCGGAGAACGGGTGTCAAAAACAGCGGATCGACAAATGGTTCAAGCCGCACACCCGCCAGCGCGTTCGGGGTCGCGTCATCCGATTGGCCGCGCAAGCATCCTGGGAGGAGCGCTCCGCTCCCCGCACTGGCCAGCGATAGCAGGAATTGCCGGCGTGTGGCCATTAGCGCAGCCTCATGGTTTGGCCGAAATGCACTCCGGGGCGAGCTCCAGGTGCGCGAAGGGCTTGCGCCCCGTTAATCCTCCGGGGTACTCGGCAATTCCGGCCGAAAACGCAGTGGTGAAGGCATCCATCGCGGGCGCCGATGCGAGCGGCGGCGCCGTATTGCCGGCCACTTCCGGCAGGATCCGCGAGTATTGTGCGCCGCTTCTGCAAGCCCGCAGAGCTACGGCAAACGACCGCAAACCCTCCTGACGAAGTTCATTCGCCGCCGACGATGTTGGAAAATCCCGTGAATCTGTCTCACCCGCGACGAAGATCCAGGCCCCCTGCGCCGTAGCCGAAATGGTTCGGCCTTCCGCCTCCCCCTGGCCGCCGAACCACGCGGCGTAGGATAGCCTGTGGCCGCGATCCGAGAGTTCCGCAACCAGAACATCGTCGCATTCCATCGTCAACTTGCTTTCACCGCCGCAGGTTTTCTTCAGCGGCTCATTGGAACCGCGAGTTCCGGACGTGGACTTCCTGGACGGCACGCGTCCCGTGACGTAAACATTCCCCGCTTCGTCGAGGGCCAGCGCGGCCAACTGTGCATCCGGCAATAGAGCGGACCATAGTAAGGCCGATCCCATTGGGTTTAGCGCTGAAACAAAGCCTAACCTCGTGGGACTGGATTGGGCGGAGCCTGCACCGGCCTTTAGCGCCTTAAGCAATGAATCATGCGGGAATTCCTGAGATTCAGTGGTGCCGGCAACATACGCATTACCCTCGCTGTCAACGCGGATCGCAGCGATTCGATGGTCCACGTCAGAGAGGTAAGTAACGTAGACCGGTGTCATGGAACTGGATTTGGTAGTGTCTACCAGCATCACGAATCCGCGCGCTGGGCCCGCATGCGAAACGCGCTCCTGAACCGCATTTGGAGTGGTGGCGAGACACGCGGTTGTGTTCCCGGCGATCCAGGCACGCCCCGCGCCATCGATAGCCAGACCGGCCACCGCTAGAAAGCCCTCTCCGCAAGAACGAATCAGCGAAGCATACATGAGGCTGCCGTTCGGCGAGTATTTGCGTAAATCCACATCCGCAAAAGCGTGGGACGCGACATACAAGTTCCCTCGGGAATCCACTGCCATTGCATCCGCAACATCCGCCTCAACCTTCTTCAGATTTTGGCCGAAGAGTTTGAGGAAGGCGGAATATCTGTCGAAGGCGTCAGGCGTTGACGCGCCCGGAGAGGCTTCCGGCAGGGACCACTGGAAAGAACCTCCCGCCGGCGAGGAGGTGCAAGTCCGCGGATCGATGCGGCTGAACGGTTCACAGAAACTGGCGTTTGCCTGCGGATAAAATTGAAGCTGGTTCACGTCGGCGGACCCGGCTCCAACGAATACGACGTGCAAGCTGTGTGTGCCGGAATCGAATGGTGACTTCAAGTTGGTTTCGACGGACAGTTTCTGGACCGGAGCCGCCAGTTTCTTCTCATAGATCTGGCGCTTATCGATGAGGACCTTGTAGCCGGCAATCAGCCTACCTTCGGCGGCGTTTCCCTGTGCGCTCAAATGAAAAACGGCGGGAACATTCGAATCTTTAGCATTCTCGGACGGGTTGGGATAGCAGATGAAAGCGCCGCTAGCGGTGTGTTGCGTTGCACAAGTGGTTTGCGCCTCGGAAGCCCGGCCACACAGAAGCAACAACGCCATCAGGCAGAGGCGAACGCGGCTCATCTGCAACCAGCCCGTCACTGCTGTCTCGCGACTCGGCGCAGGGTCAACGGGGACAGAACTCATGCACAGAGGCACGCTCATGCAGCCCGGCGCAAACGGCCTCGGATTTCCCCTTTTTCAGTCGTATGTTTTCGGCCCCTCACGGTTCCAGGCATACAAATTCATCATACCCCAGGGACGCCGGCGCATCCGTCCTTCCACAACGCCGCCGCGGCGCCGGAATGGCCGGCCCGAGACATCCGAAATCCGTCTACGGCTGGGTCACCTTCACGTAATCGATCTTCAACTGAGCGGGTAAATCCGCGTTATTGGGAGTTCCGCCGGAGCCGCCGGTCTGCGTTTGGATGATGAGGAACATCTGGCCCTTGATGGCTTGATTACAGGTCGTTTTCAGCACGCCGTCCATATATTGCTTAAAGCTTGTGGCCGTCCACACGGTGGTGAAGATGTGCCAGTTGGTATCCACCGTATAGTTGGCATCGCACCCGTTGCCGATGCCAAAGGAGGGGTTGGCCACATGGAACTGGCAAAAGCCGGATTGGCCGCTGTAACACTCCACCAGGTCGGCTTCGATATATCCGCTGGCGCCGAGGCTGGAACAGTCTGAATAACCTGTATCGGCAGTGAAAATGTTAGTAGTCTGGCAGTTGGAGCCGAGCATCCAGATAGCCGGCCAAAGGCTGGTCGCATAAGAGGGGAATTTAGCCCGCACCTCCACTGTGCCGGTGTTGAAGCTCTGGCTGGTCCATTGCACATCGCCCGTGATGTAAGGCCAACTGGAAGGGGTATGGCGGGTGCTCGCGTCAATATTGAAATCGCCGCACGTCCAATTCTCCGCCGCGCTACTAATTGTCATGCCGCTGCCGGAGGCCACCATCTGAGGAATATTGCACTCCGTCTCGTTTTGGGCGTACTCTCCATGCCGCGAGATGACCGTCCAACCGGAACTCAGCGTGGGCGTCGAAAAATTGTCAAAAAAGATGACGTTCTCGGTGCCGGTTGCACTGAAGCTTGGAACGTTGACATTGGCGTCACTGATCGAGATCTCTTGACTAGTAGGATTGAAGGTAACATTTGTGCCGCTCGGTGTGACGGTGTAGGAACCAGCCGGCAGTCCGGTAAACGCGAAGGTGCTGGAACCTGTGACCGTGACAGTGGCGTTCACCGGACCGGTGAGGGTCACGGTAGCGCCGACAGAGTATTCCGGCGGGCTTAGAGTTCCTGAAATCATGTAGCCGGCAGCCGCGGTGAAGTTCGTAGCGCTGGCGCTGCTCCCACTAATGACAACCGATTGCGCGGGGGGAGAGAAACTATAACCCTGATTGCTCGGAGTGATGGTGTAGCTCCCGTTTGTGAGCCCACTGAAATTATAGGTTCCGTTAGTGCCTGCTGTGGTGGTGGCATTTGCGGCGCCGCTGAGAGTGACGGCTGCTCCACTGCCTCCGCTTATGGTCCCGGATATCGTGAATGTCGGCGTCGACTGAGCAGTGCCGCTGAAGTTGAGGCCCGTGACATTAGCCGCGTAGACCGAGAACGTTTGGCCCCGGGGATTGAAACCGTAACTTGGACTGGTTGGCGATACCGAGTAAACCCCGTTCGCTAGTCCGGTGAAGGTATAGTTTCCGGAAGCGTTAGGCGTGGTTGTGGCATTGGCGGCTCCGCTCAGCGTCACTGTGGTTACGCTAGCAGCCGACGAAGGGCTGATCGTCCCCGAAATGTTCCAGGACGGACCTTGGCTTTGGCCTGTGAAGTTGACGCCAGTTAGGTTTGCTCCGGACATGGTCTCGGTTTGGTTGGGTGGCGTAAATGTATAGCCGGTATGGCTGGGCGTGACCGTGTAATTTCCGTTGGCTAGCCCGGTGAAGGTGTAGTTTCC
>PMUN01000422.1 GCA_003166875.1 Bryobacterales bacterium | reverse complement strand
ATCAAGGATGTGGGCCGGGCGCTGGATATCAGCTTCGCCGACGTGGACCGCATCACCAAGCTGATCCCCACCCAGCTCAACATCAAACTGAAAGAAGCGATGGAGCAAGAGCCCGCCATCGAGGAGGCGGCGCGCAAGGATCCGCGTTTGAAAGAAGTGCTGGAGGTAGCGGTCAAGCTGGAGGGGATGGCGCGCAACGCCTCCATGCACGCGGCCGGCGTGGTGATTTCGCCGGTGCCGCTGAAGGAACTGGTTCCGCTCTACAAGACCAGCAAAGACGAAATTGTCACGCAGTACGACATGGTCGGGCTCGAGAAGTTGTCGCTGCTCAAGATGGATTTTCTGGGCCTGACCACGCTCGACATCATCCAGGACGCACTCGGGTTGATTGAGCAAAATCACGGCGTCAAACTGAAGGTGGAAGAATTGCCGCTGGACGATGCCGCAACTTACCAAATGTTTTGCAAAGCCTACACCAGCGGCATCTTCCAATTTGAATCGCGCGGGATGCGCGACATTCTGCGCAAGTACCAACCATCGCGCATGGACGATTTGTGCGCGCTCAACGCTCTGTATCGGCCCGGCCCCATACAGGGCGGGATGATTGACGACTTCATCGATGGCAAGCACGGCCGCAAACAGGTTTCCTACGATTTCCCGGAGCTGAAAGAGACTCTGGAAGAGACCTACGGTGTGATCGTGTATCAGGAACAGGTGATGAAGATCTCGAATCGCCTGGCCGGATATTCGCTCGGCGATGCAGACATCCTGCGGCGCGCCATGGGGAAGAAGAAAGCCGAGGAGATGGCGGCGCAGCGGGCGCGCTTCCTGGAGGGGGCCAAGAAAAAGGGTTTCGCGCAAAAGAAGATCGAGAAAATTTTCGATCTCATGGAGAAGTTCGCCGGATACGGATTTCCCAAGGCGCACTCGGCCGCATACGGATTCCTGGCGTATGTCACCGCATATCTGAAGGCGCATTATCCGCTCGAGTTCCTCTCGGCGCTGCTGACGTCGGAAATGGGCTCGACCGACAAGGTGGTGAAGTACATCAACGAGTGCCGCGAGATGGGAATTGCGGTGCTGCCTCCGGACGTAAATTCGAGCAGCCGGGACTTCACGCCGGACGGGAAGGGAATCCGGATGGGTTTATGCGCGATTCGCGCCGTGGGAGCCAACGCAGCGGATTCCATTATCGAGGCTCGCAAGACGGGTGGCGCGTTTCAATCGATGTTCGACTTCTCGGAGCGCGTGGATCCGAGCTCGGTGAATCGGCGGGTTTTGGAGAACCTGATCAAGTGCGGCGCCATGAGCAGCCTGGGCGGTAATCGCGCGCAGTTGACGGCTCTGATCGACGCCGCCATGGAGAGCGGCCAGCGCGCGTGGAAGGATCGCGCCAGCGGGCAGACCGGTTTGTTCGGCATGGTGGCCGATGAACCGGCTCACGAGGAACATCCGTTGCCGGCGCTTCCGGATTGGACACCGCAGCAGAAACTTTCGAGCGAAAAGGAAGTTCTGGGCGTTTACGTCACCGGGCATCCGTTGGATGAACACTCCGCCAAAGTGGCGGAACTTTCCACTCACTACACCGAAACCCTGGAAGGCCTGGAGCGCGGAGCGGACGTCAGCATTTGCGGCATACTGATCGGCATCCAGCGCAAACGCAATAAGGACGGCAAACTGTGGGCGGCCATGCATCTGGAAGACCGCACCGGAAGCGTGGAGGCGATGGTTTTCAGCACGCAGTATGATCGTCTGTTGACGGCGTTGGTGGAAGACAAAGCCGTGCTGGTGCGCGGCCTGGTGCTTCCCGAGGAGAATGCGCCTCCCAAGATCTCGGTGCAGGACATTATACCGTTGGAATTGGCGCGCGTAAATCTTCCGTCGCTGATTTCCATCCGCGTCGCGGTGGGCGTGAACGGGACCAAAGATCAGGCCATGGACAAGGCCGAGGCGCTCGATCAACTGTTCGCAAAAAAGTGCGGTGATACCGAGGTGCGGCTGCGGCTTGAGAAACCCCGTGATTTTTCCGTTATTCTGGATGTGACGCGCAAGGTTCGCCCAGACAAGGAATTCCGGGCCGAAGTGGAACGGATCTGCGGACCGGAATCGGTGGAGGTCCTGGCAAGCTAGTCCCGCGCAATTCGGAATGGAAGACAATCCAGCCTCAGAGCCGCATGAGAAGAGCGCCGAAACGCAAAAGGTGAATTCAACCACATTGAATTCAACCTGGGAGCGCGTACAACTGGCGCGCCATCCCAAGCGGCCGCACACGCTCGATTACATCACGCGCATCTTTACGGGCTTCGCGGAACTGCATGGGGATCGCACCTTCGCCGACGACGCAGCCATTGTGGGCGGTATGGCGTTCTTCGAGGATCGTCCGGTGATGGTGATCGGCCACCAGAAAGGCCGCGACACCAAGCAGAAGCTGCACCGGAATTTCGGGATGCCGAAACCGGAGGGATACCGCAAGGCGCTGCGCCTGATGCGGCTGGCGGACAAATTTCAGCGGCCGATCATTACCTTTCTGGATACGCCTGGAGCTTATCCGGGGATTGATGCTGAAGAGCGTGGCCAAGCCGAGGCGATTGCAGTGAACCTGCGCGAAATGTCGCGGCTGGGAGTGCCGGTGATCACCATCGTCATCGGCGAAGGCGGCAGCGGCGGTGCGTTGGGATTGGGGATTGCCAACCGCGTGTACATGCTGGAGAATGCCTACTATAGCGTGATCTCACCGGAAAGTTGCGCGGCCATCATTTACCGCGATTCGGGCAAGGCTCCCGAGGCTGCCCAGGCTTTAAAACTGGCTTCAGGCGACTTGATGGCGCTGGGGTTGATCGATGGCATCATTGCCGAACCCGCCGAAGGCGCGCACACCGACGCCGACAGAGCGGCCGAGTTTGTCAAGGACGCGATTCGCAGCGCACTGGCGGATTTGACCTCGCGTTCGTCCCAAGAGCTGATTGACGATCGTTACGACAAATTCCGCCGCATGGGCAACTTTTTCGCGGAAAGTCACGGGGCATGAACAAAAAAGTTGTGCTGGCGTTCATTATCGTGCTGGGGGTGGTCCTCTTGGGATTTCTGTTCTATTCCAGCACAAACAACGTCAGGTACCGCGTGGAGGTTTGCGTGGCTTTCCAGGGAAGAACGTCCTGCCGGACCGCGCGGGCGGACACGGAAGAGCATGCCTTGCGCAGCGCGCAATCGAACGCATGCGGCTTGATCGCATCGGGGGTTACCGATACGATGCAGTGCGAGCATTCCAATCCCACTAGTGTGAAGTGGTTGGAGATGAGATAGAACGGCGAATTCAAGAATTCAGGAATTCAAGAAGTCGAGGGAGAAGGTGGCTGCGCGGCTCCTTATTTCCTGGCTTCCGCCAATTCCGGTTTCGCTTGGCAGACCGGCGGCGCCAGCAAGAGAATTCAGGAATTTATTGAATCAGGAAGCCGCGAAGCCACCATCTTCCTCGACTTCCTCGGCTTCTTGAATTCTTGAATTCGAATTGCTAGAAGTATTTCTCCGCCAGTTCCGGTTTCGCTTCCACCGCTTGCCGCCAACAACTGCGTGCTTCCTCCTCCTGACCGAGCGCTTTCAGGGCATGCCCCAAATTGAGCAAGGCCTCGGCGAAACCTGGTTTTACGTCGGCGGCGCGGCGATAGGTACGGGCCGCGTCTTCATACAAGTTCGATTTTTCAAGCAGCACTCCGATGTTGAAGGCCAGCTCCGGAAGCGGCGCTCCCAACTCCTGCAGTTTCCCTTCCAAGTCCAGGGCCTGGATGTAATCGCCCATCGCGACGCTCAAGGCAGCCAGGGCGCGCAGCGCATCGGTGGACGCGGGGTGACAGGCGACAGCTTGCGAGAGCGAAGCTTTGGCAGCTTCCAGATCGCCCGATCGCCACTGAGCTTGCCCCAGGTTTACCAGCGCTTCCAGCCAGTCCGGACGTTGGC
>PMUN01000382.1 GCA_003166875.1 Bryobacterales bacterium | reverse complement strand
GGACCAGGGGGGCCGCCCCACCTCGGCTGCGACGAAGTGTCACAGTCTCGATTAACTGGCGCATTCGCCCCGGCCTAGCTGTAGCGAGTACGTCACGTCGTCGCCCCAGTCCCGATACATCTCAGGAAAAAGCTCTGCCGGCTTTGCCAGATCGTTCGTCATCAGACGGAAAGTCTCCACCTTATGGCGTAGTACGTAGGCACGGAAAGTTTCCTCTTTTTGGCGATTCGCCACATAGTGATCCAGCACGCGGCGCACGGCCTCCGGCGCTAATCGAGCAGGGATGCTTTGGATTGCGGCGCCAAACCTGAGCATGCCGCTGTCATCGTAGCCGCCGCCCAGCAGCATCTGATAGTACGGCACTTCCTTCCCGTCGATCTTCCGCGCGTTTCCGTAGAACCCGAAATCGGCGATCCAGTGCTGGCCACAGGAATTGGGACATCCACTGATCTTGATCTTGAGCTTCCGCACTAGCGAATCCGGATGATCTCGCACCTCTTCGGCGAGCGCCGCGCCCAGGTTCATCGACTTAGTGAGCGCCAGGTTGCAACTGTAAGCTCCCGGACAAGTAGTGATGTCATCGATCTCCTCGGCGCCTGCACCGGCAAGGTCGATGGCCTGAAGAGCTGCGTAGATCCTCGGTAATTGGCGTAGCGGCAGATATGCCAGCACGAGATTCTGGTCGATGGCCACTCGCAACAACCCGTCACCGGCGTCTTTGGCGATTTGGGCTAGCCCGCGCATCTCGCGGCCAGTCAGGTTTCCTTGCGGAACTTTTACAGTGACCATGCCGTAGCCAGGCTGTTTTTGCCGCCGGACGTTGGTACTGAGCCACCGCTCGTACTCCGCGTCGGCGTGCCCATTTGTGTGCACAACGGGAAGCAAGTCGCCCGTGCCCAGAGGTGGTGGTGCTGATTGAAAACCACCGAAGCCTTCCGGGACCACTTCCGGAGTCGGAATGCCGCCACCGCTCAGGATGTCCTGATACTCCTTCTCGATCTGCTCCTTCACCCAGGCGAAACCGCGCTCACGAACAACAAACTTTAATCTCGCCATGTTCTTGTTCTTGCGATTGCCGTATTTGCTGAATACGCGGATCACGGCCTCGCATTTATTGACCAGGCGTTCGACGGGAACAAACTCATCCAGAAGTTGCGCTTCGACGGGCAACGGCCCCAGCCCGCCGCCCACCACCATGCGGAATCCTCGTTGCCCGTCCCGAAGCACTGCGCGCAAACCGATATCGTGGATCGAACCCAGCATGCAATCTTCCTTGCAGCCCGAGAACGCAATCTTGAATTTCCGGGGCAGGCTGTCGGTCAGTTCCTTATGCAGGAACGCAAATGCCACACGCTGGGCGTAGGGGTGAACATCGAAAACTTCGTCTTCCAGCAGTCCGCTCAACGGGCACGCGGTGATGTTGCGGACCGTGTTGTAGCAAGCTTCGCGCGTCGTCAGGCGAACGTCGGCCAGCAGGTGCAGCAGGGCTGGGACGTCGAGCAGCGGGATGAAATGATATTGAATGTTCTGCCGTGTGGTGAGATGGCCTTTGCCACCGGCGAATTGATCGGCGATCAGCGCTAACTGGTCCATCTGTGCGGCCGTCAGGATTCCACCGGGAACCTTGGTGCGGATCATGTGAACGCCGGCTTGCCGCTGGCTGTAGATGCCGCGGCGCAGGCGCTGCGCACGGAATTGATCGTCCGTGATCTCGCCGGCCACGAACTTTTCGGCATAGGAGCGGAACTGCTCGATGTCGGCTCGAACGGTAGCGTCGTACTCAGCCTCAGTCTGTTGCTGGAGGGTCTGTGTGGGTTGGTGCGTGGTTTCTTCGATGGTGATCACGATGACCCCTATCTAGATAGAGATTAACCTACTCCGGACTCAATTACAATCAGGGATCTCGCGTCCGGCGTAATAGTTCAGTCCGTACCGCCAGGAACGGTCGCTGTCGGAAGAGCAAGTGATTGATTCTTTGTGAGAAATCCAGAAACGGCGGGCTGAGACTTTCTGATCTAGCTCAGGGTAGGTTTCGCAGACCAACCGCGCGACAGATAGGACAATCACCATTGAGATCAGGGTGATGGCCAAATCCCGGCGTCCGGTTCGCTCGAGAAGACCGCAAATCAGGACTAGCGCAAGAGCCGGCAGAATCCAGACTAGAGGCAAGTGGAACTGTGCGCGCGAGAAGCCGTGGAGCAGCGCTTGCGGCAGCAGATCCTGAATGGCCGGGATGAACCAGAGCAGCGCGGCACTTGCTGCGATCAATGCCGCTATTTTCACGGTTCGCGCTTGCGCCTTGGCGATCGCCAACCCAAGCAGCGCCGCGAGTGGCGGCAGCAGAGGCAACAAATAGCCAGGGAGTTTGTTGCGTGAGAGCGAAAAGAAGATCAAGCCCCAGGCTAACCAAACGGCGAGAAACTGGATGCGTTGATCCCTGTAGGTCTGTTTTGAAAACAACAGGAGCAGGAAGGGGCTCCACGGAAAGAGTCCGGCTAGCAGCACGGGTAAATAGAACCAGAATGGCCGCTCGTGAAGCAAGGAACCTGTCACGTAGCGCTCGAGGTGATGTTTCCAGAAGAATTCCTGAAGGAAGGCCGGGCCATTGATCCATGTGACGGTTGCGTACCACGGAAGGGCGACCACGGCTGCTGCGGTAAGGATGCCGAGCAGGGCTCGTAAGCGGTGGCGAAGAAACCAGACAGCGGGAAGGAAGAGTGCTAGTGGCACCAGACCTTTTGCCAGTACTGCGAGCCCTAGCAGAATGCCGGCTGACAGCGACGCGGCAGAAACCGACTCCCTTACGGTCGCGGCTCGGTAGGCAATCAGCATCGCTGCGGCGAATGCCGCCGACATCGGAAGGTCGGTCACCGCGACATGGCTGAATGCCAACCATCCGGCGGACGTCGCCAGAATGGTGGTTGAGTAGAACGCAGCCTGTTCCCCAAACTCACGGCGCAGCGCGATGAAAAAATAAACGAGAAAGCAAACGCTGAGGAGGGCCACCGGGAGGCGCGGCGCCAAATCTTGATCGAGCCCCGCCTTGAACGCTGCGGCGGTCATCCAATACAGCAGCGGAGGTTTTTCAAACCAGGGTTTTCCCCACAGCCGGGGCGTCACCCAATCGCCTGTCTGCGCCATGGCGCGGCCGATGGCTGCATAGCGTGGCTCGTCGGCGCTGAGCAGGCCCGTGCGAGTCAACCCGAAGAAGTAAAGGAAGAATAGGGCGACGGCCAAGGCGGGCAGTATCGTCCAGCGCTTCCATGTTGTCTCGAAAAGCAATTCCCAGTATAGTGAGCCATTCGGCGACGCGGCTCTATAATCGAATTGATGCCTCGTCTTCTCATTGCCGCTGTGTTGGTGTTCGGTCTGGGTTTGCACGCCGACATCGTGACCTGCACTTGCGACGTCACGCGGCCCGAGACGATGGAAGCCCGCCAATGCGGTTTGTGCCGCGAGGCGGAGAAGCAGCCGGCAGGCGTGAAGATTTTCTTCCTCAAGGACGCCAATCCCAGCAAGCCGAATCGTTGGCTGGCGCTGCCCCGCTCGCATGAACGGTCCATCGAATTGTTGAGCGACGAACGGCGCGCCGACCTGTTGGCTGCCGCGGTGGAGAAAGCCAAAGCATTATTCGGCGATGAGTGGGCCATTGCCTACAACGCCCCCAGCGTCCAGACGCAGTGCCACATCCACTTGCATATCGGTAAGCTGATTCCGGGAGTGGAAACGAACCAGTTCATCACCGCGACCAAGATCGAAGACATTCCGGCGCCACCAAAAGGCGAAGGGTTTTGGATTCACCCGCAGGGCAATCTGTTTCACGTCCACACTGGCGAACAAGTTACGGAAACGGTCATAGAAAGGTAGCCATGGGTCTGCTCGAAATCACGAAGCTTCCAACGGCCGAAAATGCCGTCATTCACTTGCACCCGTCCGACAATATCGCGATCGCGCGGGTCGCGCTTTCGGCCGGGCAAGAGCTGCGCGTGAACGGCCGAGCTGTGACGGTGGAAGATCCCGTTCCGGCGGGTCACAAGGTAGCTCTTACGGCCATCGGCGCCGGTGAGCACATTGTCCGTTATGGACAGGTGATGGGGCGCGCGCGCATCCGCATTGAGCCGGGACGGCACGTGCATACGCACAATGTGGCGTTCGAAGAACTTTCCTTCGCTTACGATTTTCCGGTTGGCGAAGTTTCGATCCCGCGGCCAAGTCAGGATGTTCCCGTATTTCTCGGCTATCCGCGCGAGGACGGGCGTGTTGGGACGCGGAATTACATCGCCGTGGTGGCGGCCAGCAACTGCGCGGCGCATACGGCGGAGCTGATCGCGGCGAGCTTTGATGGCGAGACTTTGCCGCCCAACGTGGATGGCGTAGCCGCATTTCCGCATGGCGAGGGCTGCGGGCATACGATTGGCCCTGATACAGAGCAGCTCCAGCGCACGCTGGCGGGTGTCTTGAACCATCCCAACGTGGCGGCCGCGATTATCCTCGGGCTCGGCTGCGAAGTAAATCAAATCGATCATTACCTGGGGCAGGGAACTGCAACCACGGACCGTCTGGTGGGGATGACTCTGCAATCGAGCGGCGGAACGCGCGCCACCGTGGAAGCGGCCCGTAAAGTCATCGCCGGTTTGATGGACCGCCCGGCAGCCGAAAAACGAGTGGAAACGCCGGCATCCAAAATTGTTTTGGGGCTGAACTGCGGCGGTTCGGACTCGTTTTCGGGAATCACGGCCAACCCGGCGTTGGGGGTCTGTTGCGACCAGTTGGCTGCGGTGGGCGGCACTGCGGTTCTGGCTGAGACCACGGAGATTTTCGGTGCGGAGCATCTGCTGGTCCGGCGCGCACGCAACCGGCAGGTGGCGGAGAAACTGCTCGGATTCATCGCTGGATACAAGACCTACCTGAAGCGCTTCGGTGGCAGCTTCGACGACAACCCGTCGCCAGGCAACAAAGAGGGCGGGCTGACGAACATTCTGGAGAAATCGCTTGGGGCGGTGGCCAAGGCCGGCACCTCACCATTGATGGACGTAGTCGATTATGCGGAACGAATCGCCTCGCCAGGCTTCGTATTCATGAACACGCCCGGCTACGATCCGGTGTCTCTTACAGGGCTCGCCGCGGGCGGCGTCAATGTGATTGCCTTTACCACTGGGCGAGGCAGCGCTATCGGTTTTCCCACCATTCCCGTGATCAAGATCGCGAGTAACAGCGCCATCTACCGCCGGATGCGCGACAACATGGACATCAATGCCGGACGCATTGCCGACGGAGACGGCACGATTGTTGAGGTGGGGCGCGAGATATTCGATCTGCTGCTGCGCGTGGCCTCCGGCGAGAAGACTTCGAGCGAGCGCCTGGGGCATAAAGAATTCGTGCCGTGGCGCATTGGACCGGTGCTCTGAGCATGATCGTCGCGGATCTTGCCCAAATCGCTGGAAGAACTTATCCGGCCCGGCGGCGCACTCAAAACCTGGTGGGAGGCGCGAGTCCGATTCAGGCGGAAGCCTTTGCGCTGGGCCACGTCACGCTTGAAGCGAACGGCGGACAAGTGCCGTGGCACAACCAAGATCAGGAAGAAATCTACCTGGTTCTGGAGGGCGAGGGCGAGATGTGCCTGGGCGATGAGAAGATGACGCTCGGAGCCGGTCAAGCTGTGTACATTCCACGGCGCGTCTTCCATCAGTTGACGAATATCGGCGCGATTCCGCTGCGAATGATCTATTGCTACGGACCGGGCGGTGACGTGGCTCACTGGCGTCAGGAGTTGGATGGGACACTGCCGAAAGCCGGCGTTGAAGCGCCGCCGCTTCCGAAGGGAGCTAGGCCGCAGCACAGCTAGGCGGCAGGAAGCAGGCGGCAGAAACCAGAAACCAGAAACCAGGAACCAGAAACGAGAAACGGGTTTGAAGGTTCATTCAGTTGGGATCATCATGAACGGCGTCACGGGACGCATGGGTGCGAATCAGCATCTGGGGCGTTCCATTCTTGCGATCATCGCGCAGGGCGGCGTCAAGATATCAGAGGGCGAGACCATTCTGCCGCGGCCACTGTTGGTAGGACGCAACGCCACCAAATTGGAAACGCTCGCGCGCGACCACGGCAATCTGCCCTGGACAACCGACCTGGATGCCGCGCTGGCTGATCCGGAGTACTCCATTTACTTCGACGCGCAAACCACTGATCACCGTGCGGAGTCCGTTCGCAAAGCCATTGCCGCGGGAAAGCACATTTACTGCGAGAAACCGAGCGCGGGTAGTTTGGAAGCGGCTTATGAACTTTATCAACTGGCTAAAACGGCCGGAGTGAAGCACGGCGTCGTTCAGGACAAATTGTGGCTGCCCGGGTTGCTGAAGTTGAGGGCGCTGCGCGATCGAGGATTCTTCGGCCGGATATTCTCCGTGCGCGGTGAATTCGGCTATTGGGTATTCGACGGTGAAACCACGGCGGCACAGCGTCCATCCTGGAACTACCGTAAAGAGGATGGTGGCGGAATCATCATGGACATGTTGTGTCACTGGCGTTATGTCCTGGATGATCTGTTTGGCGCGGTTCAGGCGGTTTCCTGCCTGGGCGCGACGCATATTCCGCGGCGCTGGGATGAATCCGGCCGTCCGTATGATGCAACGGCGGAAGACGCAGCTTATGCGTCCTTCGAGATGGAAGGCGGCATAGTGGCGCATTTCAATTCATCGTGGTGTGTGCGCGTGCGGCGTGACGATCTGCTCACAATTCAGGTGGAAGGAACGAGAGGTTCTGCGGTTGCTGGTCTGCGGGATTGCTGGATCCAATCCGCTGATCGAACGCCGCGGCCAGTGTGGAATCCGGACGTTGAAAATCCTCACCATTACTTTGACGATTGGCAACTGGCCGCCGCCGATGAGCCGTTTGACAATGCATTCAAGAGCCAGTGGGAACTTTTTCTGCGGCACGTGGTAGCGGGAGACCCGTTTCGATGGAACTTGCTGGAAGGCGCCAAGGGCGTCCAACTGGCCGAAAAGGGATTGGAATCGTGGCGCAAGCGCGCTTGGGTGGATGTGCCGGCGTTGGACGGATAGCTCTACTTCATCTGTGGCCACTTCAACTGCGATGACGGCGAAGGTTTGAAGGGAGGCCGATGTTTGCGGCGTGCCGCTTTGGTTTCTTCCAAGGCGCTTCTAGCGGAGGCGAACGCCGAGACATCCTCGCGCGTAATCGCGTAACTAGCGAAGTGAATGGCCTGCTCTTCGGCGCTGGTGAAAGCGGCGGCCAGAATCTGCAGGCATAAAGTGGGGCCGTCCTGGACGCGGATGCGATGCTGCGCCAATAACGCCATGTCGGCACTCAGGAGGAATTCCAGGTTCTTGACCATCTTGGAGGGGCGCTCTCGCGACACAACGCCTTGAAATCGAAAATTTCGCACATTGGCGTTCTGGCTAAAACCCATGTAAAGAAACTGCATGTTTACCGCACCTTCGAGCGGCGATGCGCAACGCATTGCGCGTTGTAACGCAGCCGGTTCGGACACTAACCGTATGCCGGCCTAGCCGGTGCTGCACCGGAATGAATGAGGGGCGGCACTCGGTAAGCGCCGCCCGGAAGTCTACGCTAAGCTGACTTGTTCTGCTTGCAGGCCCTTGGGGCCTCGCTTGACGACAAATGTTACCCGTGCGCCTTCGTCCAGCGTGCGATAGCCGCTTGCCTCGATGGCGGAAAAATGGACGAACACGTCCTCGCCGTTCTCGCGCTGGATGAATCCAAAGCCTTTTCCGGCGTTAAACCACTTCACTGTACCTGTTTCTTTCATGTTACTTTCTCTCTTCTCTGGTCTCTTTCTAGCGATTAAAGTCCTGACGTCTGGATTGAGGGCAGTAAGGAGGCGGGGAACGAGGGGTTTACGGGGTGCTCCTCTAGCTGGTTCAAATGGACGCGCAAGTGTCTCAAAAGCTCCCAACAATATAGCACACCTGAAGCTGACATGCTCGACCGCTAACTTATCAGCGCTTTCCCAACGGTAACTAACGGGCGCTCAGAGATCCAGATACCAAGGCACGTTAACAACCGCGATTTGTTGGTTGCCCTTCACGTACAACAGGGCCTTGAGAGCGGCCGCGCGCTGGTTATGGAGAAAGTAGTAATACCAGTGGCGTTCAACGAGCTCTGGGATCACAACGGCGATCTGGCGGCTTGGGTCCTTTTTATGCAGGTCGAGTACGTAATCGACGATTGGCATGAGGACATAGCGGTAAGGAGAATTGATGACGACCAGCTTCGGGGTCGGCAAACCGACTTCCATCACAGGCTTCTCCACATATCGCTCCCAGTCAGGTCTTAGGTCAGGAGTGTCTTCGGATCCAATCTGCAGGCCAATTACTTCGGGCGATATGGTTAAGGCAAACCGCACGGCCTTCTTTGCGATGATGCTCCAACGTTGCATCGGTACCACCACGATCGCTGGCCGAAAATCCTTGAGCTCCAACGGCGACGGACTGGCGGTCGCGATTACGACGCGGTCATAGTGGCGGCGGACCATCACCATCCCGACCAGTATCCCGGGAATGAGCAACACCGTAATCCATGCACCCTCGGTGAATTTCGCCACCAAAACTACCAGCACGGTAATCGCAGTGACGAAAGCTCCCAATCCGTTAACGGCCATACTTCGAACCGCGCCGGGACCGCCGATTCTGCGCCAGTGAAACACCATGCCCGCCTGCGAGAGCGTNNACTTCCGAGTACACCAGGCGCCGTCCTCGAAGGGCGAATGCACCGGGCAGGTATCGATCCAGCGCGATCACCCGGCACAGGCGAGGGAAATCCGCAAACGCGGTATTCGCCGAAAGAGCCAGGACCAGCAGGATGGAGCCGATGGTGACGTAGTAAAAAATTCCCTTTCCGAGAACCGCGGCCACCAGCATCGAGATTATGCTTTGATAGCCCGGCTGGCCCGGATCAGTGGCACCTATGTGATAGATGTCCACCAGCCACGCGATGCCGGCCAGCAGAATAATCAGAAGCGCGATGACCGCTGTTAGCGTACGGCGGGCGTTTTCGTCCGCCGGTTCACGAAACGCTTTCACTCCATTGCTTACTGCTTCCACTCCGGTCATGGCGGTGCAGCCACTGGCGAAGGCTTTCAATAATATCCACGCGCCGACGGCTTCGGTGGCAGCGCGCATCTGTGGAGGAGCAATTACCGGAGCTGGATGCCCGCCTTCCAGCAGCGTTTTCACCAGGCCGATGAGAATCGCGATCACCAGGCAGCCGACGAAAAGATAGGTCGGCAGCATAAAGATGAGGCCCGCCTCACGCACTCCGCGGAGATTGATGATGGTGATGATAACCAGAATTCCTAGACAGAGAGCCAGTGTATGGGGCTGCAAAGATGGCGCAGCCGATACCAACGCACCAACTCCGGCCGAGATACCGACGGCCACCACCAGGATGTAGTCGATCATGAGTGCGACGCCAGCCAGCAAACCCGCGCCGGGCCCGATGTTCTCTCGCGCCACCGTGTAAGACCCGCCGCCGCCGGGATACGCGCCGATGGTCTGCCGATAGGAAAAGTAGACGATGGTGAGAAGTATTACGATGGCAGCGCTGATGGGGACCGAGTAGTGAATGCCGGCCAGGCCGAGAGGGATCAGCAGTGTGAGTGCTGCTTCCGGACCGTAGGCGGCTGAGCTCAGCGCATCCAGACCGAAAACCGCAATACCGGCGACTGGGCCAATGCGTTGCGCCCTTTCGTCGGAGGTCGCTAGCGGCTTGCCAATCAGCAGGTCGAGGATCGGCATTAATTCATTGGAGAGCCAGCCGGGAGCCGGGCGATTGTTGGTAAACTGCGGTTCTTAAGCGCCGCGGGCTGAACGGCGGGAACCGGCCGTGGCCGCTTCGGCCTTCATCGGCTTGCGGGGAGATTCGTTCAAGCGGCGCACCTGATCGCTCACGCAAACCAGGAACATCGGCTGCTTGGCATTCTTCAGAATATCGATGATCCGTTCCTGCTGGTCTTCCAGATAGATGGATTTACCATCCGTGACCAAGTGAAGATCGGAGTCCGATTCCAGAACCTCGCTCAGACGTTTGCCCATCTCACGCTGTAGGAACCTCAGAACCCGCCGGATTTTCTGGAGCGAGAAACCTTTGCGGCGCAGTTCCGCGATCACTGTAATTTCAATTACCTCGGCTGACTGATATACGCGCTTGTGCCCTTCATGCTGCGGAGAAACCACTTTGCGCTCGTCCCACCATTGCAACTGCCGCAGGCTCACCTGGGCAATGTCGGAAACGTCACTGCTCGTGTAGGTGCGAGCCCCATCTTCGCTCTCAGAACGAGTTTTCTTTGTTTTGAACATGATCCCCCGCTAACGTTTGGATGTGGACGGCTTCTAGAATTCTAACCGACCTACTACCAGCATTCAATAGGAAAAATTGCCAGTCTTCGGCGTTACCCGCCTCCGACGAATTGTACTATCTCTAAAGCCGCGCCGGGACCGATCCGGGTGTCGTCCCATTCCGAGCGGCGAACGATCTTCCGGTCCAGTTCCACCGCCACGCGATCCCCGGCAATATCCAGCGATACTAAGAGTTGCGCCAGGGTCTGGCCTTCCGGAACGCTGCGAACTTGTCCGTTTACAACAATTTGTATCTCTTTTGTTCCAACGTTCGTCATGCCAGTCGTAGGAGAAACCACGAAACTAGAAGCCAGAAACTTGCCTCCGAAGGCCGGATCTCATTATAGTCAAATTGTAGAGCTTACGGTTTCACAATCTCAATCCGATGCCAACCACTTATCCTGAGACGTATTTCCCGGTACTGGTACAGACCGTGCTGGCCGTGCTGGTGGCGGCCGCGCTGATCACGCTTTCTTTCGTCCTTGGCAAGCGGGTGAAGGACAGAGTGAAGGATTCCCCTTACGAATGCGGGATTGCGCCCACTGGCAGCGCACGGGAGCGCTTCAGCGTGAAATTCTACCTGGTTGCCATCGTTTTCATCCTGTTCGACATTGAGGCTGTGTTTCTTTATCCGTGGGCGGTGGTCTATCGCGAGCTGAAGATGTTCGCCTTCGTCGAGATGCTTTTGTTCGTGGTCTTGATCGTATGCGGCTTCTTTTACGTCTGGAAGAAGGGCGCGCTAGACTGGTCGAGTGAGGTTCCCGTCCTGAGCAGCCGCCGCGATCCTCATTCGTAAACAAATCAACATGCTTCCAGATCAACTGAAAGAAGATTCGGTTGCCCCGGCGCTTGAAGCGCGCTTTCCGGATGCAGTCACGGGAGGCCACGCGGAGCGCGGCGAGCCAACATTATTCATACTGCCGGAGCGGATCGTGGAAGTGTGCCGGTTTCTGAAAAACGAACAAGCCTTCCTACGGCTGAGCGGCATCACGGCGGTGGACTGGCATCCGGCCGATCCTCGCTTCGAGGTAGTGTACTTGTTGCACTCACTCGACCGGAACACGCGCCTGCGCCTGAAATGCCGGGTCGGGGAATCCCATTGCGAGATAGACTCCGTCACCGGCGTGTGGCGCTCCGCGAATTGGTACGAGCGCGAAGTTTTCGACATGTTCGGCATCGCCTTTCGCGGTCATCCCGATCTGCGCCGCATTCTGATGCCTAGCGATTGGGAAGGCAGCCCGCTGCGAAAAGATTATCCCGTGCACGGCTACAAATACAGCTATCAGGACGAATAGGACTCGGCATGCTCGAAAGCACACTACATACCGGAACGATTTCCGCAGCGGACGCGGAACAGACGGCCGGCGCCCCCCCTGAGGGAGCCATCCACCGGATGACCCTGAACATGGGTCCGCAACATCCCTCCACGCATGGCGTGCTGCGAGTGGTTTTGGAGCTGGACGGCGAGACTATCGTTACGGCCATTCCTGATATCGGATTTCTGCATACCGGGATCGAAAAGGAGTGCGAGGTCAAGACCTGGCAACAAGTCGTGACGCTGACGGACCGCGTGGACTACCTGGCTAATCTCTCGAACAACCTGGTATACGCTCTCGCGGTCGAAAAATTGATCGGCGATATCGAGATCCCGCCCCGGGCGCAATGGATGCGCGTGATGATGGCCGAGTTTTCGCGTTTGAACAGCCACCTGGTCTGGCTGGGCACGCATGCGCTGGACATCGGCGCAATGAGCGTCTTCTTTTATTGCTTCCGCGAGCGCGAGGACATTCTCCGGATTCTCGAAATGTTCTCCGGCCAGCGGATGATGACCAGCTACATTCGCATTGGAGGGCTGGCTTTGGAGCCACCGCGCGGTTGGCAGCACGTGGTGGGGAAATTCATACGGGCGTTTCCGAGCAAAGTGGACGAGTACGAGGAATTGCTGGATACCAACCCCATCTGGACGCGACGAACCCAGGGAGTGGGGATTGCGCCGCTGGAAGACCTGCTCGATTTGGGTGTTACCGGTCCCATGATCCGCGCCGCGGGCGTGAAGTGGGATATTCGGAAATCCGAGCCTTACTCGAGCTACGACAAATTCGATTTCGAAATTCCCACACGCACAGAAAACGACGTCTACGCGCGCTATCGGGTGCGCTTGAGCGAGATGCGGCAGAGCGCGCGCATCATCACGCAAGCGCTGGAGGGGATGCCGGAAGGCGCCTGGCAGGCGGATGCGCCAAAGATCGTGCTGCCCGAGCGCGAAAAGATGAAGACCCAGATGGAAGCGTTGATCTATCACTTCAAGATCGTCACAGAAGGCTTCCGCGTGCCGGCCGGCGAAGTTTATCAGTTGGTGGAATCGCCGCGCGGCGAGATTGGATATTACGTGGTGAGCGACGGAACGTCGAAGCCGTATCGGATTTTCATGCGCACGCCCAGTTTCGGCAATCTGCAAGCGCTTCCGGCGCTGCTCGAAGGGCGGCTTCTGGCGGATTCGATCGCCGCGCTTGGAAGCATGGATTTTGTTCTGGGGGACGTGGATCGCTGATGACTTTCTCGCCGGATCTTGAAGCCAGATTTGCCAAATTGCTCGAAAGTTACCCTCCCGGCCGGACGCGCTCGGCAGTGGTCCCGATGCTGCTCTATGCGCAGGATGAGGTCGGCCATATTTCGCACGAATTGATTGAGGAAGTGGCGCGCCGCTGCAAAGTGACTCCGCTGCAGGTGGACGAAGTTGTCGGCTACTACTCCATGCTGCACAAAAAGCCGCAGGGCAAGGTTCACGTCCAGGTTTGCACCAATATCAGTTGCCTGATTGACGGCGGCGAAGAGCTGTTCCAGCACGCTTCGAAAACACTCGGTATCGGGAACAAGGAAACGACGCCGGACGGCCAGTTTTCACTGGAAGAAGTGGAGTGCATCGGCGCTTGCAGCTGGGCGCCGGCCATCCAGATGAATTACGACTTTCACCATCATGTGACGCCGGAGAAACTGGACAAGCTGATTGATGAATTAAGAAGGAAGCAATGAAACGGTTCATCGGTTCTTCAGTTCATCGGTTCCTGCCAGTCGGCTTACGTCGTCATCCCTGGCATAGTGAACTCGCGAGCCGCCGAACCGAAGAACCGGAGAACCGAAGAACCGAAGAACAGAGTTTTTAATGCTCTATAACGACCCTGATCCACTCGAAGTGAAAATCGTCACCAAACGGTTTGGGCTGCCCAACTCGGCATCGCTCGATACGTATCTCGCCACCGACGGCTTCAAGGCTTTTTTCAAGGCCATGGAAATGACGCCCGAGCAGATCATCGAGGAAGTGAAGCTCTCGGCCTTGCGCGGGCGGGGCGGCGCTGGATTCCCGGCCGGCCTGAAGTGGAGCTTCGTGCCGCGCAATTCGCCACTGCCAAAATACGTCATTATCAACGCCGACGAAAGCGAGCCGGGTACCTGCAAGGATCGGCTGCTGATGGAAAACGATCCCCATCAATTGCTGGAAGGCATCCTGATTGCCGGCCGAGCCATCGGCGCTCACAAGGGTTACATCTATATACGAGGCGAGTACCGCTACCTGATCGAAGCGATGGATCGCGCCATCTCGGAGGCATACGCGCGCGGTTACCTGGGAAAGAATATTCAGGGCACCGGATTCGACTTTGCTATCTACACGCACTCGGGCGCCGGAGCCTACGAATGCGGAGAAGAGACCGCGCTGCTCGATTCCATCGAGGGCAAGCGAGGCATCCCGCGCATGAAGCCGCCGTTCCCCGCGGTGGTGGGAGCGTGGCAGGCTCCGACGTTGATAAACAACGTTGAGACTTTATCGGCCGTGCCGGCCATCATTCGCGACGGAGCCGCGGCGTTCGCTGCGTTAGGCCCTCCGAAGAATGGCGGCACGCGCATGATTTGTCTCTCCGGACACATCAACAAACCGGGTGTCTATGAACTACCCGTGGGCTTCAATCTGCTCCGGATGATTTACGAAGTTGGCGGCGGAATGCGCAATGGCAAAAAGCTGAAGGCAGTGGTTCCGGGTGGTTCGTCCTGTCCGCTGTTGAAAGCGGAAGAGTGCGATATTCCCATGGACTTCGATACTTTAGCCAAGGTCAAGAGCATGCTCGGCTCGGGCGGCACGGTGGTTCTGGATGAAGACACCTGTATGGTCCGATTCGCGCTACGCATCATGAAGTTTTATGCGCACGAGAGTTGTGGCTGGTGTATTCCCTGCCGCGAAGGCACAACCTGGTTGAAAAAGATGCTGCAGCGTTTCCATGACGGCGGCGGACAGAAGAGCGATATTCCGTTGATCGGCGAGCTCTCGAAGAATATGCTGGGCCGTACGTTCTGCGCGCTGGGTGATGCGGCGGCCATGCCGACTATTTCGATTGTCGAGAAGTTCCCCGAAGACTTCGAAGCGCATTTGAATGGGCGTCCTTGTCCGTACGCGCATGCAGCCGAGCCCGTGTTTGCATGAGACCTTCTTTGGTTGACCCACGATGAGCGAAATTAATCTTACGATCGACGGCAAGGCCGTTAAAGCGGCGCCCGGGACCTTGGTCATTAACGCCGCCAAGCAAGTTGGCATCGAGATCCCGTCATTTTGCTATTACGACGGATTGGAATCGGTAGCCGCTTGCCGCATGTGCCTGGTGGAAATTGAGAAGACGCCCAAGCTGCAGGTGGCCTGCACCACGCCGGTTGCGGAAGGCATGGTGGTGCGCACCGAATCGCCGACCGTGCGCGAGGCACGCAAGGGGACCATCGAATTCCTGCTCACCAATCATCCGCTGGATTGCCCGGTGTGCGACAAGGGCGGCGAATGCGAACTGCAGGACATGACCTTCCGCTACGGCGCGGGCGAGAGCCGGTTCGTGGAACAGAAGCTGCATGTGGACGAGCAGCAATGGTCGCCGGTTGTCTTTTTCGACGCCCCGCGCTGCATCCTGTGCTATCGCTGCGTTCGGGTCTGCGATGAGGGGATGGGCGTGAACGCGCTGGGTGTGATCAATCGTGGAGCTCATGCGGAAATCGCTCCGAACCATTTCGATCACCTGGAGTGCGACGAATGCGGCATGTGCATCGATATCTGCCCGGTTGGCGCGCTGACCAGCGGCATGTACCGCTATAAGACGCGGCCCTGGGAAATGCACCACGTCGGGACTATTTGTACGCACTGCTCAAACGGATGCAAGACCACGCTGGGCGTGCGGAACAATGAGATCATCCGCGGCAACAATCGCGATCAATCGGGAATCAACGGCGAGTTCCTATGCATCAAAGGACGCTACGCCTTCGATTTTGTTCACAGCCCGGAGCGGCTGCAATCCCCGATGCTGCGCAAGAACGGAGCGCTCGAGCCGGTGTCCTGGGCGGAAGCGCTGTCTGCCGTGGCGCAGAAGTTGAAAGAAGTGAAGGCGCGGGGCGGCAAATTCGCGCTGATCGGCTCCAACCACACCACCAACGAGGAAAATTACTACCTGCAGAAGTTCGCACGGGAGGCGTTAGGGACCGCGAGCATCGATCATCATCGCACGGGCGATGTCCCCACCTTGTTGGACGCGCTCAGCGGAAAGACCGGCGCGCTGGCTACCACGGATGATCTTTACAACCGCAAGGCGATTCTCGTGATCGGGAGCGATCTTTCGCAGCAGCATCCTTTTCTGGCGTTCCAGATTCGGGCCAATTACCGTCATCATAAGGCCCACATCTATACCGTTACGGCCGGTCCGGTGCGCGAGCAGAAGCAGGCGGTCCGCAGCATCATGACCATTCCGGGCCAGGAGTTGGAGGACGTTGAATCGCTCCGCGATCAACTGAAGGCCGAGCCGGAATTGGTGATTGTCTTCGGAGACGCGATCAAAGGCGACGCCGTTCACAAGTTGGTAGCTTTTGGCGATTCGCTCGGCATCGCAGTGAAATATGTCTGCCTGGTGGATTATTCGAATTCGCGCGGTGCTTCCGACATGGGGCTTTCGCCCAGGCTGGGCCCGGGATATCGCCCTGTGAGTGAGCCTGGGCTCGCGTACGACGAAATTCTCGCAGCGGCGGATCTCGATGTCTTTTGGGTGGTGGGAGCGAATCCGTTGAAGCAGGGCACGCTCGCCTCTGAGAAGGCGTTCGTGGTGGTAAACGAAATGTTTCTCACTGAGACCGCGCTGCGCGCTGACGTTGTGTTCCCGGCTGCTTCGGCTTACGAAAAGAACGGGACCGTCACAAACGTGTGCGGGGAAGTGCAGCGGCTGAAGGCTGGTTTACAAGTAATGGGGACCAAGCCGGACCTCGAGATCATCGGCCTGGTGTCCAAGGAAATGGGCATCAACATCGGCATCTGGACGCCCGACAAAGTTTTTGACGAGATTCGTACCAGCGTGCATGGTTATAATATTCCTTTGCCTATCGTCGCATCGGGAGGAGCAGCGCAAACCACACCAGTGAACGGCCACGTGCCGGCAAGTTCGCGGCCGGACTTGATCCAGTCGTCGCGCGATACTCTCTTTACCTCTGGCTCATTGGGACGTTATTCCAAGACGCTCCGCTCCGTGCTTGAAGCGCCGGGCGGGTTGTACTCCGGCGAGCGGCCGTAGAGTCACGAATGAATTTCTTATTACTCAGCCTCATCAAGGCGGCGGTGATCGCCTTTGTGCTCCTCACAACGCTCGCGTATCTGCAGTGGATTGAGCGCAAGGTGATCGGACACATTCAGCTCCGCATCGGGCCGTACCGAGTGGGCCCGCACGGACTACTGCAGCCGCTGGCGGACGTGGTGAAACTCATCACCAAAGAAGGCGTGCTGCCTTCGCACGTGAATAAGTTTTTCTACTTGCTGGCGCCGTTCATCGCGGTGGTGTTGGCGCTGATTTCCATCTCGGTAATTCCGTTCGGTCCGCAGATCACCATTGGCCCGGTTACCACTTGGATGCAGCTTACCGATCTCAACATCGGCATTCTGTTCGTGCTGGCGGTTTCCTCAGTGGGTGTCTACGGCGTGGCGCTGGGAGGTTGGGCATCGAACAACAAGTATTCGTTGCTGGGCGGGCTCCGCAGCTCGGCGCAGATGATCAGCTACGAATTGCCGCTGGCGCTCGCCATTGCCGCTCCGTTGCTGCTGGCCAACACGCTCAGCTTCCGCGAGATGGTGGACTATCAAAGCGGTTACTGGCTGGGTTTCATCCCGCGCTGGAACGTGTTTCCCGAGATCGTCGGATTCTGCATCTTCGTGATTGCCGGGTTCGCGGAAACCAATCGAGTACCGTTCGATCTGCCCGAGGCCGAAAATGAACTGGTGGCCGGCTTCCACACCGAGTACAGCAGCATGAGCTTCGCAGCCTTTTTCATGGCTGAGTACGCCAATATGGTAACCGTCACCGCGGTGGCGACGCTGTTGTTTCTTGGCGGATGGCAGCCGCCGTTTCCTGAACCTTACTCCAATTTCATTCCAATCATAATATTCGTAGTGGGCGGGCTGATCGCGGTTTTTCACGGCTTGCATCCGGCGCGCCGTATGGACAGGTTCACTCTGCCTGCCACCGGCCTGGTCTTCCTCGGTATCGCCGCGCTATTCGGGCTCTCACTCTTCGTGCCTGTGTTGAAAACCATTTTGATGGCGCTGTTCTGGTTCTGCGGAAAAATTGGATTGCTTCTATTTCTGTTTATTTGGGTGCGGGGAACGCTTCCGCGTTTCCGTTACGATCAGTTGATGCGCTTCGCCTGGATCGTGCTGTTCCCGCTCGCCATGGTCAACCTTCTGGCCACCGGACTAGTGGTGGCGCTCACTTCGAAATAAAACTATGACTGCGCTGATCTTCCTAATTTTTGCCGGTATCGCCGTGTTTTGCGGCATCAGCTTGGTGGCTCAGACTCACCCTATCGCGAGCGCGCTCTCGTTGATTGGCGTGATGGGTTCGCTTGCGCTTCTCTATCTGCAGCTCGGCGGCGAGTTTATCGCTGCGGCCCAGATGATTGTCTACGCCGGCGCCATCATGGTGCTGTTCGTCTTCGTGATCATGCTGTTGAACGCGGGCGCGGAAGCAACTTCGCGGCAGATCCCCTTACTCAACCGATATCTCGGTATGCTTCTGCTGGCCGCGTTTCTGGGGCTGATCAGCTTCATTATCCAGGCCATGCTTCCGAAAACTGAAGGCGTGGTATTCGGCGCATTCATGGGCGGAACGGCCGCCGCGATCGGTCGAAAACTCTTCACCGTATACCTGCTGCCTTTCGAGGTGACGTCGGTACTGATCCTGATCGCCATCCTGGGCGCCATCGTGCTTGCGAGACGGGAGGTTTGACGAATGCCGACAAGTGTTCCCATTAGTTGGTACCTGATTCTGAGCGCCATTCTTTTTGGACTCGGCGTGGCGGGCTTCATCTATCGCCGCAACATCATCACCGTGTTTATGTCCATCGAGCTGATGCTCAACGCAGTGAACCTAACGTTCATCACCTTCTCCTACACGCTGAAGAAGGTGGACGGCCATATTTTCAGCTTCTTCGTGATGGTGGTGGCGGCGGCGGAAGCGGCCGTTGGGTTGGCGATTATTCTGACGGTGTTCAAGAACCGCGAAACGCTGATGATCGACGATATCAGCTCGATGAAATATTGACATGAAGATTTTTATTATTTGCGTTCATTCGCGTTCATTCGCGGCCTAAACAATGTACCTCTGGCTCATACCGATCTTCCCGCTGCTCGGCTTCCTGCTGAACGGTCTCTTCGGCCGTAAGATGCCGAAGTCGATGATCAACCTCTTCGCCATCGGCTCCGTGGCGCTGTCGTTCGCCTGGGCGGTGAAGACGCTGGTGGGGCTTGGCCCGCTTGAGACCAAGTACATCGAGCACTATTTCACCTGGATTCAAAGCGGTCCGCTGCAGATCAACGTCGACTTCGCCGTCGACCGGCTCACCGCCGTGATGCTGATGGTGGTTACCGGAGTGGGCCTGTTGATCCATATTTATTCGGTCGGCTACATGGCGGAGGAAGACGGCTACTACCGGTTCTTTTCGTATCTGAACCTGTTCATGTTCTTCATGCTGGTGCTGGTGCTTGCGCAGAATTTCCTGGTGCTGTTTGTTGGCTGGGAAGGCGTCGGCCTGTGCAGCTATCTGCTGATCGGATATTACTTCCAGGAGCAGTACGCCACCACCGCCGGCAACAAGGCGTTCATCGTGAACCGCATCGGCGACTTCGGATTCTCGCTCGCGATGTTTCTGATCTTCCGCCACTTCGGATCGCTCGATTTCACCAAAGTTTTCGACTCGGCGAAGACCATGCCGACGGAGGCCGGCTACGGAACCCTCACTATCATCAGCTTGCTGTTGCTGGTGGGAGCGGCCGGAAAATCCGCGCAGATTCCGCTGTATGTCTGGCTGCCGGACGCGATGGCCGGCCCCACTCCGGTGTCGGCGTTGATCCACGCAGCGACCATGGTGACCGCCGGCGTCTACATGACAGCGCGATCAGCGGCGTTCTTCACGCGCGCGCCCATCGCAATGGATTGGGTGGCGATCATTGGCCTCGCGACCGCGGTCCTGGCCGCAACGATTGGTCTAGCGCAAACTGACATCAAGAAAGTTTTCGCGTATTCCACGGTCTCGCAGCTCGGCTACATGTTCGTCGGCTTGGGCGTGGGAGCGTTTTCGGCCGGCATTTTCCACTTGATGACGCACGCATTCTTCAAGGCGCTGCTGTTCCTGGGCGCGGGAGCGGTGATCCACGGATTGCACGGAGAGCAGGATCTGCGGCAAATGGGCGGCCTGTTCAAGCACATGAGAATCACCGCCATAACATTACTGTGTGCCTCGTTCGCAATTTCCGGCTTTCCCTTCACATCCGGTTTCTTTAGCAAAGACGCGATCCTGGTTGCAGCTTACGCGCGTGCGCCGTGGATGTACTGGGTGGGTGTTCTCACGGCCGGTATGACGGCCTTTTATGTTTTCCGCGCCTGGTTTCTGGCATTTCTGGGCGACTATCGAGGGCACGCGCATCCGCACGAATCGCCGCTAGTGATGACCGGGCCACTTATGTTGTTGGCAGGTCTTTCCATCTTCGGTGGCTTCATCAACATCCCGCACTGGCTGGAGCCGATGTTCGCCGAGAAGCCCGAGAATCAGACGCTAGCCTGGATTTCCGCGGGTATTGGCATCGCGGGTATCTTGCTTGCCTACGTATTCTATGTCGCTAAGCGTGGTTTGGCGGACTCCTTCGCGAAGGCCATGAATGGCTTCTACACGCTGGTCTTTAACAAATACTACGTCGATGAGTTCTACAACGCCGTGGTGGTTCGTCCGCTGGTGGCCATCTCCCGAATCGTTTTGTGGCGGGGTGTGGACGCCGGCTTGATCGATGGAACGGTGAACGGAGTGGGCGCACGGTCGCGCGGCGTCGGAAGCATTTTGCGGCTGCTGCAATCCGGAAATATTCGTACCTACGCGGCCTGGGTTGTGCTGGGATCGATCGTTGCGCTGATCGCGATCGGATTTGCGGGAGGCAGCCGATGACGCTGCTCGATCTGGTAATCTTCCTGCCGCTGGCCGCGTTCCTGCTCATTCTTTTCCTGCCGAAGGAGCACGTGGACGGCATCCGGCGCTTTAGCCTGGTCGCCTCCATTGCTATCTTCGTTGCGTCGCTCGGTTTGATTGGGCCGTATTGGTTCGGCAATCCTGGAAAATTTGTTTTCGAAACGGATCTGCCCTGGATCAACTCGCCGGCTATCCGTTATCACGTTGCCATCGACGGCATCAGCCTCTGGTTGGTATTGCTCACCACGCTGCTCACGCCATTATGCGTGCTGGTCTCTTGGAAATCAATCCAAAAACGCGTCAAGGAATTCTTTGCTTTCCTGCTGCTGCTCGAATTTGGATTGATCGGCGTGTTCTGCGCCTTCGATTTGTTCCTGTTCTTCGTTTTCTGGGAAGTCTCGCTGGTCCCGATGTACTTCCTGATCGGCGTCTGGGGACACGAGCGCCGGATTTATGCTGCTGTGAAATTCTTCGTATATACGATGGCGGGATCAATGCTGATGTTGGTGGGCATCATCTACATCTACAACCAGGCCGGCACGTTCGACTACGCGAAAATCATGGCCGGATTGCAGAATGGCTCCATCGCATCCAGCTATCAGGAGCAGTTGTTCTTGTTCCTGGCGTTCTTCATCGCGTTTGCGATCAAGGTGCCGATTTTCCCCTTGCACACATGGCTGCCGGACGCGCATGTGGAAGCTCCCACTGCCGGTTCCGTGATGCTGGCCTCCGTGATGTTGAAGATGGGCACTTACGGATTGCTGCGTTTTTGCGTTCCCATGTTCCCCGTGGCCGCGCGCAATTGCTCGGGCTGGATTGTGACGCTGGCTATTATCGGAATCATTTACGGCGCGCTAGTGGCCATGGTGCAGCCCAACATGAAAAAGCTGGTGGCCTATTCGTCGGTCAGCCATCTTGGTTTCGTGGTGCTTGGAATCTTCAGTTTCACCCAGCAGGGATTTGATGGCGCGGTTTACCAGATGCTGAACCACGGCGTCTCAACCGGCGCCCTTTTCATCATGGTCGGTTTCCTCTATGAACGGCGCCATTCGCTCGAAATTGATGCTTACGGCGGTGTGGCTACACCCGCTCCGAAGCTGGCTACAGTGTTCATGATCACCATGCTTGCCAGCATCGGGCTCCCGATGCTCAACAACTTCGTCGGGGAGTTTTTGGTTCTGCAGGGAACCGCGCTGGTTAATTTCCGCTGGGCCATTTTCGCCGCCATCGGAGTTATCCTGTCGGCTTGTTACATGTTGTGGCTTTATCAGCGCGTTTTCTTCGGCAAAGCTTCCGCAGAGGTGAGCGGGCTGCGGGATCTGGATCTTCGCGAATATGCGATCAGTGTTCCGTTGATTATTTTGATGGTCTGGATGGGCACGTTCACGCAGAGCTTCATTCCGTCCATTTCCACATCCACCGCCGTAATCCTTGGACCGGTGGATGCCAAGCGCGACGTTCACGTCCGCAACGCGATGCATGGAGCGCTGCGCGCACAGCAGCAACAAGGTGTTCTGCCGGCGAAGGAGTCCGTGGATGCCCGCTAGCTTCACGCCGACGGCGATCGACTATCTTCGCTTCCTGCCCGAAATCCTCATGATCGTGGCCGGGACGCTGATCATGGTGATGCAGCCGTTGTTGGGGGACAACAAACGCACCGCCTTCAGTTCGGTGACACTGATCGGATTTATTGCCGCGCTGGTGGCTGCCGTCGCAGCCAACGATTATCCCGGCCTGTCGTTTTCGAATATGTTGATCGTGGACGGCTTTGCCACGTTTTTTCGTGTCCTGGTGATCGGCGTCGGCATCTTTACGGTTCTCTCCTCTTCCGAATATCTGCGGCGCGAGCATGCCGCTTCGGCTGAATACTACGCGCTGCTCTTGTTTTCGGTGGCAGGCCAATGTGTGATGGCCACCGCCAATGAGTTGATCATGATCTTCATTGGCCTGGAGATCTCATCCATCGCCACCTACATCTTGGCTGGATACCTGCGCGACGACAAACGCAACAACGAAGCGGCGTTGAAATATTTCCTGCTGGGCTCCTTTGCGACGGCGTTCCTGCTGTATGGTATCGCCTGGATTTACGGGACCACTGGGTCCACCAACCTGGGTGAGATCCGGAATCTTCTGCTGGCGGGAGGCGGCGCGCGCAACCTTACTCTAGCCGGCACCGCGGCCGCCCTTATGTTCGTCGGGTTCGCCTTCAAGGTATCCGCCGCGCCATTCCAGATCTGGGCGCCGGACGTTTATCAGGGAGCGCCTGCGCCAGTAACGCTGTTTATGTCGGCTGGCCCGAAGGCTGCGGCCTTCGCGGTTTTCATGCGTGTGTTTATAGTCGCATTCGGCCCCATCACCAATCGTTGGGAGCCGTTTGTATGGTCATCGGCGCTGCTTACCATGGTGATCGGAAACTTCGCAGCGCTCGCGCAAACCAACATCAAGCGCCTGCTGGCTTACAGTTCCATCGCGCACGCCGGGTACGTGATGGTGGCCATTGCCGCGCACAATCAGGTGGGCGTTGCCGCTGCGATGTTCTACCTGGCTGCATACGCCTTCATGAATATCGGCGCGTTCGCGGTGATTACGCATTTCTCGCGCCAGGGCGAGAAATACGTGAACGTCGATGATTTGGCGGGCTTGGGATGGAAACAGCCGGCGACCGCGGCCTTGTTCTCTATCTTCCTTCTATCGCTAATCGGTGTTCCGCTTACCGGCGGATTCTTCGGAAAGTTCTACATCTTTAAGGCCGCCCTGGATGCGAATCTGGTTTGGCTTTCGATCCTAGGTTTATTGAATAGCGCCGTCGCGGCATATTATTACTTGCGCATCATTGTAGTGATGTATATGCACGAGCCAGGTGAGTCCACTTTGACGCTCGAGCCGCTCAGCCCGGGCATCCGGACCACACTGTGGGCCGCCGCGCTGGGCACGCTAATTCTCGGAATCTTTCCTTCTCTGCTACTGAATTTCGCCACCAATTCCAGCGCGCTGGTGAAATAGTCGCCTCGCACCCGGCGAAGTGTTTTTCGCATAGACTAAGCTGGAACTAGGTCCGATGCACCTCCTTGATACCAGGACGATAGTGATTGTTGCGACCTTCGTGGCGGTGGTTCCCACTCTGGTCAGCGTCTCCGTTTGGTACACGCGGCCAACCTACCCGGGTTTCGGGCGCTGGACCTTGGGGACTTTCCTGGGCATGCTATCACTGGTTTTCCTCAGTCTGCGAGGGGCGGCGCCGGATTGGATGAGCGTCGTGCTGGCAAATATGTTGGCAGCCAGCGCTGCGATCCTGTACTTCCAAGGAGTTCGATTGTTCTGCGGGTTGCGGGTCTACGGGTGGCCTGAGTGCCTGGCGGGTGTGCTTGTCATTGCGGCCATCGTTTACTTTAGGTATTTCATCAACAACATAGATTACCGGACTTTTGCGCTGAGCCTTTTGATGGGAAGCTTCGGCCTTGCCAACGGAATCACGTTGTTACGGGCAGCCCCCGCTGGCCGCGGCTTCAGCACCGTCTTTACTGGAATCGTCTTTATGCTTGCCGGAGTGGTTCATCTCTCTCGCGGAATCTATGCTTACACCTTGATGCCCGCCACAGACCTCTTCGCCCCTTCCGCGGTGAATGCGGCCTTTTTTGGAGCTGCTTCGATTGGTGTGGTCTGTTGGTCGTTTGGCTTCATTCTGATGACGGGCGAGCGGCATGAGACGGCCTCGAAGGAGACCAGTTGGGAACCGCCGATGGTTGCCGTGGAGAGCATTGGCCGCGCCGAAGTAGGAAAAACCGTCACCGAAGCTGAGGTGCGTCAACAGGTGCAACGCATCGTCATGAGCGAGGGCTTCCGTAGATCCGCGCGCATGGAACGATTCTTGACGCTGGCCGTGGAACGCACTCTCATGGGACATCCTGAGGACTTAAAGGAATACTCGCTGGGCCGCGATGTGTTCAACCGGGGCGAGCAGTATGACCCTCGCCAGGACTCAATAGTTCGCGTGGAAGCCCAGCGACTCCGGCGGAAGCTGCGGGAGTACTACGATTCCTGCGGCAAGAACGACCCTATCATTGTGGAGTTTCACGCCGGCAGTTATGTCCCTACCTTTCGCCACACCAGCTCCAACGAAATGCACCTTACAATGTCGAAAGCTGCCCCGGGGCGTTACTAACAGTTAGTTAGCCCCTTCTCACCTTGTGCAGAGCTCGGATGAGGTTGCAGAGTTGTATTGACAGATGGCTGGGAGCGGGGCTTCGGACGAGGACGCTCGATGACACGGCGCCCCACGGGAACCCGTGGCCGCCTCCCAGTGTTAAATATGATACGTCAAACCTCTCGCCGTTCACAGGGTCTGCTCTTTACAATCAATTAGTTTCTGGATGGCTGCTGTGTTGCCCAATTTTGCTGGCCGGAGGAACAAAGAAACTGGTAATGAAGGGCGATGGGTCCAGTCGGTTTCGCCCCTCAGCCGAATCTCACACAGTGCGACTTGAAGTGGCGCCAATCCAGGCCGTGCCCCGGCGAGTGCATTCACATATGCATCTGGCGCGGGCCGTATGAAGAGAGTCCTCATTCTTGGCGCCCATGAAGTTGCCCGCGAGGGTCTTAAATACTTCATTGATCGTCACTTTGGTGGTTGCATTTTTGGTGAAGCGAGTACCGCGAGTGGCGCCTTTGTGTTGGCAAGGGAACAAGATTGGGACGCAGCAATACTCGATTCCACGCTGGAGGAACGAAGCTGCCTGGACGCCCTGAAAGAACTGAAGCAAATCCGGCCCCGGCTTCCGATTCTCGTCCTCAGCACACATTCCGAAGTGGATTATGCAACGCGGGCGTTCCAAGCAGGTGCAGCAGGCTACATCGCCAAGGACAGTCCGCGCGGGGAGTTGGTCAAGGCCGTCAATAAAGTGATCGAGGGACGCCGGTACGTTAGCCCAGCCATTGCGGAGCGACTCGCTGGGAATCTCAAAAGAGGCGCCGGCCAGCCGCTTCATCATACTCTTTCGTACCGTGAATTGGAGGTGATGCGGCATATTGCTTCGGGCAAGACTTTGGGCGAGATTGCGGGCCTGCTTGGTCTGAGTAACAAGACGGTGAGCACTTATCGGGCGCGCGTTCTGGAAAAAATGCGAATGAAGACCAACTCGGAGATCATCCGCTACGCCGTCCACAACGAACTGGGCGAGCTTCGCAAATCTAAGCCGCCGGGGCGCCGTCTCCGAAACGATAAACCATTGGCCCAAAGTCCTCGGACTGACCAGCCGGATTCGAGCATGGCGTTGCCGCCGGCCGCCAGCCGAGGTACGCAGAGACTTCGCATTTTTTCCGGATTGGCTCCTTATGTCGGTTCAGCGGGCGCAAATCAGATTTTGGAGTCCGTAGCCGACGACGGAGAGGGCCTACAAAGAAAGGTCGAGTCTCTGTTGCGTGCATTCCTGGGAGAAACCGCTGGGCTCCGTTTAGCCAGCCGCATCATGGATGGCTCAGTAGTGCGAAAATAGCTCGTTGCGCCGTCAAGAATTCTTCTCGGGGTCGCTGCGGCCGGAATGGACAACGGCCTGGCGGGATCACGTCCGATTACGCTGCCGCTCCCGAGGCGCACCACATGCGTGAAACATGCGGCTATCGTTGTATCGCCATCTGCAGCGGTTCCAACATCCACTTTGTCATCTGGCTGGGGAACGGTCCTGGGCTTGAGTCCCCGCCGGTCATAATAGGCATCACGGCTTGCTACCTCGCGGCCGGTTTGTTTGCTTTCCTGGCCTGGAAGCTGACCGATAACCTAGCTTGGGTCGTCGAATTTTTTCAGGCGCCTGCTGCATTGCTGATGATCTGGCTAGCCCTGCTCCAATTCTCACTCAGTCTGAACGCGACCAGGAATTTCTCTCCGGACGACTTGTTGCGGCCCGCATGGATGCTGATCACTTCTTCGGCAGGATGCCAGTTAGCGGGTACGGTGTTGATCCAACTCTTGGGGACAGATTCCCGGTTGAATCCAATTGCGCATCAGGCGGTTTGGCGGGAAACTTTGATTCCCCTGCTTCGGCACGTTGGCCACACCCTCGGCGAGACACTTCGCTTCGCTCTGCTCAGCGCGGGATTGTACTACCCGTTGAAAGCTTATCGCCGGGCGGGATTCATAAGCCGATTCACACGGATGGACTGGGCCGTGTTAATTCTTATGGCCGCTTATCTGGTAAGAAACGTGTGGGACGTGGAATTCGCGATCGCACACGGTAAGCATCCGGACGCTTGGGAGATGCTGAGTTGGCCCACCGATCCCCTGCTGGGGCTGCTACTCGCGCAAGGTCTACTCTTACTCCGCTCCGCGCAAAAGATGGGTTCGGGGATGATCGGCCGATGCTGGAAGGCTTTCGCCGCCGGCCTCTTTCTCACCGCGCTCGCGGACGTCGGGCAGTGGGCGTGGAGCTACGGATATCTGCCTGCGCCATGCGATTCTTTGATTTGGTATCTGTGGTTGCCGGCGGCAGGCGCTTTTGCATGCGCACCAGCATTTCAATTAGAGGTGATTCGTCACGCGGAATCGAGCGCGAACGCACAATGCTAGGAGGCTTTACTATTGCCGTGCGTCGCCATGAGTGGCGACGCGGCACGCAAAAGTGCGTGCGCTACGCACGTGGCNNGGATTTCGATGCTAAAGTTCGGGCGCGGCACAGCCCACCAGCGCTTAGAATCTTATGTTCGCCGTGTAATGGACCTGAATGAAGCGGTGCTGTAGCGCCACTGCCATTGACTTTTTCCGATCTATGTTCTACTATGCAGAACATAGATGGCATCGCGCGAACATCTCGGGGAATTTGAGCAGATCGTACTGTTGGCCGTTCTTCGGTTGGGTGAAAATGCATATGGCGTGCCGGTNNGCTTCCTGGTTCAGCGATCCGGTTCCGGAGCGCGGAGGACGTTCGAAGCGATATTTTCGAGTCGAGCCCCTGGGAATCCGCGCGCTTCGTCAAAGCCGCCAGGAGCTGGCCGCCATGTGGGACGGCGTGGAATTGCCGAAGGCGATGCATGGCCGCTAAATTTCCCCGGCTCATCGTGCTGCTGTTTCGACTGCGATTCCTCCGTTCCGCCGAATTCGCGTTGGGCGACCTTATGGAAGAGTGGAACGCTGGCACCGGTACGCGCCGGTGGCTGTGGCGCCAGGCTCTCAGCATGATGTGGCTGGGAACAGAGAGGACCCACAGTGCGTATCCACAACGAGGAAACAATATGAACCTCATTTCTGGCTTTTGGAGCGACCTTCGCTACGCAGCCCGCACGCTGCGCAAGAATCCGGGCTTCGCCTTCGTAGCCGTGCTCGCTATTTCGCTCGGTATCGGCGTCAACACGGGCATCTTCACGGTGTTGAACGGAGTCGCATTGCGGCCGCTGCCGGTGCCGGGCGCGGCCGATATCGTCAGCGTCTACCAGACCATTCGCGGATTGAAGAGTCGCAACGTGCATGGCGCCCCGAGTCTTTTCTCCTGGCCGGAATACAAGAGCTACCGCGACGACAATCGCGTTCTGTCCGGACTGGCGGCGTATGAACCCTTTCTTGACGTGACGCTTGGGGGCGCGCAGCCTCAGCAGCTCTTCGGACAGCTCACGTCCTGCAATTATTTCGATGTGTTAAACGAACCACCCGCGCTGGGGCGAGCATTCTCGGCGTCCGATTGCGCGGTAGCCCGCGAGGGCGCGGTGGCCGTGTTAAGCGACAACCTGTGGCGGACCACGTTTGCAGCGGATCCGGCGATCGTGGGCCGAAAGATCGTATTAAATCGCCAACCCTTCACTGTCATCGGCGTGGCGCCCGCGGGTTTTCAAGGCACCGAACCGATGGCTTCCCAGTTCTGGGCGCCAGTGACCATGCAGTTCCCGTTGGGTCGGGACATCGATTGGTTCGAAAAACCGGACATGAGCTGGCTGGTGCTTCTAGGCCGTACCAAACCTGGCGTCTCACGCTCTCAGGTACGTGCCGACCTGGCCGTGATCGCCGGCCGGATCGATCAACTGACTCCGGACCGCAAAACAACCCTCCAGATTGAGACCGGCAGATTTCTTTCGATGCCGGAGGAGCGTAAGTATGTTACGGCGGTTGGGGCCGTGCTTTTGTCCGCGGTTGGAATGGTACTGCTGATAGCATGCGCCAATGTCGCGAATCTGCTGTTGGCGCGTGCGGCGGGACGCCAGAAAGAGATCGCCATTCGTCTATCAGTCGGCGCAAGTCGCGGACGGCTGATCCGGCAATTGCTGACGGAAAGCATGCTGATTGCCCTGCTGGGCGGAGCGCTGGGTTCGTTGATTGCAGTCTGGTCGTTCGAAGCTATCGTTGGGTTTGTTTTCTCACATCTTCCCCGCGAGGCTCCTCCGGTTGCTGTCGGCGTGGGTCCGGATATCCGAGTTCTTGGCTACGCCGTGCTTCTTACGCTGATCACGGGAATTGTTTTTGGATTGATTCCGGCATTGCAGGCGTCGCGGCCGGACGTGAACACCGCGCTCAAGCAATCGGGAATCGGCGGAAAGAGTTCGGATGGTTTCCGCCACGCGCTGGTTGGAACCCAGGTTGCGGTTTCCATGATGCTTCTGATAGCAGCGGGATTGTTGCTGCGCGGGCTGTATCTGGCGCAGACCATAGATCCTGGCTTCGAGATGAAGAACGTCGCTGCCGTTTCCTTCGATCTTCGAGGGCAGGGGTACGACGCTGCGCGCGCAGGCATCTTCCAGCGGCAGGTGATGGATCGGCTGGCCGCCCTGCCGGGCGTCGATGCGGTGACCGAAGCCGGGAACACTCCGCTCAGCGATAGTCATCGGGGTACTGTGTTCTCTCTCCCCGGCCATCCCGGAGACTATCAGGTGGAATTTAATGAGGTGTCGCCCGAGTTCTTTTCGCTCCTTGGCATTCCGATTGTGCGAGGGCGCAATTTCACCGGAAACGAGGCGCGGACTGGCGCGGCCCTTGCGATAGTGACGGAATCCACCGCGCGGCGATTCTGGCCGAATCAAGATTCGATCGGCAAGATCCTCCACATGGAGGGCGAGAGCGACATGCAGGTGATCGGAATGGCCAAGGACGCGCAGGTTTCGCATCTTGCCAGATCCAACGAGACATATTTGTACCTGCCCGCGGGCCCGAAGCAGCAAATACGCATGAAATTGTTGGTGCACGGCGCCGACGCATTCGCCTCTACTGCGACGGGGATTCAAGCGGCGATTCATTCCCTTGATCCCGGACTGGTAGTGGACGTCGCCAAGCTGGAAGACAATCTCGAAGTCTGGCGCGCTCCGTCGCGCATTGTCGCGATTCTGGCCGGATCGCTAGGCGCTTTGGGAATGCTGCTCGCTTGTATCGGCGTGTACGGCGTGGTCTCCTACGCGGTCAGCCGCCGCGTCCGCGAGATCGGCATTCGCATGACACTGGGCGCCGATGCGCGCGAGGTGAAGCGCCTGATTCTGCGGCAGGCCATGTGGCCGGTTGTGATTGGCGCCTTGGTCGGGATTGCAGGCTGCGCCGCGGTGTCCCAAATCCTGAAGAGCATGCTATTCGGCATCAGCCCGCACGACCCGCTGGCATTCGTGATTGTCCCGCTGGTCTTGTTATCAGTAGCTCTCCTGGCGAGCTACGTTCCCGCGCGCCGGGCTACCAAAGTGGATCCGATGGTGGCCTTGCGCTACGAGTGATTCCTAATCCAGGATCGGAACGTGATTCAGATGCTCGGTTCGATGCGCGGCGTAGGCGGTTGGGCTGAGGCCGGAAAAAGCCTTGAAATCGTGGATGAAATGGGCTTGGTCGAAATAGCCGCTATCCAACGCCACGCCGGTCCAGTCTACTTCGCGTCCCGTCCTGATCCGGCGCAGCACGTTTTGGAAGCGCTGGACACGGCAGAACAATTTCGGCGTCAGCCCAACCTGGTCGTTGAAGACGTCGATAAAACGGCGGGAGCTGAGGCCAATCTGGTTGGTAACCTGCGCGATGGATGGAGACCGCCGCAGATCTCCAAATTCATTCAAGGCAAAATCCACCGCCGGATGCCGCAGCAGAGGCTTGCTCGCGTGATCGAGCAAGCTCTCTTCCAGGATCTGAAACTTCGTGTGCGGCGTGGGCGCTTCGAGTAAGCGATCCCGGAGCTCGAATGCGGCGGTTCCCCACAACAAATCCAGCGACAAATGTTGATTGTGGAATTCGCCGGCAGGTAAATTGAAAAACGGGAATGCGCCGCCGGGTTTGAAATGGGCCCCGATCACGGATCTTTGTTCGGCGGTGTCGAGCACGAAAAACTCCGACTGCACGCCCACCAGGATTGCCCCGCGTGTAGTCTGGAACTGTCTTGTATCCCGCCGATCGTACACCCGCGCCTGATCCTCCCTCAGGTTGATCACCAGTTCCATGCAGCCATTCGGAAGGAGGCGTTCTTTGTCGTGTGGCTGGCTGTAGCCGTCGTAGAGCCAGAGTAGCTCAACGAAGTCGGATAGAGGCGGCTGGGGAACGTAGTGGCGTACCAGCATTACTACTATCACAGCAGACCCGCAGGCGGATCACAAGCGGTGGCCTTCACGTGCGCGATTTGGCCCAATGGGAAATGCACCTGCTTATTACCAAAGGGATTACGTATGGCATTCGGGGTGCTCTTGCACGACCCGAGAACGGGAGCGACGTCAGTCCAAGTGTGTAGTGAATGTACGCGTCTTCAGAAAGCCTATCAGCAAGCCGCCACTGAACTGTTAGCCGCCCAGCGCGAACTCGCACGCTATAAGTCTCCCACCGAAGCTGACGATGCTTTGCGGCTCTGGAAGATCTGCGAGGCCGCTCTCAAGGCATCGTGGAAGCTTAGCGAGGAATCCAGCCAGCACGCTGCTTCCCACCTGGAGCTCTCCGTCTCCACCGGCGTCTAAGCAGCGTTGGCGTTATCCGACTGCGTTGATCAGTGTTTTGTCCATTTCATCCACGGTTTTAAACACTTTGGTATTAGCGTCAAAGCTGTTTTTGGCTTGCGCCATAGCTACTGCGGCCGTGCTTAATTCCGCTGTATCCTGGCCGCTTGAAGAAGGAAGGGTTGCTCGCGTGATATTGCTGGCCGCTTGATTGAATTGCGCCGCCGAGTGCAGCAACCCGTCCAGGGGTTGTATAAGTCCTAACATGGAAACCTCCACGTAGACGATCTCGTCTGCGATTTATTTAACTAGTCTGCTTGACTTCCTCTTCGGCAGGCTTGGAGATTTCTTGAGCCATAGCGCGCTTGAGATCCTCGATTCCCTGGCCCGTCACGCTGGATATCTCAAAGAAAGGCATTTCTTCGCTCGCGGCCAGCGCTCGCAGACTCTCGATCCGCTGGGGATCTTGGGCTACGTCGACTTTAGATGCCACCACAAACATCGGTTTCTTAGGCAGATTCTCGCTGAAGCTAGCCAGTTCACCCATTACGATGCGGAAATCCTCGGCCGGATCGCGCCCGGTGATCTCGGAGACATCCACCAGATGCACCAGCAGCCGCGTGCGTTCGATGTGCCGCAAAAATTGCACGCCCAAACCGTGGCCGAGGTGCGCTCCTTCGATCAACCCTGGAATATCCGCCACTACGAAAGTACTATCATCCACGCTGACAACACCCAGGTTCGGCTCGATCGTGGTGAACGGGTAATCGGCGATCTTGGGGCGCGCGGCCGAAATGCGGGAGATAAGTGTGGATTTTCCGGCATTCGGGAATCCTACCAATCCGACGTCCGCCAGCAGCTTCAGTTCCAGCCGCAGATATTTCGCTTCTCCCGGATGCCCCGCCTCATGTTCGGTCGGAGCCTGATGCGTGGATGTGGCAAAGTGCTGGTTGCCCCGTCCGCCACGGCCGCCTTTCGCCACCAGGAACCGGTCGCCGGCTTGGGTGAAATCGTGCAGCAGTTCGCCCGAATCGGCATCGTAGACGATGGTTCCCACCGGCACGGAGAGTTCAATGGATTCACCCTCGCGGCCGCTGCGGTTGCTGCCTTCGCCATGCCGTCCGCGCTGGGCGGTATGTTCGGGATTAAAACGGAAGTGGAGCAGCGTGTTGTAATGCGTGCTGGCCACCATGGTGATGTCGCCGCCGCGTCCACCGTCGCCGCCGCTCGGTCCTCCACGGGGCACGTATTTCTCGCGCCGGAACGCCAGGCAGCCATTGCCCCCATCCCCGGCTTTTACGCGGATTCTGACTTCATCTATAAACATGGCGGAGGGGCTAGGGACTTGGGACTGGGGGCTGAAAGACTGGAGCTAGCGAACTAGAGACTCTCAGGAGTCCCCAGCCCCAAGCCCCTAGTCCCTTGCCTTAGTCCCCTTCTTGGATCGAGATGAACTTGCCGTTGCGGCCGCGATCGCGGAAAACTACGATGCCTTCGACCTTCGCAAAAAGCGTGTCGTCTTTGCCGCGGCCGACGTTTTCGCCGGGCTTGTAGCGTGTGCCGCGCTGCCGCACCAGGATCGAACCGCCCGTCACCAGTTCGCCGCCGAAGGCTTTTACGCCCAGGCGTTGCGCGTTGGAATCGCGCCCGTTCTTTGAACTTCCAAGACCTTTTTTATGCGCCATATTGCACCTATGCCAGAATCTCGCCCACCTTCACCTGCGTGTAGTTCTGCCGGTGGCCGATGGTCCGCTTGTATTGTTTCTTGCGCTTGAACTTGAACACAATCACTTTGGTGCCGCGGCCATGGCCTGCGATGGTGCCCTTCACGCGAGCATCCGAGAGCGCGGAGCCGGTAACCAGCTCGTTCGAATCGTTCATCACCGCGAGGACTCGGCCGAGTTCGATCTCTGCGCCCACGTCACCCGCGAGCGTTTCCACTTCGATCACGTCGCCGGGAGCGACGCGGTATTGTTTTCCACCGGTTTCAATCACTGCGTACATAACTATCCTTCGTTGAGCTTTGAAATGTGGGCTAAGCAGGCAGACACTAGAGCCGCAAAGCTTTATGGTACATCAAACGTCGGGTGCGCCGCAAATGCACCCGTAGCGCACGTAATCGTGCGTGCCGCGTTCACAATCTTGTGAACGCAAGGTTTTGTCGCCGTAGCGTTCGCAAGATTGTAGGTGCGGCAAACTGAGAGTTCGTGCCTCACTGCGGAGCAGACCGCCGCAGGGCATGATAAAATTTGAAAGCCTTCCACGTCGAAGAGGGGAACCCCATGGGAACGCCCGGATTCGAAATTCCGCCGTTGCTCAAGACGCGTTTTCAGAGTTACTGGCTCAATGGCTCGTATGACGAGATGTTCGAGGCGGAGGGCGTGCCTCGTCCGCATTATCGGGCGTTGTACGAAATGTTGCTCAGCCTGCCGGTGGAAGAGATGCGGCGCAGGAAGCAGGCTGCGGACATATCCTTTCTCCACCAAGGCATCACTTTCACAGTGTACGGCCGGGAGGAAGGAACCGAACGGATTTTCCCGAACGACCTGTTGCCGCGCATCATCACCGCCTCCGAGTGGGAGACCATCGAGCGCGGCCTCACGCAACGCATCACGGCCCTGAACCTTTTCCTGCGCGACATTTATCATGAGGGCCGCTCGCTCAAGGCCGGCGTGGTTCCGAGCGAGATTGTCTACTCGTGCCGGCATTTCCGCAGGCAGATGCGCGAATTCAAGGTACCGAAAAACATCTACATCACGGTGGTGGGCTCGGACCTGGTCCGTTTGCCGGATGGATCTTTTGCGGTGCTGGAGGACAACCTGCGCGTCCCGAGCGGCGTCTCCTACATGCTGACGTCGCGCACCGTGATGAAACGCGTCTTCCCGGAATTGTTTCGCATGGCCGGCGTGCGCTCCATCGATCATTACAGCGAAACATTGCTGGCTACGTTGCGCGCGCTGGCGCCGGAAGATCGAAGTGAACCGAACATCGTGCTGCTCACACCGGGCGTTTTCAACTCGGCCTATTTCGAGCACGCGTTCCTGGCGCGCCAGATGGGGATCGAGCTGGTGGAAGGCCGCGACCTGGCAGTCCACGACAACATCGTCTATATGCGGACCACCGCCGGATTGCGCCGCGTGGATGTGATCTACCGGCGCGTGGATGACGACTTCATCGACCCATTGGCATTCCGGCCGGATTCTTCGCTGGGCGTGGCGGGGCTGTTTAATGCCTACCGCTCCGGCAACGTTACGCTCGCCAATGCATTGGGAACGGGCGTGGCCGACGACAAGGCCGTGTACGCCTACGTTCCCGGCATCATCCGCTATTTTCTAGGCGAGGAACCCATTTTGAGCAATGTCCAAACCTTCGTCTGCAGTGACCCCGCGCAGCGCCAGCATGTGCTGAGCCGCCTGGATCAGTATGTGGTGAAGGCGGTCGGTGAGTCAGGCGGTTATGGCATGCTGATTGGTCCTTACAGCACGGCCGAGGAGCGCGAGGATTTCCGCGGGCGAATCCTGGCCGATCCCCGAAACTACATCGCCCAGCCGACGCTCGCGCTTTCTCGCGCCCCTTGTTTTCTGGATGGCCGGGTTGAGCCGCGGCACGTGGATCTGCGGCCCTACGTTCTCTATGGCGACCAGGTGCGGATCGTGCCGGGAGGTTTGACGCGAGTCGCTTTGAAAAAAGGATCGCTGGTGGTGAACTCATCCCAGGGCGGAGGGAGCAAGGATACGTGGGTATTATATGAATGAATTTGGGCGCCGCTGATGCTGTCACGCGTAGCAGACAACCTGTATTGGATGAGCCGCTATCTCGAGCGCGCTGAACACTGCGCGCGCATCGCGGGCGTGCATTTGAACCTCATGCTGGAACACGAACCGGCGTCGCAAGACCGGCGTTGGTGGCGCGTCCTGGCGGCTTTAGGCAGTTCGGAGCCGGTGGAAGGCGATGCTTTTGCCGCTGCTCAGTCCTATGCTCTGGATCAAATTGTGGATTCGATTGCAGCCGCGCGCGATAATGCGCGCCAGGTCCGCGAGCAGATCAGCTCGGAAATGTGGGAGCAGTTGAACCGGCTCTTTCACGAATCCAGACGCATGGGCACGCCCGAATTTTGGGGAGCGCAACCGCACGATTTGTTGATTACCGTCGTTCAAAGCGCGCATCTGTTTCAGGGCATCACGGACTCCACCATGATCCATGGCGAAGGCTGGCAATTCATCCAGATGGGCCGCTTCATGGAGCGCGTGCAGGCCACCGCCCGGTTGATCGATCTGCATTTCGCGGAATTCTTCCGCCCGTCGGCTGAAGCCATGAATGCTTCCGAACACATGGAATGGATCGGCCTGCTCCGAAGCTGCACTGCTTTCGAATCGTACTGCAAGGTCTACACGGCCGACCTTCGGCCGGAACGCGTGGCCGAGTTTCTGTTGCTGAACGACGAGTTCCCGCATTCGGTTCGATTCGCGGTGAACCAATTGCGAAAATCACTGGGAGCCGTGCATGAAGCCACCGCCCGGAAGCCAGATCGTTTGGACAAACTTGCCGGACGGCTCACGGCGGCGCTCAGCTATACGCCGCTCGAGGAAATCATGAGCAATCTGCACGAGTTCTCGTTGAACATCCGGAGGCTGTGCGGCAATATTCACGCGGGGATTAACCAGGTCTACATTACGTATCCCGTCGAGGCGGCCCTAGAAATCTGATGTTTTATTCCATCCGTCATCTCACCCGGTTCCGCTATTCGTCGCCCGTGAGCGAAAGCACCATGGAGCTGCGGATGCAGCCGCGCTCGGAGGGATTGCAGCGCTGCCTGACTTTTCAGGTGACGGTAACGCCCCGGACGCGCGTGCAACATTACCGCGACTACCTGGGCAACGCGGTGCATCACTTCGATGTTCCTAGCGCGCATCAGCATTTGACGATCATCGCTGAGGCTACAGTGGACGTGGCGCCCGGTGAAATCATACCGCCGCGTCTTGAGAACGACGCCTGGCGGCAATTGGACGCTCAGTTGAGCAGCGGCGATTTCTGGGAGATGCTCACCCCCAGCCAATTCGCACATTGGACCGAATCCATGGAAAGCTTCGCGTCGGAGCTCAGTGTGCCGGACGCCCAGGAAGCCCGGTTGCGCGATCCGTTGGAGCTGGTGCTGGAATTGAACTCCGCGGTGTTTGGAGCCATCGCGTATGTGCCGAAAAGTACGCACGTGGATTCGCCGGTGGATGATGCGCTACGCAACCGGAAGGGCGTCTGCCAGGACTTTTCGCATATTATGCTGGCGCTGGTGCGGCGAATGGGAATCCCTTGCCGCTACGTGAGCGGATACCTGTTTCACAAAGCTGGGGATCATGTGCGGTCCACGGAGGGAGCCACGCATGCATGGGTGGAAGCGTACTTGCCCGGAATCGGTTGGGTGGGATTAGATCCCACCAACGACATCCTGGCGGGCGAGCACCATGTTCGCACCTCGGTAGGCCGCGATTATGCCGATGTTCCACCCACGCGGGGCGTGTTCAAGGGCGAGGCTTCAAGTGAATTGACCGTCGCGGTTCGAGTAGCGCCTTCCGATAAACCGCCGCCGCCCGAGACCGAGATGGAATCCGAGGACTGGTCGGCCGTATTGCACGAGGGTCCGTCCGAAGCAGATCGGGAAGCGGCCGAACAACAGCAGCAATAGCGATTCCGTCCGGCGGAAATAACTGCCTAGCCCCGCACGATTTCCGAGATCCAATGGAATCTTGCCAACACTATCGAAACTAGTAGTACGTAAATGTTTCGAACAGGGTGATTAAGCTTGTATGTCTTGGTGGCGGGTGGTACTGTTGACTCCAGAAAGTTGGCCATGCAGAGGCGCGTATCATGCAGAGGCGCGGATATTGTAAGACTCTGGTGGCGATAGCGCTGGGTTCGGCGACCTAACACCCCCCCGGGCGATGTAGTCATTCCCACTCCCGTTCTTCCGTATGTCCTAAGGGCTGACGCAACAATAG
>PMUN01000041.1 GCA_003166875.1 Bryobacterales bacterium | reverse complement strand
TGGGCGTGAGCACTTCCGGCAACTCGAATGCGCCGGATGGACGTGATCATTGGCCCTACTGCTACAGCGCCGTTGTCGCAGGTTGCGGAATCGCTCGAGGCGCGCAGTATGGCGAATCGGACCAGACTGCGTCGTCGCCCAAGGACAAGCCGGTGCATCCGAACGATCTGCTGGCGACAACCTATTACGCGCTGGGGATTGATCCGGATATGCAGGTGCTGAATCATTTGAATCAGCCGCGTGAGTTGGTTAAGGGTAAGGTTGTCACCGAGCTTTGGGCGTAACTAGGTCATCGGCTGAAGGAGTGAAAAAAAGCACCGACTCCCTCACGGTCGCGGCTCGGCTCCGTTACCGAACCGCGAGCATAAGCGACCGGTGCTTTTGAATTCTTCAGGATTTGAGAGGCAGGTCGCCACAAGGCGGAGGTTGCTTTTGCGGCCCAGGACCTTTGGCCATGCCGTCGAAAAACTGCTGGAACAGAGGATTGTATGTATAGGAGGCTTGCTTCCAAGCCGATTGGAACGCCGGTTGGCGCGCCCAATAGGAAAAAACATTGATCCAGCCGCCGTTTCTGGGACTCTCCAGATTGCTCCGGTTGAACAGGTGCACGTCGGACCAAACGTTCTCCATTAACTGAATCGCGTCCAGACAGAAGAAGAATTCTTTCTGACGGTCGGACGGCGTCTGTGGCTTCGGTTCCGCCGCACAATCCACATCATACTCAAGGAAGATCTGTGGGGTCAGGTGCGCCAAGCTTGGATCCTCGAGACGTTTGATCAGAGCGGAGTACGCTTCGGTATGGTGCGTCCCGACCTGGTCCGCGACCTCCGTCAGCGGGTACCATTGCTGGTAGAGGCATTCAAACAGGTGTTCCAAACCCGCCGGATCGTTCAAAATCCCGTTCGGATCCCCGGGAGTCAACTTCACATTCCCGAAGGCTGACTCGACGATGTGCTGGCCCAGGCGGCGATAGCTCTCGAATTGTGACTCGGTGAAGAACTGATCGGCCGTCGTCTCGTGGGGGAAAGTAGAATGAACGGCCTGGTACTGGGTCACATCTTCCGGCTCGTCTCCGGTCAGGCTGGATTTGAGGTACAGGATCCAACCCTTCGTGTCCTTTCGCCGGTCTTCGGTGTCGGGATAGACGATGGTGCCGACGACGCAATGAACTGTGCTGAGACCGTCTTTGCGGCGGATGCGTCGCGGGTCGATGTCAATCTCAACGCCGAAGTCCGCGCGGCATTTTCGCACTGCGCCACCGAGCGATTCAAACGTCAGATCCGGGTCCTCCTCGCCGTCGCCGATGATGATGTAGCGGCAACGCCGGTGCACTAATTCATAGAGACCCAGATTCTCAAAGTGGCCGCCGTCAGAGATATTCATATAGGCGGTGCGGGCGTCGGTTTGCGCGAACAACTCGGAGAGCAGCGGCCGCAGCGCAAATCTGGGACCGGGTTGAGCACTGGTATCATCTCGCCGGGGGTTACCCACCCACCAGCCCAAGCGCACGTCGAACACAGTCAGAAGAAACGCTACCGGCGGTGATGTGTGGTAGCCCCAATTCGGATTCGCCGCCGCTCCGGATATCGCCATGCAGGTACCGATCCCGGGTCCTTCATGCTGCATATAACCGCAAGTTTGCCGGTAACCATACCTCTGGAGCTTATTGCCAATAATGGCTTCCTCGTCATCCGGCGACTCTGGTGGATCGAATCCGGAATAGAGCGGGGTAAACACGAACGACTCGCCTCTCCGTTCCTGTTTGGCGAGCTCGGAACCGCGATCGAGATTCAGCGTACCGTTGATAATCGGGTAGGGCCCGTAGTAGTTGTGCTTGTTCTTCTGGCACTCCTCGCGAGTCTTCGAAGGATCCGCGAGGAACATCGTCAGAGGCAAATCGTCGCACGAGTCGAATCCGGTGAGGCGGCTGGGACCCCGCGATTTTCCGCGGCTGGCCCCCAGGTAGCAGCGCACCAGGCGGTTCTTGTAGAAGTGATTCATCGAAAACTCGTTGATGTTGACACGCGCGCAGAGCAACAGAACGATGCCCGCAGCGATTCCCACTAGTACGACCACCCAAATCCGATTTGCGCATTTGAATACGGGCCACCAGGTGCGGTTGATCGGTTCCAGCCACGTGAGCCAGGATGGTATGGGTGATTGGCCATCTGTTTCAAGCTTCAGGGAAGTCGAATCCGACACGGCGATGGTGACGCTCTGCGGCGCTGCATTGTTCGCCTTCGGTGGAATGACGTCACAGGGATGGGTCCAGGCTCCGATAGCGACGTGCACGCCGAACGAGACCAGGAGCAGAACTCCGATCATAAATACCGCGGGCGCGATCTTAACAATCCATTCCAGCGTGGCACTGCTTTTCGAATCTCCCTCGGAACCGCTGGTTTTCGCGCTCTTCCCTGCGAATACACCTCCGGCCGAGGTCGCGATCCAGGTGCCGATCAGTCCGGCGACCTTTTTGCCGTTATGCAGCGCGAAAGCCGAGAGCCATTGCGGCCCAAAGACGGCCAGGGAGAAAAGAACCGCCCAGGAGAACGCGCCGATGACGATATATGCGCCGGTGCGCGCGAGCCATTCGCGGGCAAAGTCAGGAAAGTCTCCGCCCATCATTCCGATGTGCAGGCCAGCGCCCGCGATCCAAATCAGCATGATCAGCGGAGGCCCCCAGGCGACGACATTCCAGTGGGTACCGTCCAAACCGGTCCAAGTGTCCATCCAGATGGCGGCGCCGACAAGCATGGCGGAAGTCACGATTCCCGCCACGCCGGAACAAAGGAGAACCAAAGGCCACGCGAACGAACGTTTGCGCTGCCGCGCGTTGTAGCAGGCCACGAAGCCGCCGCGCACCTGAAGAACGGCGAAGGACAGGCTTGTCAGGATCGCGAATCCAATCAGCTCAGGCCACTGCAGGTCTTTGGCATTCCAAAGTTCCGAAAACCGCGAATGGCCACACGCGATGAGGAACGCGCCGACGACTGTTAGAACAGCGGCGTGGCCCACGCTCCTGTTGCCAGGGCCTTGCGGTGAACCCTTGCGCTTCGGATCGTCCTGGCACTTCGTGTGCTCTGTTACGCCACGAACACCATTCGCGGCCACGGTGATCACAATAAGCGTGCAAACACCCGCCAACCCCAGCAACCAAAAGTAATTGGGATTTTCTGTCAGCTGGTTGCCCAAGAATCCAATGCTAACGGCGCCTAAACAGATGCATGCCAGAAACGAGATCAGAATCAGCTGGTTCAACATCATGTTCCGGAACCAGATGACCAGGATTACCCAGAAGTCCGCGCTAAAAAGACCCATTTCCGGAGCGAGGTAGCTGCTGTACTTGCGAAGAAACGTGATGGGATCCTGGTCGGGCTCACCAGGGATCGGATGATCTTTAGGAGAAAGCAACTTGGCAGCCTCAGCGGGTTGGCCCTTTCCATATCTCAAAATCACCGAGTGCAACCAGGTTCCGATATATCCGCCGCCAGAAACGGTGGAAAGGTAATCGATGTAGGGCAGCAAGCCTCTTTCCGCCAGCCCCTGCAGGATGCCGAGATTGAGGGTTGCGCTGCGAATCCCACCGCCGGACAAACCGATCCCGAAATGTTCGTGGTTGCGGAGGTGTTTCGGGAGCGCTTGGGACCTTCGTACACGAATCTGCGCTGCTTCTTCGGCGGCTACTTCTGGGAAACTGGCAACGTCAGTTGGCATCGTGAAGCACCTTTCCGAAAACAAGGTTGTCGCATGCGTGCTCGGCCGGGACGCCTTCCAAGCTGGAATTTGGCGCAATCATATCCGTAGACAAGCAGTGGATCACAGCCTTGTGAAAGTTCCGGATCGGTTGTTTGTCGATATCGGACAGAGAGAGGGCCCTGCGGAGCTGGCAGAACGGTTTCGCCGGCTGTTCTATTTTTTGCTCAACAATGGTGGGCCACTGGCAAGCACCGGAGGGATCCACCACGCGGTCGCTCTGAAAGGTAAGTCCATAGGCGAGATCTGCGGCCGTCGGCACGACAATCGCGCTGAGGATGGCTGTACTGTTGTGATACTCCTTGGCGGCGGGCAACGGGATACCGGCTATGGTTCCGATATAAGGCAGCTCGACGAACGGCGGTATCAGAGGGAAGCGAGGCCGCGAGCGCTGCAGAATGGCGGAGAACGACGATACCTCGAATAGCTTGATGGATTCAACCCGCACGCGCGTTGAGGTGTCGTGTTTCGCCACACGCGACAGATTCAAGTCACTGCCGGCATGCATGCCGCCATAATAGGTTGGCGCCGCGCTCTCATCGGCGTTAAGCGTTACGTCGATCTCGGCCGAGGATGCCCCGTTGAGGCTGCGCGGAATCGCATCCACCGTTAGGCCGCGCCCAATCTGCGCTTGAGTGGTTTGATACGACTTCAAAGCTCCTATTAACACCTGCGCCTCATTGAAGGAGAGATTGTCGAGAATGTTCGGCGCAAGCTTACCCTTGGCTGTCAGGTTGCTTGTTCCTCCGGGCGGCGTGGCGCCGGTGATTGCGTTCGCCAGATCGGAAAGCTCGGGCGCAGTGCTGGCGTCCAGGAAACTCTGGGAAGCCGTATCAACAGTGGTGTATTTTCCGGAAATTGTCCGCACAGTCACCAGGCCATCGTTGAAGAATGACGGCTTGTCCGATCCAAAAATCCGCTTGATCACGCGGTGATCGTGCTGTGCATTGAACTCGTTTACTTCAATGGAGAGTTCCGCGCGCAAATACGTCTGATAGGCGGAGATATCGCGATTGAAGGCGTCAATCAGAGGGCTGAGAGCGGTGTTCAACGCGTCGGCGCTCTGGCTGAGATCGTAAGGAGCAAACTGATGGGGGTATTGTTGGCTGAGCTTGTAGTTGAAGAGAAAGTCGGCAATCGCGGCGCGCATGAGACCGAGAGCAGAAGGGGATGGCGACTCGGGCGGCTTCGCAAGCAAGGACACGGCGGCAGCCTGGAAGCACTGCAGTTGAAGCGGCGCGCGTCCGCGGCCGGGCGTCTTCCTTTGCATTTGCCGCAGGTCTTGCACTTCGCAATTGTCCTCCTTAGTTGCCTCGTTTAAGCCGGGTTTCAGGTTGAGAGCTTTTGCCATTTGTTTGTGAAACTCGCTGTCTTCAGAGGATGGGCCGGGAATTGGCTTCTCCATCTCACCAACGGCTGTCGTGACCACGGCCAGGGGTTCCTTGGCGGCGATCACGGCCAGAAGTAGATCGGTGAGCCGCGGCTTGAGAGGCTGGAAGATATTGGCATAACCGAGACAGTATCGATTCTCTTCACAAAGACCTAGCTGTTTCCGAACCGGGTCGAGTGGCGAGCTACGTTGCGTCAAGTCCAATGCCTGCTGGGCCGCCTGGTCCGCCGTCTGGGGAGCCGGCTGGACCATTGGCTCAGCAATGTAGCGTCCCGAAACGTACTTGTAGAAGAACTTGTCGACNNAGCGCGTCGTTATTGTTCGTTACGATCCTGTGCACAATGTTGTTAAACCCACCCATCGCCACCGGATCGGTGGTTGAATTCTGCATCACCCAGGCGTTTATGATCATCTCGGGCCTGGGAAGGTCCAGCATAGCGAGCACTCGTTTCTTTTCCACGATGGCCGCATCGTCGCCGGGAGTTGCATCGGAGAACAGGAGCAGATCCTGGCCGATGCCCGCCAAGGATGTAGCGGGCTTCGGAGCTGCGGCTGGTGTGTGCGCTGCTGCGGGACTCGCGCTAGCGGACGAGGCTTGTCCGGCGCTGGATCCCGCCCCGGAAGGGTTCGAGCCGGCGCACCCCGACGATCCGCCGGTTGTGCCACCCGCGCTGCAATCGCCGGTCGTGGATTCGAAATCAATGGTGCTGCCTGGCGGTTGCGTGATGGAAATGGTTGCGGTATTCGACGGTGCGCCCGCCGCCGAGCCCACGCCGGCTCCCGCCGCCGGAGTTGGCGAAGCGGCGCCTCCGCTGCCGGCTGATCCGCTTCCGGACGCACCACTAGCGCCGCCGGCCGCTCCCGAGCCACCGCCTGACCCGGAACCACTGCCTGCGGCACCGGTCCCGCCCGTCCCCGATGTCCCACCCGCGCCCGCGCCACTGCCGCCGCTTGATCCGGCCACGGTTCCAAATGCGGTGCTGACATCCGAAGAATTGAGATAGAACAACTTCATATCCGGCGGCTCAGAAGTAAGTTGCCAAGACGCGTGTTGCACATCGGACAGGAAAGCGCTCCAGACCTTGCAATCCGGTTGTGACGGAGCGCTGATTCGCACTCTATCCGTCCCGACGTCTTCGATCTTGAATTGCTGGTAGCTGAGACCGGAAAATCTTGTAGCGAGGTCGCCGAGCGCTGCCGCATGCGGGATGGAAAGTTCCACGCTGAACGGATTCGCCGGAGTGATGCCGAAATCGGTGGCCGATCTGTTGAGAAGCGTCTTGATGGAGGCCTCGATATCCTTGAGGGCTTGATCGGGGACCGGAGTAACTGTCGAATAGATTAGGATCGTAGCTTTTCCCTGTGCAACCAGCGTGAGAGGTTTGGGATCGCCTAGCAGGCTGACCATGGTAGGCGCGTCGAGACTTGATACTGCTACTGGAGTTGTGGAAGGGGGGAACAAGCGCGCGCAGGTAACCGCTTCGGACTGAGGATCGGCATCCGAATCCACTACGTCGAGCGAAAGCCTTACCCGCTGCGCCTTGGCATATTTGGAGCCGCCTGTCTCGAGGGCCTCCTGCGATGCCTCGAGAACGAGTTTCCCTGGCGCTTGCGGCGTAACGTCATAGGAGCCGCTTCCCGAGATCGTAGCTTCCCCAGACACTGGTTTCACCTCGACGGGCAGGCCCGATGTGGACGTTGCCTTTAATTTGAACTTTGCGCCAGCCTTCACCGGGTAAGCCGGAATGCAAGGCCCGGTTGGCTCGCAATCCAGTTTCATGGTTATGGTTTGGGCCTTCAAATTCTCCGGCGTCTTTCGAGGCTCCTGGCTGGTCAATGATGCACAGGGCGAAGCCGAACCTGGTTGTAGCGTGCAAATGGCCGTGAGGTACTTCCCTGCCGGCGGCTTCGTGGTGGAGGGCGGAGTTTTGACCGGCTGTTTCTGAGCCGCAAGAGAAATCACCGGTGCAATGACTAGGAGTATCGTTGGCAACAAAGTTCTCATGGCGCTGGCTATTCCAATCTATGTAGAGGCAGGAATACATCATACACACATTTGTGTTGTCAATGGATGTAATTCGGCGGAAGGATGTGCGTGGCGATCTTAGTTTTTCCTCGCTTCAACTTGTATAAGCGTAAAAGCGCTGGAAAACGAGACATGGTGGCATGCTTGAGCCCGATTAGTGGGCTGTCGTCGCTGAATCTTTACTACTACCGTNNCGTCGCCAGGAGTGGCGACGCGGCACTGGAGAAGTGCGTGCGCTACGTGCCGCGTTCGCACTCATGCGAACGCAATGGGATTTCGATACTAAAGTTCTTGTGCCGACAGCCCACTAGGTTGATGAACCAGGAACTGTGACCAGGACTGGACCGCTATCGATGCTTCTGGAGTATTTCGCTTTTATCACGCGGAAATGCAACACGGTTCCGGCAGCCACCGTTTCTGAGAGATGTAACGTGAAGCGCAGTTGATCACTCGATGACTGATTCGGCGCGGTGTCGATGGTGATGCCATATTGGTTGGACTCATCTATCTCAGGTTGCCCATTCGAGAGAAGAGCTCCCTGGATCACACCGGTGATCGGATGCGTGCCGTCCCACCGGGCGGTGGGGTCGTCCAACTTCACCGAGTCGATTTTGGCCGGGACCGTGTCGATATCGACGGAAAGAACTCCGCCTACCTGAACACGAATCTTGTTCAGGCTGATGCCATCCAGCAGGCCTTTGATCTTGGAGTTCGACAATAGAGCCTCGACACTGTCATCGGGTCTCACCTGGGCGGCGCCCACCAGGCGCTGAAGAACTCCGATGATCTGGCCCCTCACAGTCTTATCTACTAAGGCGGCTGCGGGGACGAAGAACACCGCCGGTGACGCCAGGAACAGCTTCTTCAACTCCGGCGTAATAAACCGATCGAGCGGAAAAAAAGCGATCACGATATCGGATGCTTCTTTGGGAATCACCTTGTTTGCCCGGAAGCCGAAATCGCTGATTCTGTCCAGTTGGGCTACGGTTCCGTCCGGCCAAAGGACTTGTGCCGCCGGAACCACCTGGCCCGTGAAAGCGCCAATGCTTTTCACGATGCCGGTTTCTTTGAACGTGAATTCAGACCCTGTCGCGATCACACCCAGGAACTGAAGCAGGCGCATGGTCCAGTTTCGGGATGTCCATGCTTGCGCATCCAGCGCTTCGCCTCGAGCAATTCGGTATTCAACGCTGGCTAGTTGATTGGACGTGGCTGATTGGAAGGACTGGAATGTCGTGGGCTCGGCCGGTTGGGGATTTGCTGTCGATGGCACAGGGACGGCCTGCCCGGGCAATCCAGCGGCCGCCAAGGCTTTGGCTGTTCCGCTCAATAGCCATTCAGAATAGTCAATAAAGATGCTGTGAACGATGAGGGTGGCATCCTGGCTCTTGTTGGAAATGGTAAGTTCGATAACCGCGTACTGGTTCGAGATCGCCTTGCCGAAGAGCGTTTTCGAAACGGAAGCGGGCAGCAGAACGGCTTCCACCGTGACGTTTCCGCCCACGGACGTATCCGCGGCAATGCTGAAGCCTCGCGCTTTTGCATCCTGGAGTTTTTGAGTATCTGCCGCGCTTTGTGCCCAGGCGCTGGAGGCGACAAGCAAGACGGCGATGAATTTCGAAGCCATGCGTCGAGAGTGAGTGTTTGCCTGCTTGATTTTCGCAGTGCCGCCTGCGCGCACGTTGTTTTGTGGACCGCAAGTCCACTCCGGAAGATTTCAGAATTGGTCGCTTCTCTATGAAAGTATTAGCTCGGCGGGGAGTGTCCCAAAGCGGCTTGGTTTTATTTCGAGATTCGTGACCCGGTCTAAACACGGCATCCCGCACGTGCGCCGATTGGCAAACAGATTGGCAAACGGCGAGCAGGTTGCACGGAATCAGCTTCCTTCAAAA
>PMUN01000359.1 GCA_003166875.1 Bryobacterales bacterium | reverse complement strand
GGCGGTGATGGATTTTTGGGTGAGGGGCATGGTGCAAGCTTAACCAAACCGAGGTTTGCGTTTTACCGTCGGACTCTCCAGGTCCGGTCTCTTAAAGGAAAGCTCCGCGATGGCCGATTTTGAAGATAGATGTCGGATCGTCGAACCGAACCGCGTTTTGCAGCCGATCAGCCCGTCGTTGTTTCCGTTGTGACTCCGATTCCGGGCAAGATCGATAGCGCGTCGAAATCGGGTCTCCGCGTGACCGTCTCCAGAGTTGTGAAGGTCGGCGCGTCGGTAGAAATAAGGTGGGACCGCGTGATCGTAGTGGGCCAAGTTCGTTACTGTCAAAAGATCGGACCACGCAAGTATTCCATCGGCGTGAAGATCATGGAAATAGTTGGCGGAGGCAAACTCTTTCAGATCAAACCCAACGCTGCATAATCGCGGCTGCCGAGACCAGACCTCGAAGAGTATGATGGCAAGCTCCCGGACCGCCTCGACGGAACCTTTGTTCTGCTTAACGTCTCAACGCTAGCGTGCCAGCAAAGTTAGTGGCGTGCGACATGCCCCTCCGTGGCTCCATAGCCCTCAGATTCGCGCTTGTCCTCTGACAGAGGAAGCAGATGAACTTTCCCTGTTCGGTTGCTGAGTGACGCGAAAGGCTATCCAGAGATGATTGGACGGCACTGAGTGCAATTTGCTTGCGGGGGCTATCAGGCCACAGTTCGATGTTGTGCAGCCGATTGTGTTCGGAAGCTAACCATGCGGTGTTGAACTCGCGCATACGGGGCGTGGCGATTGTGCACCTTGAGAGCCAAACCCGAACACTCCCAGAATCACCACGATTGGCCGGTAGGGATCAAAGCCTGGCAAGCATACCGTCCGACAAAGTACAAGTTTTTTGCATGTTAGGACAACGTGAAAGAAACTCGATACCATCCATATCCGCGACGGAAACTCTCAGCCACGATCCAGCGGCAGTATTCGTCTTTTGTTCCATTGGCCAAACGGCCATCTCGTATTTTTCCTAACTCCGTGATAACATCGCCGAAGCAGAGAGTGTCGTCGATGGATCTAGCCTACCGGCTAACTGAACCAATCACGGTCGTCACCGGCGAAACAGGACACCCTCGGCTGACGGAACTCGCGAAGGAGTCCGTGGTCCTTTGCATGGATTCTTCACCGGATACTGTTGGAATGGTCGAGGGAACCTGCGAAGGAGTCCACGTGCTCATATTCCTTCGCGACCTTGAAGAGCGGGCCGTTGCAGTTTCGACACAGCTCCGAAGGACCGAGAGATTTGGAGCAGCATCGGCATAGAAGCGAGCGGCGAGATGCCTTGCGGCTCCCCGATTGAGATTGACGATTGGTACCTTCTAGGCAGACGCCAACTCTAGCTCTGCCGCCGCTAGGGGAATCGTTTCGGTGTACGCACTCGCGATGCAGATGTCCGCTTCGGTGTAGGCCCCGTCAGCGTTCCGGAGGGCACGACAAACCAGGACACGCGCTTCGCTCAGTGTACAGTGTTCCAATTCCGTCCCGTCCCGCCTTCCGTCCTGTCGGAGGAACGAGAGTTTGATGGTCCGTGGCTTCTCCATCGTAATTTCCCTCTGGGTAGTTAGATGCAGATGTCACGAAAGTATTTCGCAGTTTTTTCAGTTCGCGACGGACTCGACCTGGCCCGGTCATAGCGCTTCAGGGCCTGTTGAAAACCTCTCTACTTCATTTTGACAGAATCGTCGAACGTCGCGGAGATCTTTGTGGTGTTACCCGCCTCAAGCTTTATCGGCGCTGGCTTTCCAGGCTCTTTCGCATAGAAGCCAAGAGATGATCCCGCAGGCGGTGGGCTTTGAGCGTCCCACTTTCCGCTTGGATCATAGACCATGCTCACATACACCGGGTTCATTTGGACGCCGTCGAATTGAACGGACGCCGACTTCGAAGGGACTCCTTTGAGGTCGATTGGTGGGGCACCCGCCTCCTCCGTTACGAAATTCGGGTTGTCCCAAAGCACGACATATACTTTGTGCGATTCGTCTACCGGGCCGGAGCCGGTGTAGCTCACTTGAACTTCCAGATTTGCGCTCTTATCTTGTGCGCGAGCCGTTACGGCGGACACTAAGACGGTCCCGGAGAGTAAAAAATTGCGTCTGTCCATTTCCATCCTCCTGAAACTCGGTACAGCTGATCCAACTCACTACTTGTTCCCGGCGGCAATTTTTCGGCACACTAGGAAAACAGATCCTGTAAAGGGTAGCGGTTTCGACTTCACGAAGCCCATGAAGACTTGGCGGACGGCTTGGAGAAATCTCACGAGGAAGGCGAATCTCAAAGGGCTACGTTTCCACGACCTGAGGCATCACTGCATCACGAAGCTGGCCGAAGCCGGTGTGCCAGACCAAACCCTCATGTCCATCGCAGGGCATGTGAGCCGCCAGATGTTGGAGCATTACTCGCACATTCGGATGGAAGCGAAACGGGACGCGGTCGCATCTTTGGAAGGTCGCAAGGTGGCGGATGAGCCTGCTCGCGAAGCTGCACCTGCAAGGGAAGTCTCTTGATCCGATCCGTCCACACGAATGTCCACACGGAACTTCAAACGAGACCGGTTACCAAGGGTTGCTAACCCGCTGCAACCCACGCGATGACCGTTATGCAACTCCCGCGCAAGCCCTGTATCTATTGAGCTTTTCTCCCATTTTGTGGCACCTGATAGGTTCCCATCGCAGTGGACTGTGCTTCCTTGGGCGCAGGGGGTCGGGCGTTCAAATCGCCCCGCCCCGACCAAACGAACCACTCGCGCAGAAGCAGCGTTCGCGGTCGACAAAGCCGGTCTCTCCGGATCATATCCACGCCCAGGCCCACGCCGAAGTTGCCTATGCGGCGATCTAGCGATTGTTATGATGACGGCTGGACTCTTCGATGATCGGTGAAATTCTCGACGCCAAATACCGAATCGACAAACAACTGGGCGCAGGCGGAATGGGGAATGTGTACTTGGCGACGCATCTCGGAACCACTCGCGTCGTCGCCGTCAAAGTGATTGCTCCAAGGTGGGCGGCGGAACCGCAGTTTCTGGCCCGTTTCCAGCGCGAAGCGCAGGCCTGTGGACGCCTGCGTCATCCGAATATTGTCAACGTCACCGATTTCGGCATCGCAAAAGCCGCTGGCGGCGACATGCCGTACCTGGTGATGGAGTTTCTCGACGGGCAGACCCTTTCGGATTTCCAGAAAGCCAACCCGACTATTGCGCTGCAGTTGATCGCGGACCTTCTGGATCAGATTGGACTGGCCCTTGCGGAAGCACATCGGCACGGAATCGTCCATCGCGATCTGAAACCCGACAACATCTGGCTGGAACCAAACGGCCGCGGCGGATACACGGCGAAAGTGCTCGACTTTGGAGTAGCCAAGGTGAATTTGCTGGGTGATTGGGCTGTGTCCGTCCCGGAAGTGCCCGAGACGAGTGATCCGATCACCGCGGCCCCTCCAGACAACTTCCCAAAGGGTAGCGAATTCGAAACGATGGCGATGGACGTGCCGCAAGAGCGTGAGACAATCGCTATCGTAGGAACTCCCTCGAATCCGTCTTCTGGATCGTTCGACAGCAGCGCAGGCGCGCAAACCATGCCAGGAAGCTTGCTCGGAACTCCTGGCTATATGTCGCCCGAGCAGGCGCTTGGAAAGGAAGTGGATTTCCGCTCCGACATCTACAGCTTGGCCGTCGTGGCGTACTCACTGGTATGTGGCGCACTGCCCTTCACCGGAACGCCGAGCGAGTTATTCGAATATCATCAGCACGGTATACTCGTTCCGCCCGCGGCCGTCCGCAAGATTCCGCGTGACGTATCGGACGCCATTGTCGCCGGTCTGGCGCGAAATCCCGCGGATCGGCCGGCATCCGCGATCGCGTTTACGCGCCGGTTCCACAACGCGTTGGACGTCGAGTTTCTCGCGCTGCGGAGATCCAAAGCATTTCTGCTGCAACATCTCGGGGCTAATGCGCTCCTGGTGATGCCCATTTACGCGACGATTTTAGCAATAGCGGGTCTGCTGGTTGCTTTCAGCGGGAAACTGCTGCGGGTTGACGCCCTGCGAATCGTCCTGGTCCCGCTCGTGGCCGCGGGTCTTTTCATTTTTTCCGACAACCTGCTGCGCGCCGCGGCGGCGTTAATGGCAATGGACGAACAGGTCCGCATCAGAAGGTTCCTGGCGTTCCGAGTCTTCTGGAAACTGGTTCGGATGATTCCGGTTCTGGTGGCAACGCAGGCCCGATCGGTGTTGTTCTACGGACCCGGCTGGGTAACCGGCGATTGCCTCTGGCCGGTGGTGTGCGTGGTCGAGAAGCTATCGGGAAAGGCGGCCATTCAGCGCTCGCGCGATCTGATGACCGGCTTGCGGTCCGCCGGACGCGCCCTCGCCATTCGTCATTTCGCGCTTGCGGCGTTGACGCTTGCCGAGGTGGTCCAGTCCCTTTCTTTCTTCATGCGTGGGGAGATTAAGCAGGCGAATGTCGTCATCACCGGTGTCTGGTTCCCGGTATTCGCGCTCTTTGCGGCGGCTCCCTTGTTTCTCTACGACCGGACCGCCGCGAATGAAAGTGGCCCGCTGCTTCAGTTAGACCGCACGCCCGAAGTGAGAACCACCGCTCGAATGTTCTCCGTCAGCTCAACCATCTGGTTAGCCATAGGCGTGATCTATTTGCTGTATCAGCCGATCAAGCTGTGGCTGTTCCGTGGCCGCTGAACAGGCGCCGTGACGTCCCTCAATAGAGTTTCAGATAGTTCTCGATTTCCCAGGCGCTCACGCTTTGGTGATAGGCGCGCCATTCTTCCGATCGTACGCGCCGGTAGTATTGTGCGTAGTCGATGCCGAGCGCTTCCTGAAGCACTGTGTCCCCGGCGAATTTGTCCAGAGCTTCGCGCAGCGTCGTCGGCAGGAAGCGAATGTTTCGCTTTTTCAACTCGGATTCAGACATCTCATGGAGATTGTCTTGGTTCATGGGACCCGGATCGATTTTGTTTTCGATTCCATCCATACCGGCCGCCAGCAGCACCGTGCATGCCAAATAAGGATTAGCCGCGCCATCCACAGTGCGATTCTCAATCCTGCCTGGACCAGGAATCCGAATCATCTGCGTTCGGTTGGCGCGGCCATATGTCACGTAGACAGGCGCCCACGTCGCGCCTGAGCGTGGAGCTCCGCGGATCAACCGTTTGTAGCTATTCACCAACGGCGCCGTGATGGCGGTCAGCGCTTCGGCATGATGCAGCACGCCGCCCATAAACCAGCGGCCGATTTCGGAAAGCCCTAGCGGATCTGCGGAGTCCAGAAAGACATTCTTGTTCGTATCCGCGTCGGCCAGGCTCAAGTGGAAATGTGCGCCATTGCCGGTCAGATGAGAAAAAGGTTTGGGCATGAACGTCGCCCACAAGCCATTGGCTTCGGCCACCGTTCGCACCATCCACTTGAAAAACGTATGCCGGTCGGCGGTGCGTAGGGCGTCTGAGTACAACCAATTGATTTCGAACTGGCAGTTGGCATCCTCGTGATCGCTGGCATACGGGCCCCAGCCGAGTTCTTGCATGTGGGCCAGCAGAGTGGTCATCATGTCCAGGTTGCGGTACAACGCGCGCATGTCATAGCAGGGTTTTCCGAGAGTGTCCAACGAATCCCACGGCTCGTATTCTCCCGTTGCATTCTTCTTCAGCAACATGAATTCCGGCTCAACGCCGACGTTGAAGATGTAACCCTTCTGGCGCGCCTTCTCAATCTGCCGCGTCAAAATCGTGCGCGGGCAATAGCTCCAGGGTTTTCCGTCCACGTGTAGATTGCCAGGCACCCAAGCGACATTCTTCCTCCATGGAAGAATCGCAAGCGATTCGAAGTCGGGAATGCTGACCACGTCAGGATCGTGCGGCCCTTGACCCAGGTCGCCCGCCGCAAATCCCGCGAATCCCGCCCCTTCCGACGCCATTTCTTCCAGGTTGGTTGCGGGAACCAGCTTGGCCTTCGGCACGCCGCTCATTTCCACAAACGAGCAGAAGAAATATTCGATTCCTTTGTCTCGCACCAGCCTTCTGACTTCATCAATCTTCATGATGGTCCTCTTTTCGGGTTATGAAGAAACTGCCGCGGCTGCCTTTTCTCCCACCAACCGGCCCGCGCGAAAACGGCCGGGCGAAAAAGCTTGAATCAATCCCGGCGTCTTGCCCGTGGCGATCAGTTCCGCCGTGCACTTCCCGGCAATGGGCCCCGCCTTGAATCCGTACGTGCCCCAGCCAACGTCCATGTAGAAATTTTCCACCTCTTCCGCGCGTCCAATAATCGGGGCGTAATCCGGCGTCATATCGCATACGCCAGCCCACTGCCGCAGGATGCGAAGGCCGTGCAGTTGCGGAAACAGGTCCAGCGTGTGGCCAGCGATCTGTTCGAGCGTTGGAAGCGTGGAACGCATACTGTAGCTCTGGTAAGGATCGATTTCCGCGCCCAGCACCAGTTCCCCTTTGTCGGTCTGGTTGACATACACGTGCAGTGTCGCCGAGACGATGACTTTATCAAGAAACGGCTTCAAAGGTTCGGTAACGCAGGCTTGTAATTGGTGGGACACGATGGGCAGCGGAACGCCGGCCATTTTTGAAATGGTGGACGCCCATCCCGCGGTGACGTTGAGCACCGCCCCAGCGGCGACATTACCGCGCGTGGTTGCGACGCTGAGCGCGCGGCCTTTTTCCACGCGAATGCCGGTCACTTCCGTATAGGGATGAATCTCGATGTCCATGCGATCGCAGGCGCGGGCATAGCCCCACACCACTGCATCGTGACGGATTACGCCGCCCGGCGGGTGATAGAGCGCCGCCATAATCGGGAACCGCGCGCGGCTGCTGATGTCGATCGCAGGCACCATCCGCTTGATCTCATCCGGGAAAATGAGCTTGCTGTCCACGCCGAGCACCTGATTATTTTCCGCGCGCACGCGCAGCCCGATGAGAGAGGAATCCGTATGCGCCAGCGTCAGATGTCCGCACTGGCTGAACAGGACGTTCCATCCCAGCTCTTGAGACATTTGTTCATAAAGCTTCACCGATGCGTCATAGAAGGGAATGCCTTCCGGAGTGCGATAGTTGGATCGCAGGATAGCCGTGTTGCGGCCGCTGTTGCCGCTGCCGAGATAGCCCTTGTCGAGCAGCGCGATTTTCTTCACTCCATGACGCTTGCCAAGGTAGTAAGCAGTGGCAAGCCCGTGAATCCCAGCTCCGATGATGACGACGTCATAGGATGACTGGAGTGAACGCGGCCTCCACATTCTCTCCGTCAAGCTTCCAGCCTCCTCGACGCTTCCAGGCCGAATACTGTGATGTGGAATTCTTCGCCGGCGTCGAGAAGAGATTCCCATACCGATTCGGCATAGTCGCGCGGAACCATCACTAGGAAACCAAGTTCGTGGCGCGTGACCAGGCTTCGCACGTGTGCCACGGAGCCGTATGCAGTGGTCAGGTCAAGATTGAGTGAGGTAAGTTTGCTCAAAACAGCCCGTGTGTTGGGTCCCGCAATCAGGAAACGCGCGTACGGAGAAAGCGGTTCGTGGATGTGGCTCAGGTCGCAGATGCCAACACTCCCGCGAACCGCCCCAGCCTCCTGCTCTGCGTTCGAATAACGAAATGGTACATACCAGCCGTTTTCTTCGGCCAGCGTCGCGCCGGCTTTCTCATGCCATCGATGTAATGCCGATCGCTTCATCACATTCTCAGTCGAGCGCCGTCCGGATCATAGAAAACGCGCTGCGTGACGGTGGCTCGAACGGGCGCGCCGGCCACGCGTATCTCGATCTGGGCTCCTTCCGCAGCAGCCCCGGCCGGAACCCATGCGAGTCCGATGGCTTTCTCGACAGCGGGCGAATACCGCGCACTGGTAACGCGTCCAGCCAGCGCGCCATTTACCAGGATCGCGGCGCCATCCTCGGGAATTTCATTCGCGTTCATCGTGAATCCCACCAGACTCTGCTGTGCCGGCGCGCTGGCCAACTTGCCGAGAGCGAATTTTCCGATGAAATCGTCCTTATCATGCTTCACCACCCACGCCATGCCGGCTTCATATGGACTGGTGAGCGCGTCGGTGTCGACGCCAACGATAACGTGGCGCTTCTCCAAGCGGAGCAGCCGCTGCGCTTCCACGCCGAACGGGCAAATCCCGAAAGGCCGTCCCGCATCCATCAGAGCGCTCCAAAGATGTTCGCCGGATTCCGCGGGGTAATGAATTTCCCACCCGGTTTCGCCGACAAATCCGATGCGCATCAAAAGCGCGGGAACGCCCGCTACTTCCGCGTTGCGACAGGCCATGTAAGGGAATTCAGCGTTGGAAAGACCGCAGTTAGTAAGAGCGCTCAATACATCCCGCGCCTTAGGGCCCGCAAGATTCACGGCCGCCAATGCCGACGTCAAATTACTCGTCTGAACGTCCCAACCCGCGCCTGCCAGCCACCATTCCAGCCACTGCTCCATGAATTCCAAATTCCCAGTAGTGGTGGTAATGAAGAAGTCATCTTCATCCTTTCTTGAAATAGTGCCGTCATCCAGAATGATCCCGGCTTCATCACACAACACCGCATATCGCACCCGCCCCGGCTTCAAGTCCGAAAACCGGTTGGTGTAAACCTTATCCAGTAACTTCCCGGTGTCGCGACCCTTGAGCGACAACTTGCCCAGCGTGCTCACGTCGATTACTCCCACAGCCTGCCGCACCGCGTTATATTCCCGCAGGATGGATTCTCGTTCCGTCTGAGCGCTCTTGTAATAGCGGGGACGTTTCCAATCGCCCATGTCCATCCACACCGCTCCCAACTCCTCATGCTGGTAGTGCATGGGCGTGCGGCGAATGGGATGGTGGCGCGCGCCGCCGAGTGCGCCCAACGTGACACCGGGATTCGGAGGACGGGATGTAGTTACGCCGGTTTCTTGAATCTCGCGGCCAGTCTCTCGCGCGCAAATGCCGATAGCCTGGAGCTGGCACATGCGCCCCTGGCATGGACCCATGGTGGTTGTCGTGTAGCGCTTCAGAAGCTCAATGTGATCGAAGCCTTCCGCGATGCTGTCGCAGATGTCTTGGCTAGTGACGTCGTTGCAGAAGCAGACGAATGTTCTTTTGTTGGGCATCGACACGAGTGTCGATGCGGCACGCACGAGTGCGTGCGTTACGTCTCCCACCGCTGTGATGTTGGGCGGAAGCTCAGTTGGTACAAAAGCGCCCGCTTCAGCGCTCCACTCCAATTTGGCGCCGGCTTGTGACAGCAATCCCGCGTCCGGGATGCGATGCCCGCACATTACAACTAAATCGCATGCGAAGTTACCGCGCCTGGTACGCAATCCAGTGACATGCTTGCTGCCGGTAGCTTCCAGCACGTCACTCGGAGGAACCGTCGCAACCACCGCAATCCCCACATTGCGAAGTTCCGCGGCAATGGCTGAATCCCCGGTTTCATTCGAGATAATCACGGCGCTGGTTCCCGGCTGAATGCCGTGCCGATGGATCAAGCGCCAGACAGCCGTGGATAACATGATGCCGGGCAGATCGTTATTCTTGAACGTCAGCGGCGCCTCATACGCGCCGGTTGCAACTACGATCCGTTTCGCGCGGATGTGGACCAGACGCTCTCGGACACCCGAATGCGGCTCCGATTGCAGTACGCCGAGCAGATTTCCTTCGTACAGTCCGAAGCAGTAGGAACGGGAAAGAAGAGTGTAGCTAGAGTCGCCCAGCGTAGTACGCGGTTGATCATCCACCACCACCACGCGTTCCCCTTGGGAAGCTGCCTCGCGTGCGGCGTTCAATCCAGCTTCACCTCCTCCGATCACTGCCACGCCGGCCTGCATGTGGGCGTGTTCGTATACAGCCTCGGGAGCATCCGGCGGAGGAGGATCGCCCAATCCCGCCACTTTGCGGATCTGCGACTCAGCCAAATGCCACAAGCGGGGATTGGTGAAGTTTTTGTAGTACCAGCCAACCGGCATCATCCAATCGAATTGTTGAGCAATGGCCAGATAATCGAAATCCAGAGAGGGCCGCGCGTTCTGATGTTTCACCGCCATCCCCCCACGCGCTGGGGTAATGCAGGTCCGGACGTTGGGAATTCCATCCACGTTCATCAGGCAATTCGGACAGTGGCCGGAGCAGCACAGCAACCCGCGAGGCCGGTGATATTTGAAGCTGCGAGTGAAAATCCGCTGACCTGCGCGATAAAGCGCCGATGCTACCGTATCGCCTTCCTGGATGGGGATTGCTTTTCCGTTAAAGCGGATATCCACTGTTGATTACTCCGGATACCAGGTGGCGATCACAGTGTTGGTTCGGGTGTCTCTCAGAGCTTGGAACCATTTGCGGCAGCCGTTGCGGTGGAACCACCATTCCTCCTGCTCGCCGGCCTCGTTCGTCTTCGTGTAGATGTATTGGAACCACGCGTCTTCGCTATCGCCGGGCTGTGGGCGTGATTTGACCTCGCCTCCAAAGCGGAACTCGTAGGCGCTGCGTTCTCCGCATTCCGGGCACGCCAACAAGAACGACATTCAGCTGCCGAACACCTTTCTGGTACCGGCCAGCGGGATGCCGCAGATCATGGAAGCTTCCGCGGTGAGCGCCGCCATGTCTTCCGGTTCCAGGTGATGAACGTCGCTTTTTCCGCAAGCGCGGGCCAGCATCTGAATTTCGAGCGTCATCGCGCGCAGCAGGTTCAAAACGCGCTCCGCCCCCTCGTCGATGTCCAGGCGCTGCATCAGCTCGGGGTTCTGTGTAGTAATTCCCACTGGACAGCGGCCCGTGTGGCAATGGTGGCAATGGTAGGGCGCGGCTCCGATGGCGTGATAGTCAATCTCATACATGGCGCGATTGCAGTTCAGCGCAATGAGCGCGGCCGTACCGATATATATAGCGTCCGCCCCCAGCGCCATTGCTTTCGCCGCATCCACTCCGTCGCGTATCCCGCCCGCGATGATCAACTGCACTTCCCCGTAGACGCCAATATCCTCAAGCGCGCGGCGCGCTTCACATACCGCCGCGAGCGTCGGTAGGCCGGTGTGTTCCTGCAGAATGGCCGGTGAAGCGGCCGTTCCGCCTTCCATGCCGTCCACCACGATCACATCGGCGCCGGCTTTTGCCGCGAGTTTTACATCGTCGAACACGCGGCTTGCGCCCATTTTGACGAATATCGGTACCTGGCCATCGGTGGCTTCGCGAAGTTCTTCCACTTTGATCACCATGTCATCGGGTCCGAGAAAATCCGGGTGCCGCGCCGGACTGCGCTGGTCCACGCCGATGGGCAAATCGCGCTGGTGGGCGATTACATCGGAAACCTTAGAGCCCAGCAGCAGGCCACCTGTTCCAGGCTTCGCGCCTTGTCCGATGGTCAACTCGATACCATCGGCTTCACGCATATCGTGAATATTTATGCCGTAACGCGAGGGCAGAACCTCATAGATCAGGCACCTGCTCGCGTCACGCTCAGCGCGAAGCATCCCGCCGTCGCCGGTAGTGTTGGATGAACCAGCCAGGGCGGCTCCCTTTGCCAGCGCTGTTTTCGCGTTGAGCGAAAGCGCTCCCCAGCTCATGCCCGTGATCATGATGGGGATGTCGAGTTCGATCGGCTTTTTTGCGTGCCGCGTCCCGAGAACTGTCTTTGTGGAGCACTTCTCGCGATAACCTTCGAGCGGAATGCGAGTCAGCGAGCAGGGCAAAAACGTCAGGTCGTCGAAGGTGGCCCACCGGCGCTCGCGCAACGTGCCATAGCCGCGAATCGCGTAAAGGCCCGTCGCTGCTTTCCGTTGTATTTCCTCGATGACGCCGGGTTGAAATGTTCCGCTGGTTTCGAGCACTCTACAGAGCCTCCTGCCAGATTTTCCGGTCGCGCTGGTTGAAGTTCCACAGCCTGCGGCCGGAAACAATCTTCTTGAAGTTTTTTCCGGAAGGTTTGGTTTTGCGAATTTCGAAGGGCAGGTAGCGTTCCAAAGTGGCATCCAGAAATTCCACGTCCGCCGAGCTCAATGCTTCGATCACCGTGTCATTTCCCAGGCCGGCGATTTTTCCGCCCACGTAGCAGACCGTAGCGTACATTGAATCGGCGAAGGCATCTCCAGCGTCGCCACAAACGATCAGCGCTCCCTTTTGCCCCATAAAACCCGCCATGTAGCCACAGTCTCCGCCGATCAACACCAGGCCACCTTTCATGGAGACGCCCGCGCGAGCCGCCGCATCGCCATAGACGATCACCGCGCCCCCTCGAATGGCCGCGCCCGCTCCATTTCCAGCGCTCCCATGCACGATCGCCGTTCCATTTAACATGGATTCGGCCAGGCCCCAACCAGCGCTTCCTGTCACTTCCACCGTGGAGCCGTCGGCCAAAGCGCCGCAATAATATCCGGCGCTGCCTTGGATGGTTACGTGCGCAGGTTCCAGAATGGCGACGCCCAGATTATGCCGTCCGCCGGGATTGGTAACTGTGATCTCGTTGTCCCCGCCGCGAATGTAAGATTTGATGGCGACGTTGATTTCGCGGATGCTCCGCCCGTCGCAAGTTACTTCCGCCATATGCGCGACTCCTTGGCCTGAGCTTCCCGCACGGCGTAGTTGCCGGGCACGGCGCTGCGTATAGCAACCTCTTCGGTCGCGATGGCGACGAAATCACTGGTTTCCGTGAATAGCAGAGGCTTCAATGCGAACTGATCTTTCACGAATCCGATCTCGGAATCGGTGGCTACCACGCAGCTAAACGAACCGTCCAGGTCCCGATGCATGCTTTCAAAGGCTTGTTGAAGAGTATGTCCGTTTCGTAGTTGGCCTGCCAGATAGATGCTGATAATCTCGGAATCGTTCTCGGTATAAAAACGAATCCCGCGCTGCTCGTAGCGGCGGCGAAGCTGATGATAGTTGGTGATATGGCCATTGTGAGCGACGGCCAGGTCGGGATAGCCATGCCCCCAGAAGGGTTGCGAATGACTCAGATCCACGCGCGATTCCGTGGAGAGCCGTGTGTGGCCCAGGCCGTGAGTGCCTCGGAATCCGGAGACATGATAGGTGGCCTCGAGATTCTCCGGCGATCCCACTTGCTTGACGATTTCGAGATGCCGCCCCAAGCTAACTACTTCAGTTCCTGGCTCGGCCGATTCTACGGCATCGATCAACGGCTGAACGCATGCCTCTGCCCCGATTTGGAAGCGCAGGTAACAATCCGTGATGCTGGAATCGCTGACAACGCCGAACTTTCCGGCCGCCGTGAGGATCTTAGCGGCAGAAGCGTCGAAATCGTTCCTGCTCGCAAGCGCCACACGCACAACCAGTTGCCCATCCCGTGTATCGCCGTACAATGCGACCCCGGCGGAATCCGGACCGCGGCAGCCGAGTGCGTTGAGCATGCCCAACACAGTATGCCCCAGGGCGCCGGCATTACTACGCGTTTTATCGAGATAGCCAACGATTCCGCACATCAGATTGTTTTTGCGTGGATTCTAGCAGTATACAGGCTGTATACTGGCAGTGCAAGCCGACCATCAGCACTATGCCCGCAGCAATAGCAAGGAAAAAAAAGGCCGAGAGGGAAAGCGAGCTGGAACGCGTCTATCGCACCCTCCGCGAATGGCTGGTCGCTGCCCGTTTGCGGCCCGGTGAGTTCTTGTCCGAGGTTGATTTGGCCGCGCAGTGCCGCACCAGCAGGACGCCGGTACGGGAAGCCTGTGGAAGGCTGGCCCAAGACAACTGGTTGGTCAGAATCCCGCGCAAAGGGTATCTGGTGGCGCCCATCTCCGTTCGCGACATCGTGGAGTTGTACGAATTCAGGCGGCTGCTGGAATGTTTTGCCGCCGAGAAAGTGGCGCGTTCGGCCAGCCGCGAACAGGTTCAAGAACTGCGGGATCTGGTGCGGGTTGAGAACGATCCGGCGGCCGAGCTTCGGGAAATCCTCTCAGCGAACCAGGTATTTCATCTGCGGTTGGCACAGATGGCCGGCAACCAGCGGGTAGTGGACGAACTGCGATTATCTCTAGGATACGTCCAGCGTCTGGATACGCTGTGTACTCAGACGGTTCCAGGTTGGATCCCACATACCGACATTCTAGAGGCCCTTGAGTCACATCGCCCGCTGGAAGCACAGCAGGCGATGGCGGTACACATCGATAGTTCGCGGGATAAAATGATCAAGCTGTTTGGGAGCTGACCCGCTTCGTCACAAGCTGGCGGCGCCGGGCGAAGAAGCCGAGACCGGCCATTGCCAATATCAGGACTCCGTAGAAGCGCGGTTCCGGCGTGGGGGTGACTTGAACCAGGAAAGTCTGCTTATCCGATTGGTAATTCAAGTTTCCTAAGCTGTCGGTAGTCCACGAAACCACGGCCCAGTCTGCGGTGTTTATTGAGGCGTAATTCAGCAGAGCCTGGTGGATCCAATACTGATCGGTGGTGTTGACGGTATCATTTCCACTGATGGTGGAGAATCCGCCCGAGAGGGAGCTGTTGTTGGTGAGAGACCAGATAGCCTCCTGAATGGCCAAGTCCTGCGCGGTGTTGGATACAACTGCTCCAGATTCGTTCCCCACAAAGCCGTTGTATTGCGACACGAGATAGGCCGCCATCTCAAAGCGTGAAGTGGCAGTGCCCGGAAGCGCGACACTGTCGAACGTGTCGGTTGTGTTGGTCCAACCCGGCGTTCCGCCATTGGTGACGTTTCCGTACTTGACGGAGCTCGAATTGGCAGCGACATTGCTGAGCAGAGTCACGTTGCCGTAGCCGCTGTCACCAAAGGTAAACTCCTCCTGATCGTCGACGCACCAGTAGAGCGTGCTGTACCCGTTGACCGTTCCGGCGAATTCGCCGCCGCCGACACCCATTTGGGAAGACCCGGCAGGCGTGTCGCTGAGAACCAGGGACCGCGCCAGCCCAATATCACTAGAACTAGTAATCGGTGCGGGATCGGCAAAGGCGACGGCCGCGGTGACCGTCAGCGTAAGAAACATCAAATTGAATTTCATTTTTTCTCCCATTCAGACTTCGATCTCAGTCTAGGTCCCGCGCCGTAGAGTGAACAATAGAATCAATGGGTATATGGGTTCCGGTACTAAAGTTGCCAAAAGCCGGTCCGGCTCCGATGGAAACTGGCCGGACCGGTGATAAATGCCTGTGGGCTCTTCGAGTTACGGATTAGTGGTGGTGACGGATGGACTCGGTACCACGTGCCCCACCCCGAGCACCACCTGAGTTTTACTTGTAGATTCGTCTAAGATTTCTAATGTTCCAATCAAGGTGCACGCCGCGGGCGGCGTAGTGGTTGAGGTTGCTGGCGGCGGCACGGCGGGAATGGTAATCGTCGCCCGGATTTCGCGACGGTCAAGACCGGTCAGCGCAAGGTCCTTATCGCCGAACAGGTCCAGATACTGGCTTTGTCCAGGAAGTACAATGACCGGACCAGTCTTGAGCAGGGTACCTTTGCCGTCCCAGAAATTCAGAGTGGCCGTGCAAACCACTCCGGCGGCAGGCGCGGCGACACCCGGATTGAGAACATTCACGCGGGCTACTTGCCCATCCGCGATACCGATCATGCCGGACGTCCGAGTTTCCGGAGCGGGGACGGCCGGAGTAGATTGTGCGAATAGCCCAACAGCGGCCGTCGTAAAGACACACATCTTCTGTGTAAACGTGAACATTAGTTCACTCCTGTTTTATTGGATTCGGGACCGTCGATCGACGCGGCGGGGAGCACCCGGTCCCGTACTTTGGAAACACAGCGGGACGAAAAAAGTTCTTGCCACGGCGGAGAAATCACGGAGCAATGAACTAAAATAACGGAAGCATGGAGCGCTTCCGCAAACGATTCATCTTCATTATCAGCGCTCTGCTGGTGACGCAACTGGGCGGAACGCTGGGTTTCATCCTCATCGAACACTACCCGGTGTTCGATGCATTCTACATGACGCTCATCACCATCAGTACGGTGGGATATGGTGAAGTGCATCCATTGAGCTATGCCGGCCGGGTATTCAATTCTTTTCTAATCTTCTTTGGCGTTACCATCATGCTGCTGGCCGTGGGGGGCATGACCCAGGCCATCATAGAGCTGGAGCTGAACCAGTATTTTGGAAAGCGGCGGACCAAGAAAATGATCGATCATTTGAAAGACCATTACATCGTCTGCGGTTTCGGCCGCGTGGGCCGGGGCGCTGCGACGGAACTGCAGCGGGCCAGCGCCAAGTTTCTGGTGGTGGATCGGAGCGAGGACAAGGTGGAGTGGGCCATGAAGCTAGGCATGCTGGCGGTGCTTGCGGATGCCACCGATGACGTTACGCTACGCGAAGCGGGATTGCTGCGCGCCAAGGGTCTCATCGCTACATTGCAAAGCGACGCCGACAATCTGTTCGTGATTCTTTCGGCGAAGGCTCTAAAGCCGTCGCTGCTGGTTTCGGCGCGCATCGCGTCCGAGCAGAGCGAGAAGAAGATGCGGCTGGCCGGGGCGGATTACGTGTTCGCGCCTTACGATATGACCGGCAACCGCATGGCGCAGGTGATGCTGAAGCCACACGTTTCTCAATTCATCGATTTCACTACCAAGGATATCGGCCTGGATGTCGGCATCGAACAAGTGCGGGTGTCAGCTACGTGCGAATTCGCCTCCAAGACACTTCAGCAAATGCAAATCCGCAGGGATCTGGGTGTCATCGTTCTGGCCATTCGCAAAACGGATGGGCGCATGCTGTTCAATCCACCGGCCGAAGCGGAGATCGAAGGCGGCGACTTCTTGATCGCGATGGGCGAGTCCGCCAATCTGCGCCGGCTGGAGCAGATGCTGACGGAGGTGCAAAAGTGAAGGTTCTGACGGCGGCCGAGATGCGCGAAGTGGATCGGCGCACAAGCGAACTGGGCGTACCTGGACTGGTTCTGATGGAGAATGCCGGCCAGCGCGTGGTGGAAGTGCTGGCTCATGCCTATGCTCCTCTGCGCGACCAGCGCATCATCGTGATGTGCGGCAAGGGCAATAACGGCGGCGATGGATTGGTGGTGGCGCGGCAGCTTTATACGCGATTTCACCCGCGGGCGCTGCACGTGGTGCTGGCGGGCGATCCCGGCGAGATGGAAGGCGACGCGGCTGCGAACTACCGGATGCTCGAAGCGGTTGGGTGTCCGGTGAGCTTTGAACCTACGCCCGAGATGGAGACCGCGACACTGATTGTGGACGCGCTGCTCGGGACCGGAATTCACGGCGCCGCGAAGGGACGGGCGCTGGAGCTGATCCGCGCCATCAACGACCGGTTCCCGCTGGCGGATGTAGTATCGGTGGATCTTCCCTCAGGCCTGGACAGCGACTCCGGAGTTCCACCGGGCGAAACCGTACACGCCAGCCATACTGTGACGTTCACGGCGCCGAAGTTGTGCCATGTGCTGTCACCGGCCTGCGAATTATCGGGCCGACTGCATGTTGCGGCCATTGGGAGTCCGAGAGAATTGTACGAGCAGGACGCCGCCATTTACCTTTCGCTATCGGGGCCCGGGCTGTTCGCGCATTTGTTCCGGCCGCGCGCGCGCGATTCGAACAAAGGATTGTATGGCCACGCGCTGGTGATTGGCGGATCGCGCGGGAAGAGCGGTGCGGCAGCCATGGCGGGAATTGGAGCCCTACGCGCCGGGGCGGGACTAGTGACCGTTGCGTCCACCGAAGCGGCCCTCGGAAGTATCGCAGCCCATGCTCCTGAGATTATGACCGAACTGCTGGCGTTCGATGAACCGGCGCGCGCAAGAATCCTGGAACGCAAGAACGTGGTTGCGATCGGGCCTGGCCTGGGTCAAGATCCTCAGACGGTGCAATTCGTTCGAGGGATGGTGGAGCAAGCGCCGTTGCCGATGGTGGTAGATGCGGACGGATTGAATGCATTGGCTGGCCACCCGACGCGATATCGATGGCCGCGGATTTTCACGCCGCACCCGGGCGAAATGTCGCGCTTGAACGGCCGCACGATCGCGGAGATTCAGACTGATCGAATCGGAACTGCTCGAGCGTTTGCAACCGAACGCGACGTGTACCTTGTATTAAAAGGAAACCGCAGCGTAGTGGCCGCGCCGGATGGCCGGGTCTGGATCAACCCCACCGGTTCGCCGGCGATGGCGACCGGAGGCACGGGCGACGTACTGACTGGACTGATCGCGGGACTGGTGGCGCAGTTCCCCGATCAAATTGATACAGCGCTTCTCGCGGCGGTTTATTTGCATGGAAGATGCGGCGAATTGGGCGCGGCCAAGCTTGGCGAAAAATCGCTGATTGCTACGGATTTGTTTGAGTACCTGCCTGAGGCCATGCGTGAAGTCGCGGACCATTCGAACGCAATCTGAAGAGGAGACCGTTGCGCTGGGCGAAAGCCTGGCGGCGGAATTGCCGGCCAAAGTTGCGGTGTTGTTGATTGGTAATCTCGGGGCTGGCAAGACTACTTTGGCGAAGGGCATCGTGAAGGGGCTGGGGGCCGCGCATCCGGACGAGGTTTCGAGCCCGACTTTTACGCTGATTCATGAATATGGTCCGCGTGTTTATCATGTCGATCTGTATCGGCTGGATCGAGCGGAGCAGGTGGCCTCGATCGGACTGGATGAAATCTTCGATCGCGAGGCAGTGGTGTTGGTGGAGTGGGGCGAGCGGTTTCCGGAGCTGATGCCTGAGGAGCGGGTGGAGATCACGTTGCGGTCGGTCGGTGATAGGGAGAGGGAGATTGTTATTTGGCCGCGAATGAACGCGAATGAACGCAAATAAAACAACGTCATTCTGCTGCCGACTGGTCTCGCTGAAGGTTGCTCAAATATGTTAGGTCGGTGAGTTTCCGTTTTCTGTACCAGATCAGAGTTGCGGCGAAGAGTAGTGTGATTAGCGTGATGATGATTATCAGGGTTGAGGATAAGAAGCCGGATTCGTGGTAGACCCAGGAGAGGCAAAACGTCATTTCGACGGCGTAGAGAATTGCTCCAAATGTTATGGCGCGAAGATTGCCTCGCGAGCGGCGGATGGAGAGATCCAGAAACGCTGAAGTAGTTGAGGCTGACGGGGACCAGGCGTCTTTTCGATTCGATAGTCCGAAGATCCAGGCGACGGTGATGAATAGCCAAGTTGTCGCGGCCAGGATTATGGTTGCGGGGCGCGGATTCCGCATCGCCAAGGCGAGCGTCGCGCCACCGATGACTACGGTCACCAGGACGTCGGCCATCAACATGATTCGCATGTAAAGCGATTCGCGCGCTACCCGTTTGCGAAGGCCGGTTAATACCGGGGCCTCTCGCGAGGATTGCCATTGTTCGCGCCAGAGTTCCAGTTCAGCATCCAGTTTCATTTGTGATTCTCCAGGAGTTGTCGCAGCAGTTGGCGGGCTCGATTCAGGCGTACGCCGACGTTGGTTTCTGTGACGCCCAAGATGGCTGCGATCTCGCTATACGACATTTCTTCGAGCGTCAGTGTGATGACTTGCCGGTAGGGGAGTGGGAGGCGATGAATGGCCTGGCGGAGGCGCTCGCCTTGTTGTTCTTGAGCTAGGCCTGCTTCCGGATTGAGGCGCGAGTCGCGCAATGGGGCATCGGGGTCGATAGGGATGGTTGGTGCGCGGTGACGGCGTAGGTAATCGATGGCGCGGTTGTGCGCGACACGGAACAGAAATGTCCGCTCGGAGCTTTCACCTCTGAATCTGGGCAAGGCTTTCCAGAGCGCGATGGCAATGTCCTGAAACAGATCGTCGCGATCGCTTGTGGTGTTGGTATAGCTGGCGGCCAGACGCAGCAGCGCCGGGCCGTTCTCGGTTAGCAATCGATTGAGCTGCTGCTCGACTACGGGCTCGGCGTCCGCTGCTTCGAAGCTAGCTGCCGTAGACAAATTCATCTCGATGCAAGAGTTTCGCGGCGGCCAGTAAGATGAGCACCGCGGAGGCTGCGGTGACAAGGCTTAGCGCCAGCGATGAAACTAGCGAAACTGGCGCGCCCTTGGTGAGGAGATCGATCAGCAATTGCTGACCGGCCACTGGCAACCAAAGCCACGTCGAAGCCATGTGCGGAAAGAATACCAGAAACATGCCGATGACCATGGGGAGGAAGATGACTAGCGAGAGGTAGGTATGCGCTTCCTTTATATTGCGTGACCAGGTGGAAATCAGCAGCTCGACGGCTGCGGCGAACAGGACCAGAGGAATGAGGGCGAGGGTTACGGCGATCAGGAGATGGAAGGGGAACGCGACCACTACAGCGAATCCCGAGAGGTTGATGATCACGCCGGCAACAGCGAACAAGCTGATGGCCAGCCATTTTCCGATAATCACATCGCGCCGGAGCAGCGGATTCATCAGGAGTGGGAGCAGCGATCGGCGCTCACGCTCACCGGCGATGGCGTCCATGGCGACGTTCATTCCGCCCACGAAAGTGGCTACCAGCGCGAATACGGACATCATGCTGACGAGGACGGCGGAACTTTTCTCGCCATGCACTGCGATGGATACCATGCCGACCACGAGTGGTCCCATCAAGGCATAAAACATGGAGGAGACCAGCGAGCGGGTGTCGCGCAGATGATCGCGGATTTCTTTTCGAGCAACGATTAGAGCGTGGACAAGCATTCGAGATTCTCCTGGCTGGTGGTCAATTTTATGAAGGCGTCTTCGAGTGATTGGCTGTCGGTTTGGCTGCACAAGTCTTCGGGAGAACCTTGTGCGACCACGCGGCCGGCGGAGACGATGGCCACGTTATCGCACAGGATCCGCACCTCTTCAAGAATGTGGCTGGAGAGGACGATGCACATTCCTGAGTCGCGCATTTGGCGGAGCAGCCCGCGGAGGGCGCGGACGCTGGGAACGTCCAGACCGTTGGTTGGTTCATCGAGTAGCAGATTTTGGGGCGAGTGGAGGATGGCTCTTGCGAGCGCGGTCTTCATACGCTCACCTTGGGAAAAGCCGGCGGTGCGGCGATCGGCGATGGCGTCCATGCCAAGTTGGGAGAGCACCTGCTCGATTCGTTGCGCGAGCTGGATGGGCGGAATGCCGCGCAGTTCACCGAAGTAGGCGAGGTTTTCGCGCGCGGTGAGGCGGGGGTAGAGACCTATGTGATCGAGGAGCGCGCCGACAGGTTTGTCAATTCGAACCCATCCGTTGTCGGGTTGGAGCACTCCGCAAATCATGCGGAGCGTGGTGGTTTTGCCGGCGCCGTTCGATCCCAAGAGGCCAGTGATGGCACCGTCGGGAGCGCTAAAGGAGAGGTCGCGGACTGCCTGAACCGCGCCAAAGGATTTTTTGAGGTTGCGGGTTTGGATCATTCTGCGTAGATAGTCGGAAGGCGGGGGTGGTTCTTACAAAAAACCGGGGCTGGGGGCTGGGGACTAGGGGCTGGTCGCGCGTCGCGCGGTGCTGCCCGGGCCGCTCTTGACGCATCGGGCGATTCTTGTGTTTGGCAGAGCGTCGTTCGTAAACGGCTGTGATTGTTGATGTTTTTTGGGCGTTGCGGGGCGGATTTGTATCGAAATTTCAAGATGCGTCAGGAATTGGAGACTCGAAGTCGCTGCGCTAGGGTTCGGGATGGTGATTGCTCGCTGGCATGACGCTCACTTCGGGATCAGGATAAGGTGGGCAGGTTGTGGTTGGTGGGAAGAGGAGTCGCAAGTGGCGGGTGGGTAAGGTGATGGAGTTGCGAAAAGCTTGTCACCAGGTCCTCAGGTCAAACTAATTGAGAGGCGGAGGCCGTCATAGATAATAGAATGGCGTCGATGGAAATTTCTGTCAGTTCCCGGGAGAGTCGCGCGGCCAAGATGGTGCGCGAGATTTTCGAATCGGGGCGGCCGCTCACTTATATCCGTTCCTCGGAAGAGCAGCGAGTGGGGAGGGTGTTGCGGGAGGTTGCGGGCAAGCCCATATGGACGTGGAGCATGACGGAGGGGATGCGGCTGGACGGGCAAGCCGCCGAGTCCGGGACCGAGGATGCCCGAGGGGCGCTCGACTTCATCATTGCGCACCAAGGCGCGGCTATTTTCCAACTGAAAGATTTTCACGAGCCGCTGCGGGAATCCGCGGAGATCCGGCGGCGGCTGCGGGATGTCCACGATGCCTGCGTTGATCAGCGCAAGTTTGTGGTGATCAGCTCGGCGGTGCGATTCATTCCCGAGGAAGTGGAGCGGAGCATCCTGTTTGTGGAGCTGCGTCCGCCGGATCTGGTGGAGCTGACGGATTTTTTGCGCGAGGAGACGGGCGAGGCGAGCGAGGACATCCTGTATCAGGTGGCGCGTGCGTTGCAGGGGCTCACGCTGGACGAAGCGAAATACGCGTTGCGCCGGGCGCTGGCGGTTAGTCCGCGGCTGGGACCGGAGTCGATTCCGGCGGTGCTGCAGGAGAAGCGGCTGCTGGTGAATCGAAGCGGCTACGTGGAGTACATTGCCAGCGGAACGAAGCTGGATGAAGTGGGCGGGTTGGACGGGCTGAAGACGTGGCTGCTGGAACGCCGGAAATTGTTTGAGCTGCGCGATGACCTGAGCATGGAGATTGTGCCCAAGGGAGTGCTGTTCATGGGCATCCCCGGTTGCGGAAAGAGTCTGACCGTGAAAGCCATCGCGTCGTTTTTCCAGCTTCCGCTGTACCGGGTGGACATGATCGAGATTTTCTCCGGGCGGCACGGCAAACCGGAGGCAGTGTTCGTGCAGGCGTGCAAGATGCTGGAAGACATGGCGCCGGCGGTGCTTTGGTTCGACGAAATCGAGATGGGTATCACGTCCACCGATTCGGGCGGCGAACAGGGCCGGATTTTCGCATTCTTTCTGACGTGGATGCAGGAGAAAGCGCGCGGATTGTTTGTGGCCGCGACGGCCAACCGGATTGATTTACTGCCGGCGGAGATGATCCGCAAAGGACGATTTGACGAGGTATTTTTCGTGGATCTGCCGGTGGAGCAAGAACAGCTCGAAATCTTCAAGATTCATCTGAGCCGGCGGGGAGTGGATCCGGCGCAGTTCAATTTGCCGGAGCTGATGCAGTTCACGGTGGGGTGGACGGGGGCGGAGATTGAGCAGTGCGTGATATCGGCGATCACCAAGGCAAAGTTGGGGGATCGCGAAGTGGTGGAGCACGATTTGATCGGGATTGCGGCGAAGTTGGTGCCATTATCGCGGACGATGAAGGAGCAGATCAATCATATAAGAGGGTGGGCGTTTGAGAGGGCGATACGGGCGACGCCGCAGAATATTCGGAGGTGAGGGTGGGGTGACTGGGTCCTATACTGGTTACTAGGGTATGGAAATGCAATTGGACCCGCGAGAGGCCTCGCTAGTGGAAGTGTTCCGCCGGCTTCCGCCGGAAACGGCTGCTGAGCTGTCAGCTTTGGCCGAACGATTAGCCATACTCTCATCGCGCGGTGCTATCGACTGGTCCGATTCATGGACCGATGAAGATTTGCAGGATTTCAGGGCCGCATCTCTGGCGCGGCTGGAAGCCGAGGAGTCAGAGGAATCGAATTGAAGCCGGGCGATGTCGTGGTGGGCGTGCTTGCCGGTGCGCTGGAAACCAAGGTTCGCCCCGCAGTTGTGATTGCCAGCCGCGTGTACCTTGCCGAACGCTCTGATGTTCTGGTCGGCATTCTGACGACCAAGGCGCCGAAGCCGAGCACATCGACGGATTGCATTCTCGTGGACTGGCAATCAGCGGGTCTTCGCACCGAGTCGTATTTCAGGGCCTATGTACTTACAATGCACCGGTCGGAGCTGACTGTAATTGGCCATCTGAGTGAGCGGGACTGGAATCCGGTGAAGGCCCGTGTGCGCGCTGCGTTTGCGATTTGAAGCGGAGCGGGTGGCATCCGCGGCGTAGTCGAGGCAAACCAGTTGGGTCATCGTCTCCTGGGCAGGAACTTGCCGCTGATTCGGCGGCCGGTTTGATTCTGAAATCACATACCACCGGAGCCCTCAAGTCGATAAACTACCAGAGGTTGTTTGTACCGTTTTCTACCACTTAGTTGGTCTCGTTGCTCTCCCACCACTTGCTCCCGACAGGTAGCCTCAAAGGGAAGATTGGCGTTCTCGTCCCGCGACCGCTCAAGTGCGATTTCTAGCGCCTGGAGATATCTCGGCGAACTGCCCGACAAGACCAACGTGGTAGATACGTCGTCACGCGGCGCCACCTTGTAGATAAAGTTCTTGAATGTCTCCTCGGGCGGAATTTCTGAGTACAATTGGAAAAATATTTGATTTCTTGGGGTGGAAGCGACGAGGATCACATAGTCCTTGGCAGGCCCGATTGGGTTTGCGGCTTTCATTTTCAGTTCGTCGACGAAAAGTAAGGGCCTGGATGTTTTGCCACGGCGCACTTTCCACCAGCTGATGTTCTTGGGCGTTCGAGGCCGGACCGGCACGATTCCCATCCGCCTCAGAATTCGCCATCCTGTGACCCCGCTTGGTTCTACTCCGAATCGATTCTTAATTAGATGCATCAGGTCCGTCGTCGACCACGCCCCCAGACCTCGAGGTGGCTTCAGGAGAGCTTCCAGCAACTCATCATCCGGTAGGAGCCGAGGCCGACCGGGCGATTGACGCGACAGAAGCGCGCCGTCCCCTCCACGGCGATATCTCTTCAACCAGTCGTAGATACAGCTGCGCGCGAAGCCATACTCTGCGATGACCTGTTCTGGGCTTTCGCCGCGGATCACTCGGTGAACGGCGTCAAGCCGTATGCGGACGATATCAGTTGTCCCCGTTCGGTGACTCATGTCTGGGGCTTTATGAAATGATAGCAGCCGATTTAACCAGGTATGAAACGCAAAACGAATTACACCTACTCGAAGGAAGGGTGCCGTAGAGCCGGCAAGGTAAAACATGAGCCACTACCGTTCGACAAGGCTTTCTTGAGGCTGGAACGTGTTTTAGCGGCGCTGAACGGCGCGGGGGGAAGGCTTATTCTCTTGTTCTTTTTATTCCTCATTTGCGCTGCTGCAGTCGCATCCGGCGTTCCCGATGCAAAACTGGGAGCGTTACCAGCTCTGTACACGCTTCTGGGGGTGTTGCGAAGGACAAATCCTCCCTGCCCATCTCGGACGGCGGCTGCGGCCCTGGGTCTCGTCAAAAACTTTCTCCGCGCACGGGCGCGAATGTCAAACAGAAGGGCTTCTGAAGATTCAGCACGTCTTAACCAGGAGTCGGATCCCTAGGCTGAGGGGCGCGTTCCAGTATGGCATTGACTTGGTCCCGGGCGACGCCGGGAGGTTACTCATTAACCGTGGCGCCACTCCGAGAAATTCGCAAACAGCTCGAGGCTAGTACGCAAATCCTCGGAGAGGGCGTAGCAGAGTCTATCGAGGTAGCGCTCCACCATTCGGCAAGCGATCCAATGAAGCACGGTGGATCTGCTGGCATTATCTCCATTGCTGCGCTTGACTAGGTCTCTTCTGGCATTTCGACTTCGGTGAAGCTGCCGGGCGTCGCGGCGTCCACCGCGGTAACTACCTTCGCGATGTGGGATTTGATAAGCGTCCAACGACCTCTGCCCAGCACAACAATCGCGAGCTTGCGGTTGTCAAGATTTTGCTGATAGCGGAGATTGCGGTCAGTGGTGACGATCACTTCAAAACCTGCGGCTTCGGCGGCCGTCAAAAGTTCGCCGTTTTCCAATTCGTCCCACCCCCGTGCGCGGGCTTCTGTCACTGTATGATGGTCGATCAGATATCGCGCGAGCGTGCGCGGCGTTCCGTTATCAAACAGAACGAGCATTCTTATAGACGCGGAGCGTAGGTGATCGATACTTCGGCGCTATGCGCGGCAAAATCGAGGACAGCTTGAACCTGTTCCCGTGTCACGCCGAACTCTTCCACCAGTTCATCGATGGTCATGTCCTGGAGGTTATCGAACACAGTGGACACCGGCGTCCGGGTTCCTTTAAAGACCCATGCACCACTCCGCTTTCCGGGGATGCTCTCTACGGCTGGGCACTGAGACCAATCGAGAGTTGTCATGTTCTCGTCCTCCTTTCTATCGTAAAGCCTTTTTGTTAGGTTTGCTGAATCTTGTCCCCTCTCTTATGAGCGGTGTTCGGACGCTGGTGTCTCGAACTTTCGGCTGGCTTCGTTATAAATCGTTACCGTGCCGGGGCCGATGTGATAGACCCAGCCATGCAGTGTCAGATCGCCTTGTTGCAGCCGATCCGCAACCGTGGGATGTGAGGTCAGGTTCTTCAGTTGTGCGACCACATTGTCTTCGGTTAGCGCAAGAAGAAACTCGGCGCTCGGATCCGGTTCGCGGTGGTCCACTTTCGCGTAGCGGAGCCAGGCGGTCACGTTGGGGTAAGCTTCCAGCGCCTCGGGATTGAGTGCTCCTCTCATGACGCCGCAATCGGTGTGGCCGCAGACGATTACTTCCGGCACGCGCAACACGCCCACCGCGTACTCGATGGTGGCTGAAACACCGCCGATTGCATCGGGGTAAGGCGGCACAACGTTGCCAATCACGCGGCAAATGAAAAGCTCGCCCGGTTTGGTTTGGGTTATCAGGCAAGGGTCTATGCGGGAATCGGCGCAGGTTATGAATAATGCGTCCGGGCGCTGGCCCATCGCCAGCTTTTCAAAAAGTTCCTGATGCTCGGGATAGACATGCTTTTGGAATCGGGAGATGCCTCCCAGAAATTTATCGACTGGCACTTTAATTCGCTTGGATCCAGGCCATAGTTTTCTTGGCTAGGCGATCGAAGGCTCGGACTGCCATTTCCAGGTGTTCTTCGGAGGTGTCTTCTACTTTGTTATGGCTGATGCCGCCGATGGATTGCACGAACATCATTACTGTGGGGATGCCGGCTCTGGAGACTTCGGCGGCGTCGTGCAAGGGGCCGGAGGGAAGTTGGTGAGCTGCGCCGGCGGTTTCGGCGATGGCTTCGCGGCAGCGTTTGATAAGCTCGGGGTGGAATTCGATCGGCTCAATGTTCCAGATGCGCGACCATTCCACCGAACACTTCTCTTCGCGGGCGAAGCGTTCGCTTGCTTCGCGCGCCTCGCGATACATTTGGGCCAACACTGTGGCGCTCAGGTCGCGCTGGTCTAGGGTGCACTCGCAGCGACCGACTACGGCTGTTACGATTCCGGGGAAGGTTTTGACGCTTCCGATGGTGCAGACGGCTTCCGGATGCCGGCCTGCGATGGAACGGATTTCGAGAGCCAGCTTGGCGGCGGCGGCTAGCGCATCGCGGCGGGATTTCATGGGGGTTGAGCCGGAGTGCGCCTCCTGGCCGTGGAATGTGATGGCGTGGCGCTCGACACCCTTAGTTCCGAGCACGACGCCGAGCGGCAGCATCAGATTTTCGAGCACGGGACCTTGCTCGATGTGGAGCTCGAGATAAGCCGCGGCATTCTTCTGTTCGAGGGCGGCGTCCGGGAATTTGTCCATTTCGATGCCGCAGCGGAGGAGCGCCTGGTCCATGCGGATGCCGTCTTTGTCGGTGCGCACGCGATCCGCTTCGACGGAGTGGGTTCCGGCGAAGGCGGAGGATCCGAGCAGGCTGCGGCCGAAACGCGCGCCTTCTTCATCGGCGAAATCCACCAGGCGGATGGTGATGGGCGGGCGGCCTTTGAACTCTTCCGCGATGCGGCGCAGCACTTCCAACGCGGCGAGAACTCCGAGGCTCCCATCCAACCAGCCGCCGTTCGGGACGGAATCGAGATGGCTACCGAGCAGCAGCGCGCGATCGGAAGCGCCTTGCAATGTTACCCAGCGATTGCCGGCGGCGTCCAGGTGATGCTCCACCGGCAGGCCGTGGAGTTTGGATTCAAACCAGGTGCGGGATGTGAGCCAGGTGTCGGTCCAGGCGACGCGTTGCGCGCCGTCCTCAGTGGCGGTGAGAGCGCGGAGTTCCTTTAGCTCTCGAACGGTTCGTTTCGGATCGAGGCTCATGATTATTGAGAGCTTAGCATGTTGGGGAAATGATCAAGGCGTTCCCATGAGTGTGAACGCGGCACGCTGAGAGCGTGCGCTACGGGCTAATCCCCACATGCTTTTGGTCGATTGACGGGTATGTCACGCCGGTCGGTGGCCAAAATCCGCGCGCTCGTTCGCAATGGATACGCTTTGATGGGGCTGGTCTTGGCGATATTCATTGGGATCAGCAGAACAGTGGGCCGCGAGTTTGGTCCGGCGGCGGGTTGGGCAGTTTTCGCGGGGTTGGCGGGAGCGCTTGGGATCAATGTTGGGATGACATGGCGGGCGCAGCGGCGGTTCGCGAAGCAGGTCACAATCGTGGGGACCGCGCTGGATGCCGGCAACTATCGGGAGGCTCTGCAGACTGTGGACGCGGCGCTGGCTTTTGTGATCCGCGCAGGGGCGCTGCGGAAGACGGGCGACAACCAAGCAGCGCTGGAGGCTTCGGCGCGGGCGTTCTCATGCATGTGCGGAGTGCAGGGAGCACATACGCAGTTGACCATTATTGACCAGTTGGGCTGGCTGCTGCTAGAAACGGGTCATGCGCGGTGGGCCTGGGTCATCGGGCCCAAGCGACGCCGCTGGCTACCGCGGGCCGTCTGGAGCGGGTTGGGATGGCATGCTTACGGGTCGGGGTGCATGCAAATGCAGCGGCCGCGTTCGGCAAAGCGATCGATCTGATGACGAAGGAGAAGGGACCTGACGCGCTGGAACTGGCTAGCCCTTACATCAACCTGGGCATTTGTTATAAGCGGATGCAGAAGCTGGAGGATACCGAGCGGTGTTACCGGGAGGCGATGCGGTTGCACAAGCTGAACGATGCCGATAAATCCGAGCAGTTTTCAACCGTACTGCTGAACATGGGCGTGCTCTGCGCGGAGCAGGGGCGCAATGAGGAAGCGGAGAAATACTATCTGGAGACGCTGGAACTGCGCGTCCAAATGTTGGGCCGCAATCATTGGCGCGTGGGGAACACATACAACAATTTGGCCGGCTGCCGGCGCAGGTTGCGCGACTTTGCCGGGGCTGAGAATACATTCAGCAGGCAATTGAGATTTTGGATGCGTATCCCGAACAGCTGTGCAACGCTATCGACACGTTGTCCAGGCTGCGCGAGGATGAGGGCAAAACCGAAGAAGCGCCGGCGGCGGCCACGCGCGCGCGGGAATGCCGGACGCGGGCCAGCGGAGTGCGGCTGGTGCTGTCGGCTGCGCCTCCGGCCGATCGCGATTTGACGAATCTTCCGGAGTCGTTGAAGGCGCTGGAGCAACACCTGGCGTCGTCGCTGGAGCGGGTTCGGGCGGCGGAACGCGCGATTTAGGAGCCAGTAAAAAGTCAAAAGCACCGGTCGCTTACGCTCGCGGTTCGGCTAGATTCATGGAAGAAACCGAACGCCACGGTCGTCTAGAGTGGTGGTTTGGGTATAGTGCTGGATTCGAACGACCGGGAAGTGATCGAGGCCTGCCAACGCGGGGACTCGGACGCGTTCCGTGTGCTGTTTGAAGCGCACAAGGATCGGGTGTATTCCATCGCGCTGCGCTATTCGGGTGATCCGGCTCGGGCGATGGACATTGCGCAGGAATCGTTTCTGAAGGTGCTGGGCGCCATTCGGGAATTTCGTGCCGAGGCTGGGTTCGAATCGTGGCTGTACAGGATTGTCGTCAATACTTGCCTGGACTATCAGCGTAGCGGGCGGCGGATGATGCCGTGCCTGGGCGAGCTGATTGAAGCAGTGAGCGCTCACTCGGAAACCGTGTTGCATCGATTGATGCGGGCTGAAGTGGAGGACAACGTCCAGCGGATTGTCGCCCGGTTATCGCCTGAGCAACGCATGGTAGTGGTGTTGCGCTACACGGAAGGATTGGCGTATGACGAGATTGCGCGGATTCTGGGATGTTCAGCGGGGACCGTGGCGTCGCGGCTGAACCGGGCGCATAAGATTTTGGAGCGGCGGTTGTCGCATTTGCGAGGGGCGGTGGGAAATGCATAGAGAATGGTTTGAGCCGGTGCTGGCGCACCAGTTGGACCGGGTTGCGGCGCCGGAGGAGCTTTGGGAGCGGGTTCGGAATCCGCGAGTTAGGAAGAAAAGCGTTCACACGAGTGTGACCGCGGCAGGCATGAGTGCCTGCGCCACGGTGCTTCTATTAGCAATTTGGTTGTTTGTGGGGCATCGGGGATTTAGGTCGGCTGATGCCGGGGAGATTCGGGGCTGGGTGAAGGCTCAGGCGGGGATTGATGTTCCGTTGCGGGCGCGGCCCGCCGGGGTCCAGTTGATGGGTGCGAACTTCGCGAAGGGGTCCGTCGAGATCGCTTATAGCGTGGGTGGTCGTGACGGACGGCTTAGGGTGGATGGGCGGCACGCGGGGTCCAGTGCCAGGGTGTTTACCTGGAGCATGGACGGGCATACTTACACGTTGGAGTGCGCGACGCCTGAGGATCTGAAGATCGCGTGTAATCTATGTCACATTGGGTGAGATGACCCAACTGCTAAGTCCTGATATATTGTTCTGCTAGGGTTATACGTGGTCCCTCGATTGCTTCTCGGCGTTATACTGAGTTTTTAGGAGTAAATATGAACACGTACGCGAAGTTTGGCGCTTTGGTGGCTGTGATTCTGGGCGTGCTGGTATGGCTGGCGATGGGCGGCATCAGCGACAGCAAGACTTACTACAAGACGATCGCGGAACTCGGTCAGATGGGCGATCAGGCCAAAGGAAAACGGCTTCGCGTAGGTGGCGATGTGCAGCCGGGATCGATTGTTCGCAATGGCGCTGAAGTGACATTTGTGATGCATCAGGAATCCAAGACGCTGAAGGTGGTTTACAGCGGGATCGATCCGTTGCCGGACACGTTCAAGGACGGCGCTCAGGCTTTGGCGGACGGGAAGCTGGGGCCGGACGGCGTGTTTCAAGCAAACAAGATCCAGGCTAAGTGCGCATCGAAATACGAAGCCAAGCCGCAACTGAAGAAGGACGCGAACCGGGCCGGAATATAGCATCCGGTGAAATCGCAGGCGAGGTGCCTGCCGTGCATTCTAGAGGAACTAAACCCGCATGGAAAACATAGGCGCTCTCGCGATACTGCTCGCGTTTTGCTTTGCCATCTACGCAGTAATTGGTTCCGTGGTCGGCAAGCTGCGGAAGAAACCGTTTCTGGTGGTAAGCGCGGAACGGTCCGTCTACTCCACCTGGATTCTGCTGACCATCGCTTCCGGCATCCTTATATACTCCCTCCTGACAGGCGATTTCCGAATGGGTTACGTCGCGGCGCACACGGACGCATCCATGTCGAAGATCTACAAGTTCACGGCGTGGTGGGGGGGCCAGGAAGGATCGCTGCTGTTGTGGGCGTGGCTGCTCGCGACCTATTCGGCCATAGTAGTTTTCATGAACCGGCGAAAGTTCCGGGATATGATGCCGTGGGTCACGTCGGTGTTGATGGCCACTGAGACATTTTTCCTGATCCTGATTGCGTTCGTGTTCAGCCCGTTCCAGATTTTGATCGCTGGGCGCGGCAACATCGTGGAGGGAATGGGGAAGGGCCTGAACCCGTTGCTGCAGTACTGGACGATGGTGATTCATCCTCCGATGCTGTATCTGGGATACGTGGGATTCACGGTGCCGTTCGCATTCGCGATGGGATCGTTGATCACCAAGCAGCCGGGCGATTCATGGATACATACCACGCGGCGGTGGACCATTGTGACGTGGCTGTTCCAGAGTACGGGCATCTTGTTGGGGCAGGGCTGGGCGTACGCGGTGTTGGGCTGGGGCGGATACTGGGCCTGGGATCCGGTTGAAAATGCCTCGTTGCTGCCGTGGATCACCGCGACGGCGTTTCTGCATTCGGTGATGATGCAGGAAAAGAAGGGCATGATGAAGGTCTGGAACATGGTGCTGATTTCAGCCACCTTCTTCCTTTGCATCTTCGGGACGTTTTTGACGCGGTCCGGTGTAGTGAGCTCGGTGCACGCCTTCGCGCAATCGCCGATTGGAACCTACTTCGTAGTGTTTCTAGCGATCGGAATCGCGGCGACCATTTACCTGATTCTGGATCGGCTGAGTTATCTGAAGAGCGAAGCGAATTTGGAGAGCGTGGTGTCGCGCGAATCCAGCTTCATGTTCAATAACCTGATCCTGCTGGCGAGCTGCTTCGCGGTGCTGTGGGGCACATTGTTCCCTGTGATTTCAGAAGCCGTGACGGGCGAGAAGATCAGCGTGGACGCGCCGTTTTTCAATCGCATCAATGTTCCTATTGGATTGGGCCTGCTATTTCTGACGGGGGTTGGGCCGCTGATCGCTTGGCGTAGGAGCTCGATTGAAAGCTTGCGGCGCGCGTTCTTCTGGCCGTCCATTGCGGCGCTGGTTGTGATGGTCGGGTTGGCGATTGCAGGCGTTTATGAGCATCCATTCGCTCTGGTCTCGTTCGGGCTGTGCATGTTCGTTACAGCGACGATCTTTTCCGAATTCTGGAAAGGCGCTTCGGCGATCAAAGCCAAGAGCGGGATCGGACTGATTCCGGCGACGATTGAGCTGACGCATCGCAACACGCGGCGCTACGGCGGGTACGTGGTGCACATGGGCATTGTGTTCATGTTTATTGGGTACACGGGTGCGGCATTCAACCAGAATGTCACTAAAGAAGTAGCTCCCGGAGGCAGTTTTCAACTGGGGCACTACACGCTGCGAATCGCCGATATGTTGAAGGGCGAGAACGACAATTATGTTTGGCAGAAGCTGGTGGTTGAGGCATCCGAAGGCGGGAAGTCGCTCGGGACCATGGAGCCGGAGCGGCGTTTATACAAATCCAGCCAGCAGCCGACTTCAGAAGTGTCTATCCGGCGGCGCCTCAACGAAGATTTGTATCTGAACTTCGCCGGGATTTCGAATGATAATCAGCGCGCGGTAATTCAGGCGTACACCTTTCCATTGGTCACCTGGATCTGGATTGGGTTCTGGGTGCTGGCGATGGGAACGCTGGTATGTTTGATCCCGAGCAAGGTGCGGCTGTCTTACGCGCGGACGCAAGTGATCGGAGTGACGCAGAAACATGCGCCGGTTGAGAAATAGTTTTCTCGTTTTCGCCCTTTTCGTGGCGCCGAGTTTCGCTCAGAGCGCCGAGGAGTTGGAGAGTCCGGCGGTGAATCGAGTGGCAGAGAAATTGCTCTGCCCATGTGGGTGCAAGATGAATATGGCATGCCGCATGGAACCTTATCCTTGCCGAACCTGCTGGGACAACAAGAAAAAGATTCTGAAGCTGCAATCGGCTGGATTCTCGGACCAGGCGATACTGGATCAGTTCGCGCGGGAGCAAGGGAAAGAGGTTGTCGCAAATCCACCCGGTATGATGGGCTCACTCTCCATGTACTCGGCTGCCATACTCGGACTGATTCTCGTCGTGTGGGTGATACGCAGGTACAGCCGCAAAGGGGCGGTTGCAGGGGCAGCTTCCATGGATGACCCTGAGCTAAGCCGGTATCACGATCAAATCGAGAAAGAAGTGGAAAAGCTCGATTGATGGTCCTCGTAGCCGCTATCCTTCTTACTGCAGGAACAATCGTTTTCACTTTACTGGTTCGAGGCCGGGACATTCCGGAAGCGCCGGCAGCGTCGCCCACAGCGCACTTGGAACAGCGCAAGGCCCAGATATACGAGAACCTGCGCGATTTGCAATTCGAATTTCGGGTGGGCAAGCTATCGGACGCGGACTATCAGAAAACGAAGCTGGATCTGCAGCGGGAGCTGGCGAAGGTGTTGGCGGAGATTGATTCTACCGGGCCCGCGGTGAAGACCAAGGCCGCTGCTGCGCCGGCCGTTGCGGTAGCTAAACCCAAGCCTGGCGGCAAGAAATGTCCGCACTGCGGGGCTACGTTCGCGCAGCCGCTGAAATTTTGCGGGGAGTGCGGGAAGGCGATGGCGTTATGAAGAGAAATTGGTCACGGATGGACACGGATGGACACGGATGTTTTCGGAAATCTGTGTGCATCCGTGTGTATCCGTGGCTCTTTTGTGTTTCGGCATTTGCGGCTGTTGATGGGACCGTGATTAATCGCACTACTGGGCAGCCGTCGGTGGGGACCATCTTGCAACTCGTGCAGCCTGGGCAGGGCGGGATGCAGACGCTGGCCAGCGCTAAGACCGATGCGGAGGGGAAGTTCCGGTTCAATAAGGACACGCAAGGTCCCGCGCTCATTCAAGCGATTTTTAGTGGTGTTTTGTACACCAAGGTGATGATGCCCGGCACGCCCACGCACGGTGTCGAAGTGGATGTTTTCCAATCCACCAATAAGCCTGGCACTGCGAAAGTGAGCCAGCATTTTATTGTGCTGCAACCTGGGGCGAGCGAGATGGCGGTGAGCGAGGGCATCCTGTATCAGGGCGATCCGAAGCTTACTTACAACGACTCGGCCAATGGGTCGTTCCGTTTTTATCTGCCTCCTGAAGCGCACGAGAAAGTGAGCGTTACAATCAACGCTCCCGGTGGCATGCCGATCCAGCGGCCAGCTCAGAAGACGGCCCAGGCGAACATTTACAAGGTGGACTATCCGATCAAGCCGGGAGAGACGCGCTTCGATCTCAACTACACGATTCCTGTGGCGAATCCGCTGATCTTTTCGGGTAAGATCCTGCACGCGGAGGGAGCATCAGACTTGGTGATTCCGACCGGAGTGACCGTAAAGGGCGACAACCTGGAACTAGCCGGACAGGAGCCGAAGACGCAGGCCAGTATCTACCGCATCAAGGGGAACGAATACAAGGTTACGGTGGAAGGCACGGGTGGGCTGCAGCCGGCCGCCGAAGCGTTGGGATCGGGATCTGGATCGGAAGAAGACAACGGTGCGCCAACCATCCAGGAAGTGAAGCCGCGTATTTACGATCGGCTGTACCTGATCCTGGGGATAGCGTTCGCGACCTTGGCAGCGGGGTCGGTGGCGTTGTACCGCAGTTCACCGAAAAAAGGATAGGCCGCAAATGAACGCGAATGAACGCGAATCGGGCACGAGGTTATTTGCGTTTATTTGCGTTCATTCGCGGCCAGAATTCGCATGAGCGCGGTCGCGATTGAGGGTGTCTGGAAATTTTATGGTGACTTTCCGGCGCTCAAGGATATCAGCTTCAATGTAGAGGGCGGGGCTTGTCTCGCGCTGCTGGGGCGCAATGGGGCCGGGAAGACTACGCTGCTGCGGATGCTGGCCGGTTTGTCGAAGGCCGCTAAGGGCAGCATCACGATTTTGGGCGGGGATGCGCGGGCGGAGAAGACCCGGGCGCGGATTGGGGTGTTGGGCCACGGCATCGGCGTCTATGAAGAACTTTCGGCGTTCGAGAACCTGCGGCTGTTCGCGCGCTTGTACGGGATGGAGAATCCGCGCCAGATCGCGATGGAATGGTTGGAGCGCACGGGGTTGGACCGCGTTAGCGACGGCCTGGTGCGCGAATTCTCGCGTGGGATGCGACAGCGGCTGGCGGTAGCTCGCGCGTTCCTGCATAATCCCTCACTTCTGCTGCTGGACGAACCTTTCACGGCGTTGGATGATCGTGCTATCGCGGTGCTGCAAGGGCTGCTGAAAGGTGCGCTGGCGGAAGGCCGGACTATCATCATGTCCACGCACCAACTGCGTGAGGCTCTGGAACTGGCAACCGATGTGGCGTTGATCAATCGAGGAAAATTGGCATTCCGCGGAGAGCGCTCGCGCGAGATGTTGGAAGATCCGGGCTGGCTGTATCGTCACTATGGAGAAGCATGACGTTTCTCCAACAGGCGCTGGCCATCGCGGGCAAGGACCTGCGGTCGGAGATTCGGAGCAAGGAAACGGTCAACGCGTCGCTCTCGTTCGCGCTGGTGATCCTGATGCTGTTCAGCTTCGCCTTCGATCCGGGTTCCGACCAGGTGCGGGAAATATCCGGAGGGTTGCTGTGGCTGGTGTATGCGTTCGCCGGAACACTGATCCTCAATCGCAGCTTCGCGCGCGAGCTGGTGAACGATTGCCTGGATGCGCTGATCTCGTCGCCGGCCAGCGGCGCGCAATTGTTTTTTGGGAAATGTCTGGCGAACTATCTGCTGCTGATGGTGGTGGAATGCGTCAGCTTCCCGGTGTTCATTATTTTCTATAATGCTCGCTGGCCCGCGCGGTGGGGATTACTGTTCTTGGTCATGTTGCTCGGGACCTGGGGAATCACGGTGATTGGGACGCTGTTCAGCGCCATGACGGTGAATCTGCGACTGCGGGAGTTGATGTTGCCGACGCTGGTCTATCCCATGCTGATCCCCGCGTTGTTGGGCGCGATCCGGCTCAGCACGGTGTTGATTGCCGGCGATCCGCTCGAAACTGACGATCAGATCTGGTTCAAGCTGTTGGCTGGGTTTGATGTAATCTTTACGGCTTTGTCGTTAGCGCTAGTTGAAATCGTATTAGTGGGGTAAAAACTATGCGACTGAAAATCATTTTGGCTCTTTCGGTGCTGTCGGGACTGATCTTGAGCTGGAATCTGCACACCATGTTTCTGAAGGTGCCGGACGAGCTGAATCAGGGCGCGATCTTCCGCATCATCTATTTCCATGTGCCGTCGGCAATCACGTCATTCGCGGGATTCTTCCTGGCGATGTTCTGTAGCGTCGGGTATCTGATCAAGAAGGATTTGCGCTTCGATTCGGTAGCGGCCTCCATTACTGAGGTCTCGTTTGCATTCACCACAATTACCTTGATTACCGGCAGCATTTGGGGCCGCATCATCTGGGGCATCTGGTGGACCTGGGACTACCGGCTCACGTCGTTCTTCATCTGCTGGCTGCTGTACGTCGGCTACCTGATGCTGCGGCGCGCGATTGACGATCCGACCACACGGGCCAGATTGTGCGCGGTACTGTCGATATTCGCGTGCGTGGATGTTGTGATCGTCTGGAAGTCGATCGAGTGGTTCCGGACGCAGCATCCTGGCCCGGTGTTGAGCATTCGCAGCGGCGGTGGAATGGCGCCTGGCATGGAAGCGCCCATCTGGTGGAACTTCCTCGCTCTCATAATGCTGGCCACGGTGCTGGTGTTGATCCGGATGCGTCAGGAAGCTATGCAGCGAGAGATCGATACGATGCGGCGGTACGCGCACGCTTTTTGAGGAGATTGTCATGGACCAAAACTACACGTTCATGTTTTACGGTTTTCTGGTCGCCTGGCTGGTGGTGATCATCTATGTGATCTCGATCGCCTTGCGGGAGCGGAAGCTGCGGGCGGAACTAGACCGCGTCAAACGAATGGTGGACGATCGCGAGCACGAGCCGAAACGATGAAGCGCCGCGATCTGCTGAAGGCGGCTGGCGGCTTTCTCGCAATGCGGGAATTGGCGGCGCAGGCTAAGGTGGAGCGCGCTACGCGTGGGTTGGCTGTTCCTCGCATCAAAGACATTAGCGTTATCGCGACTGCGCCGCAAGGACTGCGGCTGGTGGTGGTGAAGATTACTACGGACCAAGATGGATTGTACGGCTACGGATGCGCCACGTTTACGCAGCGCGCGGATTTGGTTGTTCCAGCGGTTGAGAAATATTTGAAGCCGTTTCTGCTGGGGCGAGCTACCGATCGGATTGACGATATCTGGCATGCCTGCTACGACAGCTCCTATTGGCGCAATGGCCCGGTGTTGAACAACGCCATCGCGGGCGTCGACATGGCGCTGTGGGACATCAAGGGGCGGCAAGCTGGTATGCCGGTGTATGAGTTGCTCGGTGGGAAATGCCGCGAAGCGGCCGATTGTTATACGCACGCTGCCGGCGCAGAGATTCCGGAGACCATCGCGAACGCGCGGCGAATTATCGAGCAGGGCTTCCGGCATGTGCGCGTGCAGGTGGGCGTTCCAGGAATGGCAGGATATGGCGCGAGCCGTGGGAACGCTGCCGTTGCGGCGCTGCATGATGGTCCGGTGTTTGAGCCGGCAGCCTACATGCGGCGGGCATTGCAGCTTTTTGAAGCCAGCCGGACGGAGCTGGGCGAGGAGATCGAGCTGCTGCACGATGTTCATGAGCGATTGCATCCGATACAAGCTGTGCGATTCGCCAAGGATGTGGAGAAGTTCCGGTTATTCTTCCTGGAGGATGTGCTTGCGCCCGAAGACATCGATTATTTCCGGCTGATTCGCAAGCAGTGCGCCACGCAACTGGCGATGGGGGAGCTGTTCACGCATCCGTTGGAATGGACGCCGCTGATTTCCGAACGGCTGATCGATTTCATCCGCATTCATCCGTCCATGGTGGGAGGGCTGACGCCCGCGCGCAAGGTTGCGGCCCTGGGCGAGGCGTTCAACGTGCGGACGGCATGGCATGGTCCCGGCGATCTTTCGCCGATCGGATCAATGTGCAACATCACGCTGGACGTGGCCTGCCACAATTTTGGGATCCAGGAATATTCGGCGTTTCACGAGCGCACGCAGGAAGTTTTCCAGGGTTGTCCGGTGATGAAAAACGGCTATTGGTATCCTAACGACGCGGCAGGCTGGGGCATCGAGGTAGATGAGAAGGCCGCGGCCAAGTATCCTTTCGGAAGCTTCGAGGAAAGCGAGCGGAAGCGGCTGAACGGCGGCTGGGGGGAGATCCGGCGGAGGGATGGGACAGTGATTAAGCAGTAGGAGCCAGGCGGCAGGTGGCAGGCAGCAGAAAGCAGAATGCAGAATGCAGAAAGCAGAAGGATTCCCCCACTGAGGTCCATTACCACAGGGGAGGGAGTGCGGCACGAATATATAAAACTGAGCCGCGACGGGAACGGAGCGTGGACAGATAGCAAACCCGTGCAGTGTTGGTAGCGCTTCCTGCCGGTCGCGGCTCGGAAAGGGCCATCGAGAAAGCTCCACAATTCACGTCGGACAATTGTGGACGCCAACCTGTGCTATCCTGTTAAGGAACAAAAGAGATTAAGTTTAGACGAGGAGTATCTTTCCGAGAATGGCACTGGCGGCTGATTCGAAACAACAGGTAGTTGCAACGTACAGAGTTCACAAGACCGACACCGGTTCGCCAGAAGTCCAGGTAGCCATCCTGAGCCAGCGCATTCTGCAGCTACAGGATCATTTCAAGTTGCATGGCAAAGACCATCATTCCCGCCGGGGATTGTTGTCGATGGTGGCACGCCGGCGCCGCTTGTTGAAATACCTGAAGAGCCGTAATCCGGAAAGGTACAAGAACCTGATTCAAAGTTTGGGCATCCGCCGTTAGGTGTCTGGGCTCAGGTAACCCGCCCCGGTGGGCGGTGCATCGACATTTCGTTCCCTCCAAAGTCTCCTCTTAATCCTTGGCAGGCGGAGCAGAAAGCTCGGCCTCGATTAAAAGGAAATTACTGATGTTACATACCGTAGAAATTGACCTGGATGGTCAAAAGATCACAATTGAGACAGGAAAGATTGCGAAGCAGGCCAATGGGGCCGTCGTGGTCCGTTCGGGAGATACCGTGGTGCTGGTGAGCGCCTGCTCCAACGAAGAGCCGAAGCCCAACGCCGCCTTCTTTCCGCTCACGGTGGATTACCGTGAATACACTTACGCCGCCGGCAAGTTTCCGGGCGGCTTCATTAAGCGCGAGGGGCGTCCCTCCGAGAAAGAAATCCTCACTAGCCGGCTTATCGACCGGCCCATTCGGCCGCTGTTTCCGGAGGGCTACACGAACGAGTCGCAAGTTATCGCGATGGTGCTGTCGGCCGATCCGCAGCGCGATCCGAGCACGCTAGCAATTATCGGCGCGGGCGCTGCGCTGGCTATTTCCGACATCCCGTTCCACCATATTCTGGGCGGAGTGCGGGTGGGGTCGATCAATGGAAAGCTGGTGGCGAATCCCAGCTACGACCAAACGCGCGAAGCCAAACTCAGCATTATTGTCGCGGGCAGCGAAGAAGGAATCGTGATGGTGGAGGCGGGCGCGCAGCACGCTACCGAAGCCGAAGTGCTGGAAGCCATCGAATATGGCCACGAGTGCTGCAAGAAAGTTGGGGCGGCCATTCGTGAGCTGGTGAAAAAGGCCGGCAAAACCAAGCGCGTCTATACCGCTCCCGTGATTAGCAAGGAAGTCTTGGCCCAAATCGAGAAGCAGATTCGCGCCGATTTGACGGATGCGCTGGACACCAAGAAGTATCCCAAGCTCGAAAGCTACCACAAGGTGCACGAAGCTAAGCATGCGGTGTTGGAGACATTCCCGGAAGAGCAAAAATCCGAAGCCGGCGCGTTGTTCGATTTGCTGAAGGAGCGCATCTTCCGCGATGAGATGCTGAAGCACCGGAGGCGTCCGGACGGGCGCGCGTTCGACGAGATCCGCAATATCGATTGCGAAGTCGGGGTTTTGCCGCGCACTCACGGCTCGGCGCTGTTCACCCGCGGAGAGACGCAGGCGCTGGTCACCGTTACCCTCGGCACCAAGGACGATCAGCAGCGCATCGAGATGTTCGATCTGACCGAGACTGCGAAGCGGTTCATGCTGCATTACAACTTCCCGCCCTTCAGCGTGGGTGAGGTAGGATTCATGCGTGGGCCGGGCCGGCGCGAGATTGGGCACGGCGCTTTGGCTGAGCGATCGATTTCCGCCGTGATTCCGGAAGAAGCGAAGTTCCCGTACACGCTGCGCGTTGTGAGCGACATTTTGGAATCGAATGGTTCCAGCTCAATGGCGACGGTATGCGGAGCGTCGCTGGCGCTGATGGACGCGGGTGTGCCGGTCTCGGAAACCATCGCCGGCATCGCCATGGGCCTGGTGATGGAGGGCAAGGATTACGCCGTGCTGACCGATATCGCCGGCGCCGAGGATCATTACGGCGACATGGATTTCAAGGTTGCCGGATCGAAGCAGGGCATCACCGGCCTGCAGATGGACATCAAGGTTCCGAACGTCACCACCAAGATCATGCAGGAGGCGCTAGAGCAGGCGCGCAAAGCGCGGCTGTCCATTTTGGAGAAGATGGTGGCGACTATTTCAGAACCGCGCAAGGAAATGTCGCAGTTCGCGCCTCGCATCTACACTCTCAAGATTCCTACGGACAAGATTCGCGATCTGATTGGGCCAGGCGGCAAGATGATCCGCAGCATCGTGGACGAAACCGGTGTGAAGATCGACGTCGAGGACGACGGGACGGTCAACATTTTCGCCGCCGATGGCGAATCGGCGAAGCTCGCAATTCAGCGAGTTACTGATATCGCCGCGGTCGCTGAGGTTGGAAAGACGTATCTCGGCAAGGTGGTTCGGCTGGTGGAGTTCGGCGCGTTTGTCGAGATATTCCCCGGCACCGATGGTTTGCTGCACATCAGCGAGATCTCGGAAAATCGGATTAAAGCCGTGCGCGATGAGTTGAAAGAAGGCGACCAGATTTTGGTGAAGGTTCTGGCGCTCGAAGGCAACAAGATCAAGCTGAGCCGGAAAGCGGTGTTGAAGGAGCAGCGGGACAAGTTGAAGAAGTAGAAAATTTGTGACAAGATCGGTTGGCAGGCGGAAGCGCCTGCCCCACTTGTAGAATTAAGACGTGATTTGTCCACGTCGATTCATCCTTCTGTTCTCGCTCACGGCTGGCATCGCGGCTGCTCAGAACACGCCTGGGTTCAGCATCTCCAATATGGACCGGTCGGCCAATCCCTGCGTCGATTTCTATCAATACGCATGCGGAGGCTGGGTGGCCAATCACCCGATCCCGCCCGACCAGACCAGCTGGGACCCGTTCGGACAATTGGACGAGAACAACCGTGGCATCTTGCGCGGCATTCTGGAAAAAGCTTCGGCTGACGCCGCTGGGCGCACGCCGGTGGAACAGAAGATTGGGGATTTCTACGCCTCCTGCATGGACGAGACGGCCATCGACAAGCTGGGCGCGGCGCCTCTGAAACCGGAGCTGGATCGCATCGATGCGATCTCCTCCAAGTCCGGCATCGTGAATGTGCTCATCCCCCTGCAGTTGATCGGCGTCAATGCGCTCTTCAGCTTTTCTTCCGGCGCTGATTTCAAGGACTCAATGCTCGAGATCGCGCAGGCCGATCAAGGCGGTTTGGGCCTTCCGGAGCGCGACTACTATTTCAAGGACGACGCCAAATCGGTAGAGCTACGCAAGCAATATGTGGAGCACGTCCAGAAGATGCTGGAGCTTTTGGGGGAGCCCAGTGAGCAGGCTGCTTCGGACTCTCAAGCCGTGATGCGCTTTGAGACGGGTTTGGCCAAGGGGTCACTCGATGTGACGTCGCGGCGCGATCCCAAGCTGACTTATCACAAGCTGACGGCACACGAATTGGTATCGCTCAGCCCGGCGATCGACTGGGCGAAGTATTTCCAAGGGATGGGAACTCCGCCGATTACGGACCTGAACGTCGTAGTGCCGAATTTTTTCCGGACGGTGGAATCCATGATCGTGCAGACTAGCCTAGATGAGATCAAGGCTTATCTGCGCTGGCAACTGGTGCACGCTGAAGCTCCGTTTCTGGCGAAGCCGTTTGTTGATGAGAATTTTCGTTTCTTTAGACAGATCCTGGCGGGCGCCAAGGAGATCGAGCCACGCTGGAAGCGCTGCGTAAGCGCCGTGGATAGCGATCTGGGCTTCGCACTGGGCGAGAAATACGTGGAAGTGGCATTCGGCGCCGAACAAAAGGCTCGGACGCTGAAGATGGTGGAGGAGATTGAAACGGCCCTGAAGGGCGACATCCAGACGCTTTCTTGGATGACGCCGACCACCAAGGAGCAGGCGCTCATCAAGTTGCGTGCGGTGACCAATAAGATCGGCTATCCGGACAAGTGGCGCGACTATTCCAGCGTAAAGATAGTGCGCGGAGATGCGGTGGGCAACGACGAGCGCGCCACTGAGTTCGAAGTCCATCGGCAGTTGAACAAGATCGGCACGCCCACCGATCGCATGGAGTGGGGAATGACGCCGCCCACTGTGAATGCGTATTACAATCCGACGGAAAACAACATTAATTTTCCAGCGGGCATCTTGCAGCCGCCGTTTTATGACAAGCGCCTGGATGATGCGGTGAATTATGGCGCGATTGGGGCGGTGGTGGGACATGAACTGACGCACGGGTTCGACGATCAAGGCCGCCAGTTCGATCTGGACGGCAATCTAAAGGACTGGTGGACGCCGGAGGATGCCAAGGAGTTCGATAAACGGGCCGAGTGCTTCGTTCAGGAGTACTCGAAGTTCACGCCGATAGACGACGTTCATCTGAACGGGAAGCTGACCCTGGGTGAGAATGCGGCCGATAATGGCGGGGTCCGGCTGGCGTTCATGGCGCTGATGGAGGCGCTGAATGGCAAACCGCGGCCAAAACTGGATGGATTAACCCCCGAGCAGCGGTTCTTTCTGGGTTGGGGACAGATCTGGTGCCAGAATGTGCGGCCGGAGACATCGCGGATGCTAATTCAAGTGGATCCTCACTCCCCGGGCCGAAATCGGGTAAACGGCGTAGTATCGAACATGCCGGAGTTCCAGCGCGCCTACGCTTGCAAGGTTGGCCAGCCCATGGTCGCCGCCCCGGCTTGCCGGGTGTGGTGAAAGCCTGTGGGGCATGGCCCTGCTCCACTCTGTAACCTTTGGTTACGCTGCCGGTATTCCTATTGTGTACGAAGCAAGCGACAGTAGCCTGATGCAGGCCCGTCCGGGATGGCGACCTGGGGGGCTTGGCGGTCCTGTTCGAGCGGCACCATCGGCCGCTGTTCAACTACTTTGTGCACGTAAACGGGAACCGCGACCTGAGCGAGGACCTGGTGCAGGACGTTTTTTTCCGGATGTTGAAATACCGGAAGAGCTACCAGCCGGAACGATCCTTCACAGCGTGGATGTACCAGATTGCACGCAACGCGCATGTGGATTCCATCGGGAAGCGGAAGTTTGAAGTGGAAATCGGTGATAGAGAATTTGCGAGCACCAATATGATGGACGAGAATTTGAAGCGCAAGCAGGAAGTGGCGTTACTGAAGCGAGCGATGGCGCGCTTGCCGCTCGAAAAAAGAGAGCTGTTGGTGCTGAGCCGTTATCAGAATCTGAAGTACGAAGAGATCGCCGGTATTCTCGGGTGCGACATCGGGGCGGTGAAGGTGCGGGTGTATCGCGCGGTGCGTGCGCTGGGGCAGATCTACTTCGAGTTGGCAGGAGAAAAGGCATCATGAACTGCGAACAAGCCAGAACACAATTCGTGGATTACTGGAGGGGCACTCTCGAAGATTCGGCTGGTGAGTTTCGGACTCACCTGGGGTCTTGCGAGCGCTGCCGCGCCGAAGCGGAGGAACTGAAGGATCTGTGGGGGACGCTCGGAACGTTGCCGGAAGAAGATTCGAGTATGGGTATGCGCGTGCGCTTTTACGATGCGCTGCGCACCTGGCGGCAACAGGAGGCCCAGCGTCGGCAACCGTTGTGGTGGCTGCGTCATCCGGCGTTTCAGGCGGCCTGCGCCGTTTTGATTCTGGCGGTTGGAATCGGTACCGGATATCTGGTGCGCGGGCGCGATAGCACGGAGGTTTCGCAACTGCGCGGGGAGGTTTATAACATGCGTCAATTAGTTGCTCTATCGCTGCTGCAGCAGCAATCGGCCAGCGATCGTTTGCGCGGCGTGAACTTTGCATATCATGTGGAGCAGTCCGATCCGCAGGTGCTGGGCGCGCTGCTGACCACGGTAAATCACGATCCCAGCGTCAACGTGCGACTGGCGGCGGTGGATGCGCTGCGGAATTTCAGCGATAGTCCAGTGGGAAGAAAAGGCGTGGTGCAGGCGCTGGCCAAGCAGGATTCGCCGCTGGTGCAGATCGCGATTCTGGATCAGATTGTGGAGCTGCACGAGAAGTCGGCTGTCCCGGATATTCAATTTCTGTTGTCCGTCCAGACCTTGAATCCGGACGTGAGGCAGCGCGCGCAATGGGCGCTGAAGCAACTGCAATGAGAACGCTCTTAATTCTGATGACGGCGCTGACGCTGGCCTACGGCGATCAGCAAGCCAAGGAAACAATCCGGCAGACGTTGCCCGCGGCGTCGCGACTGGAAGTGGATAACGTGCAAGGCTACATTCACGTCTCGGGCTACAACGGCAGCGAGATCCAGGTGGTGGCCGAGAAAACTATTGATGCGGAGTCGTCCGAACGGCTGGAAGCTGCGAAGCAAGAGGTAAAGCTGGATGTTTCGAGATCCGGCGATTCAGTGATCCTATTCGTGGACGGGCCGTTTCGCTGCCATTGTGAGGACAATCGATGGGGAACGCGCGATCACGGCCATCGCGGGTATCGCGTGACCTTCGATTTCGAAATCAAGGTTCCGGTGGCGACGATCCTGCGGTTGGGCACGGTGAACAACGGAGATGTGCGCGTGGAAAACACCACCGGCGATTTCGACATAAGCAATGTGAACCGCGGCATCGATATGACGGAAGTGTCCGGCTCGGGAAGGGTTCACACGGTAAATGGCCCGATCAAGGTGCTGTTTGCGAGGAATCCTTCAAGCGCATGCTCGTTTGGCACGGTGAACGGAAGCATCGAGACGTCGTTCCGCGGGAACCTGAATGCCGACGTGAGGGTGAAGACATTCAACGGGCAGGCCTTCACGGACTACGATGTCACGGCTTTGCCGAGGATGGTCGCAGCGGGCGAGCGGAGGGACGGCAAGTTCGTCTATCACAGCGACGATTTCAACGGAATGCGTATCGGCAACGGCGGGCCCGAGCTGAAGTACGACACGCTCAACGGAAGTATACGAATTATCAATCGAGGAAAGTAATTATGAAACAGCTAGCACTTCTCTTTATATTCGCGGCCGGCGCGGCGTTTTCGCAGGAACCACCGGATCGCGTGAACGTTCCCTTCAGCGATCCATCGCGGCCGAAGATGCTGAAAGCGTCGGTGTTGAACGGCAGCATCACGGTGAAAGGCTATAACGGCAAGGAAGCCATCGTGGAAGCGCGTGGCGAGGGCGGCAGGCACAGGCGCCCTGCCGAGCGATCGGACGGGATGCACCGGATCGATATTGGCGGCAGCGGCCTCTCGGTGGAGGAATCCGACAATGTCGTGACGGTGGGCACGCGGTCGCTCAACGAGAACGTCGAAATCAATATTCAAGTGCCGTTCGACACGTCTTTGAAGCTGCACGACGTGAACGGTGGCGAAATCTCGGTGGACCATATTGTGGGAGACGTCGAGATTGACGTGACCAATGGAAAGGCTACGGCCACGCATATTTCGGGTTCGGCCATCGTGCATGCCTTGAACGACCGCGTGCTGGTGACGCTGGACAAGGTGACCGCGGACAAGCCCATGTCGTTCAGCTCGCTCAATGGCGATATCGACGTCACGATGCCGGCCGACTTGAAGGCGAAGGTGAAGTTGAAGAGCGACAATGGCGAGGTCTATAGCGATTTCGACATCAAGGTGGACGCGTCGTCGCGCAGGCCGATTGTAGAGGACTCCGGCTCCGGGCACGGTAAGCTCGGCAAGTATCGTGTGCAGTTCGATAAGGCGACATATGGGTTAATCAATGGGGGCGGACCGGAGATTCAACTCACTACTTTCAACGGGAATATTTATATTCGAAAAGCGAAGTGACGGGAGGCGGGACGCAGGCGGCAGGCTGCAGAGCGGAGCATTTCGGTTTGCCTGCAGCCTGCCGCCTGCTTCCTGCCTCCCGGCTCTCACCGTTACTTACCGTTAGGCAGGGAAAATAATTCCTGCCTCGCGGCCTTTAGCGTCCTCTCTCCAAGAACAAATTCAGCGCTTTGTGCACGTGGCCATGCTCTTGCATAGTCCATCCGCATGAAGCGCAAACGTTTTTCAAAATTAGCTTTAGCTTGTCAACTATTCGCGGCTGCGGGTGGGTTTACTGTGGCCGCGCAGGATCCGGGGCAGGTCACAGCCGATTCGCAAAAATCGAATAAGGCCGACCGCGAGTTGACCCAGAAGATTCGGAAATCCGTGGTCTCCGATAAGTCGTTGTCTATCGCTGCCCACAACGTTAAGATCATCAGCCGGGATGGCATGGTGACGCTGCGGGGGACTGTCAAATCCGATGACGAGAAGAAGTCCATCGAAGACAAGGCGACCGAGATCGCGGGCCAGGGCAAGGTGACTAGCGAGCTGACCGTGACGGGGAGCGGGTCGAGATAGTCCATCACTTCAGGAGATGAAATCATGAGTAAGAATACAGCTGTTTATGGAATTTACCGGGACACCGTGGCACTGGGCGGTGGCTTGGAGGCGTTGAGGGCCGCGGGCTTTCGCGGCACGGATATTTCTGTCCTGATGCCCGAGAACGTGGGCACCAAGGATTTTGTTCACAAGAAGGACACCAAAGCTCCCGAGGGTGCGACGACTGGCGTGGCGTCCGGAGCCGTAATTGGAGGCGCACTGGGATGGCTGGCGGGTATCGGTGCATTGGCGATTCCGGGGCTTGGACCATTCATCGCAGCGGGTCCTATCATGGGGCTGTTGGCTGGAGCTGGTGCGGGCGGAGCCGTGGGCGGCGTTGCTGGAGCGCTGATTGGGATGGGAATACCGGAATACGAAGCGAAGCGCTACGAGGGTCGCGTGAAGTCCGGGGGAATTCTGCTATCCGTGCACTGCGATAGCTCCGAGTGGGTGAAGCGCGGCAAGACGATCCTGGAGCAGACCGGGGCGGAAGAGATCGGCACGGCGGGAGAAGCCGCTGCTGACTATGCGATGAGCGATCGACCGGCATCGAGAATCTAGACGAAACCGAGCCGCGACCGGCAGGGAGCGTGATGGATGGCAAACCTGCCGCTGTCGTGGTGGCGCTTCCTTCCGGTCGCGGCTCAGTCTAGAATAAGGTGTCTGCGCTTCCTCGGGATTGACTTCGGGTGGGAGAACCAGCCCAGCGGCGTTGCGGCTCTTGATTGGGCCGGCGGAACGCTGCACCTTGCTGCACTCGGTCGCCTCAGGCTTCCGGGGGATGTGCTGCGTTGGGTGACGGCTGAGGCGACAGCCGATACTGGAATCGGCATCGACGCGCCCATCGTGATTCCGAATGTGTCAGGCATGCGGATCGCGGACCGTCTTGCGCATTCTCTTTACGGTAAGTATCACGCGGGTGCCTATCCGGCTAGCCGGGCGCGCACGTTTTGGAAGCGGACAACCGGGTTTTCCTCAGCGCTGGGCAAAATGGGTTTCGGCCACGGCGATGAATGGGCGCCGAAGGGCAGCGGGCGGTTCCAGATCGAAGTCCATCCCCACGCTGCATCGGTTCAACTTTTCCTGCTGGACCGCATCGTTAAATACAAAAAAGGGAGACTGGCGGATCGTGTAATCGAGTTGAACCGGTTGCGCGCGCTGATCTTGGAGCGGCTTCCCCTGCTGGTTCCAAAACTCGAGCTAACCGAGCTGCCCGAGATTCCGCACGCGGGCCGCGCGTTGAAGGCTGTCGAAGATCAGCTGGATGCGCTGCTAGCCGCGTATATCGCCGCGCATTGGTGGTACTGGGGACGCGAGCGTAACGAGGTTCTCGGGAACTCGAGGCTGGGGTACATTATTGTTCCTCACAGGCAACGCGCCAAGACTATTGTACTGGACGAACCTAGCGCCGACGCCAATCCGATCAAACAATTTGAAGAATGGTATGCTCTGGCAAGCGTGGCCGGTATCGCGGAACCGGGTGCAGTAGCGCTGGCCACCGTTTCGTCTGAAGGGCAGCCTTCGGCGCGAATGGTGATTGTCAGAGAGGCCGATTCCCGCGGCTTCGTTTTCTATACCAATTATCGAAGCCTGAAGGCGCGCGAGTTGGCTGCCAATCCTCGCGCTTCGCTGGTCTTTTACTGGCCGGAACTGGAGCGCCAGGTCCGTGTGACGGGCGACGTGGGGAAGACTTCGCACGCGGAAACCGAGCGATACTTTCGCACCCGTCCGCGTGGAGCGCAGTTGAGCGCGTGGGCATCCTGGCAGAGTTCGGTGATCCCCGGCCGCGACGTTTTGGAGCGGAGAATCGAAAAGCTGGAGTCACGCTACGCCGGAAAGGACATTCCGGCGCCGCCGGGATGGGGAGGGTACCGGCTGCGGCCGGATACGATTGAGTTCTGGCAGGGGCGCGCGAATCGGCTACACGACCGGTTGCGATATTCGCGGAAGGCTAGCGGGCGGTGGATCGTGGAGCGGCTGGCGCCGTAAGATCTGACAAGTCGGAGACTTGTCCTACGTTTACCGGCCCCGGACCGCCGTTCACCGATATTTGGTCGAAGCTTGTGGCGGTGGCTGCTACTATCGAATCGTGGACAGACAGCGATTTGATAACCGTGGCGGCTTCCGGGGCCACTCCGGGCTTTCCGGAATCGTAATCGGCGCCCTGATCGTCGCGATCGGGCTGGTCATTCTCCTCGATAATCTCAGAATCGTCCGGGTATACGACATATGGCGGTTCTGGCCGGTGATCCTGATTGGCTTTGGGATTTCGAAGGTTTTGGAGAGCCGGCGCCCGGGCGGGCAGGTGTGGGGGGGCTTGATGGTGCTGATCGGCGTGGCCTTCTTACTCGACAATCTTCACATTCTCATCTTCGATTTCGACGTTTCGGAGCTTATTTGGCCGCTCGCGGTGATTGGGTTCGGTGTCTTTATGCTGTTGCGCGCGATGGATCGGAGGAGGACCCTGGAGGGCGTGCCAACCGCCGCTTCCACCACTACCGACGGGGTGCTCGGCTCATGGGCCATCTTCAGCAGCGTGAAGCGGAAGGTCGACTCGCAGGACTTCAAAGGCTGCGAAGCGACGGCGGTATTCGGTGAAGTAAAAATCGATCTTCGCAAGGCGGGTATCGCCGGCGATCAGGCGGTAATCGACGTGAATGCACTGTTCGGCGGCGTCGACATTCGCGTGCCGGAGAACTGGCGCGTGGAGATGAAAGGCGCCGGCATTTTCGGAGCGTTCGAGGATAAGACCCTGCCTCCACGTGTCGATCCTGGCGTAAAGACACCGCAACTCATAATTACGGGTACCGCGGTGTTCGGCGCAGCCAAGGTAGATAATTAACCAGGCCAGTTTTTATGCATCCGCTGCTTGCCACCAAAGGCAGGATTACCCTCTATTTGCTCATTTGGGCTGCGTTGGGCGGCCTGCTGGGTTACCTGCTAACAATCACCGGGAGGTTGAGTTGGCTGGAGGCGAGCATTCTGGCGTTGCCGCTGGCGCTGTTTTACTCATTCGTATGTCTGGCGCCTTGGTATATGTGCCGGTTTCTGCCGCTGGGCCCGGCGCAGCTTCCGAAATTGCTGGGCAACCATATGGCGGCGGCCGTGGTTGCCGCTCTGTTTTGGATTGTGCTGGCGAAGGTGCTGGGGTTAGGGCTCAGCCGGTATTATCCGACGATCAACGAACGGTTCAGCCCCCAGCTTCCGCTGGTCTTTGGCATCGGAGTGCTGCTGTACCTGCTCTCGGTGGCGTTGCATTATGTTCTGCTCTCGGTGGAATCCTCCAAAGAGTCCGAGACGCGCGAACACGAAGCAAGGACGCTGGCGCGGGAAGCGGAAATAAAAGCTCTGAAGGCGCAGATCAATCCGCACTTTCTGTTCAACAGCCTGAACTCCATCGCAGCGCTAGCCACCGTGGACGGCCTTCGCGCACGCGATATGTGCATCAAGCTATCGGATTTCCTGCGCAACACGCTTAGCTTGGGCGAGAGGCAGAGCATTTCGTTCGGCGACGAGTTGGCCTTGGCGCAGGCGTACCTGGCAGTGGAGCAAGTGCGGTTTGGCTCGCGACTGCGGATTGAACTCAAAACGGATTCCGCTTGCGACGATTGCACGGTGCCGCCGCTGTTTCTGCAGCCGCTGGTGGAAAACGCCGTGAAGCACGGAATCGCGGGCCTGGTGGAGGGGGGAACCATTCGTCTGGAGGCGCATTGCGAGGAGGGCTGGTTGCAGGTGACCATCCAGAATGAGTTTGATCCGGACGCTCCCGCGGCGCAGCGGCATGGGCTGGGGCTGCAGAATGTTCGTAACCGATTGCGGGCAGTGTACGAGAATCAGGCTCGGATCGATACCGTTGTCACCGGCAACGTATTCGTGGTGACCGTGGATTTGCCTTGCGGGCCACGCGCGTTTTGGGAGGGTTCCTTCAATCGCCTGGACGCCTTGCTGGAGGGACGAAGCGGCCGGAAGTAACTGTGTGTGGGGCAGGATGGAATCCTGCGGCGGGTTGGTAACCCGCCTGAGTTGCGCCGATTGTCAATCGGCGCGCAGGTTGCCAACCTGCCCCACGGGTAACATAGAGGAGGTCATGGCTGATTCGTTGGCGCCTGGTGCGCTGATTGGGCACTACCGCGTGGTCTCGCGCTTGGGGCAGGGCGGCATGGGCGCTGTCTATCTGGCCGATGACACGCGGCTGGGCCGTCGGGTGGCTTTGAAAGTTCTGCCGCCCGATGTCGCCTCAGACCCGGACCGTATGCATCGCTTCGTGCAGGAAGCCAAGCTGGCCTCGGCGCTCACACATCCCAACGTCGCCTACATCCACGAAATCGGCCAGGACGGCGACCTGTGGTTTCTGGCGATGGAGTACGTGGAGGGCGTGCCACTGACGAATTTGATCCGCGAGGGTCCGATGAAGATTTCGGAGATTCTCCCGATTGGCATTCAAGTGGCTGACGCGCTGGACGATGCGCACCAGAAGGGAATCGTGCATCGCGACATCAAACCCGCCAACCTAATGCTGACGCCGCGTGGGCACGTGAAAGTTCTGGATTTCGGACTGGCAAAGCGGGAGAAATCCACGCGGAATTCGGAAGACACGCAATTGTTGACGAGCGCCGGGATGGTGGTGGGGACGGTGGAATACATGAGTCCGGAACAGGTGCTGGGCCGGGACGTGGACCATCGCTCCGATATTTTCAGTCTGGGCGTAGTGCTGTACGAGATGGCCACCGGACGGCTGCCGTTCAGCGGCGCGAATTCTACCGAAACGATGGCGCGCATTCTGCAAGCGCAGCCGGATGCGATGGCTCGCTTCAATTACGAAGTTCCCGAAGAGCTGGAGCGAACGGTGCGGAAGTGCCTGGAGAAGGATCGAGAGCGGCGGTACCAATCGGCGCGGGAGCTGATGGTGGACCTGAAGAACCTGGAGCGCGATTCGGGATCGCAGAAGAGCGCGGCGGTGGCGGATGGTTCCTCGAAAGACGCGCGGCGGCGAATCTCGGCGGTGATCGTGGATGACGAGGAACTGGCGCGGTCGCTGCTGCGGGAGTATGTGGAATCAAGTCCGGGCATTGATGTTGTCGCGGAATGCGGTAATGGTTTCGAAGCTGTGAAGGCAATTTCCGAACATAAACCAGACCTGGTGTTTTTGGATGTGCAGATGCCGAAGCTGGACGGCTTCGAGGTGCTGCAATTGATCGGCAACGAGGTGGCCGTGATTTTCGTGACAGCATTCGATCAATATGCGATGAAGGCCTTCGACGCGCACGCAGTGGATTATTTGCTGAAGCCATTCAGCCTGGAGCGATTCGAAAAAGCTCTGGAGCGCGCGCGCCAGCGGCTGGGCGAGAAGCTGCCTCCGGCGATGGAGCTGGCTGCGGCCGCCCGGCCTCCGCAGCAATTTCTGCAACGCATCGTGGTTAAGGATGGAACGCGGGTGCACATCATCCCGGTGGACCGGCTGGATTATGCCGAGGCACAGGACGATTACGTGGAACTGCACAGCCGGGGCAAAAACTACCTCAAGCAGCAGACTATATCGAGCCTGGAATCTGCGCTCGATCCCGAGCGATTCGTGCGCATTCACCGTTCCACCATCGTGAACCTGGAGCGCGTGGCGAAGATAGAACCATACGCCAAGGACAGCCGCGTAGCGGTGTTGTCGGACGGCACGCAGCTTCCGGTGAGCCGGGCTGGATACGATCGGCTCAAAGCGCTGTTGGGGGAGAAGCTTTAAAAACCCGTTTCTCGTTTCTCGTTTCTCGTTGGGCGCAGTCGAGAAACTTTGCAAGGTTTCCGCCGCTCGCGGGACTATCTATTTAGAATGCGATCGGAACAAGCCAGGTTCCTCGGGATTATCGAGCAATATCAGCCTGCGCTGCGGCGGCTCGTGAATTCCTATGAAGCTGATCCGGGGCTGCGCGAGGATTTGTTCCAGGAGATTGCACTCGGGGTTTGGCAGGCGCTGCCGCGCTTTCGGGGAGATTCTAGCGAGCGGACGTGGCTGTACCGGATTGCGCACAATATCGCGATATCAACGTTGGAATCACGGCGTAGGCGGGACACACGAGAGTTGCCCATGCCTGATTCGGTGGAACGAGTGGGCCGATGGAGTGATCCGGACCACGTGTTAGTGGTGGAGGAGCGGCGGGAGGCGCTGCTGGCCGCGATTCAGGAATTGGCGCCGGTCGACAAGCAAATTATTGTGCTGCACCTGGAAGGTTTGAGTTACCAGGAGATTGAAGAAGTCTCGGGACTTTCTGAAAGCGCTATCGCCAGCCGCTTGAGCCGCATTCGCGATCGTTTGACCGATGTGATCCGTAAGCAGGAGGTAAGAAAATGACACCGACCGATGAACTGCGGCAACTTTGGCAGTCGGATATCAGCGAGGCGATTAATCAGCGCGAGTTGTTGCAGGAGCTGCAGCGGAGAAGCCGCAATTTGGACCGCATGAATCGTCGCCGCGACCTTCGGAACATCGTGGCGATGTTGGTCGTCATAGTTGTTTATTCTTGGTTCGCTGTGCGCGCGGGGAACACTTTGGAACGCGTGGCCGATGTGTGGCTGGTGGCCTGCGGCGTTTGGTTTATCTTTTATGTGCGGCGCTATGCCAGGATCTCGCGGAAGCCAGTGCCGGAGCAGACCTTGGGCGCGTACCGGCAAGCGTTGGTGGGACGCTACGATTCGCAGATCCGGCTGGCGAAGGGCGTGAAGTATTGGTTTATTCTTCCAATGTGGTTGGGCCTGTTGCTTTACGACATCGCATATCGGGTGAATGGTGGTAAGAATATTAAATTCGCACTGGTAGTGATTGTTATAACGGCGGGGAGCGCTTTTGCGTGGTGGTTGGATGAGGGGCCGGGCGTCCGCTACCTGGAACGGAAGCGCCGGGAACTGGCGGTTTTAGTTGGAGAAGAAGGAGTGGCGAAATGAAGAAATCATTGGCAGCGATTGTTATGATCGTACCCGTGCTGCTGGGCGCGGATTCCAGCGAGATACGCTCGACTCTGGAGAACCGCATCGATCTCGGCAAAAAGGCCGTCGGGATCGTAGTCGGGACCATAGACGACAAGGGCCGCGCCGTTATCGGCTACGGCAAGCTAGCTAAAGATCGCGATGAGAAGCCCGATGGCGACACTGTGTTCGAAATCGGTTCCATCACCAAAGTATTCACGTCGCTGATCCTGGCCGACATGGTGGAGCGGGGCGAAGTGAAGCTGGACGATCCTGTGTCGAAGTTCCTGCCAGCTTCGGTGACGGTGCCGAGCCGCAATGGCCGCCAGATTACGCTGCTGGATCTTTCCATGCAGATCTCGGGTCTGCCACGCCTGCCGAATAATATGAAGCCGGCGGATATGGCCAATCCGTACGCCGATTACGACCCGCCGAAGTTGTACGCGTTCCTGTCCGGCTATAAGCTGCAGCGGGACATCGGCGAGAAATACGAATATTCCAACCTGGCAGTTGGGCTGCTGGGACATGCGCTTTCATTGAAGGCCGGCATGAGCTATGAGCAACTGGTCCGAAGCCGGATACTGGAGCCGCTGGGTATGACCAACAGCTCGGTTACGCTTTCGGATTCGCAGAAAAAACGGCTGGCCGTCGGTCATGATACTGGACTGAATCCGGTGAAGAATTGGGACCTGGATGCGTTAGCGGGCGCGGGCGCGCTGCGCTCAACCGCAAATGACATGCTGAAGTTCCTGGCGGCGAATCTGGAGCTGACCGATACGCCGCTCAAGGCCGCCATGCGCCGCATGCGGTCGGTCCATCGGGAAACCGGAACGCCAGATCTCGAGATTGCCATGGCCTGGCACGTGTTCCACAAATTCGGGACGGACATCTACTGGCATAACGGCGGGACAGCCGGATATCGATCTTTCGCAGGTTTCGTTCCAGCCAAGAAAACTGGCGTGGTGGTTCTCTGCAACACTTTTTTCGACATCGACGACATGGGTTACCACATTCTGGAAAGCCAATATCCGCTGGGCAAATTTTCAGCGCCCAAAGAACGAGTTGAGATTGCGCTGGATCCGAAGATCCTGGAAAGTTACGTGGGGGAATACGAATTGGCGCCCACTTTCAAGATCAAGATCACGCGCGAGGAAGCTCGGCTGTTTGCGCAAGCTACCGATCAACCGAGATTCGAAATATTCGCGGAGAAGGAAGCGGATTTCTTTCTGAAGGTGGTGGACGCGCAGATCACGTTCTCAAAGGATGAGAAGGGGGCGGTGACGAGTCTGATACTGCATCAAGGCGGCGCGGATCAGAAGGCGAAGAAGATCCAGTAGGACAGGCCGCAGGAAGCAGGCGGCAGGCGGCAGNNCCTCCTGCAGCCTGCCTCCTGCCTCCTGCCGCCTGCCGCCTGCCGCCTGTCCTCCTAGTTCTGCATGGCTAATTCGGCCTTGGCGGGGAGGGCTTCTCGCAGGGTTGACTCTTCGGCGGCGATTACCAGGGTGCCGCGCGTTGCGCCGCTTGGGGAACGGACTGGCGCTGTCCAGACAGCCGCGCCAAATTCCTGGCCTTGCTTGTTCCAAAGTGGGCCGGTTCCGCAGAGCGGTGGCTGTCCAAGCACTTCGTCGCGCTTCCAGCCCAACAGGCGTTCCGCGGCTGTGTTCCAATAAACCACCGAGCCGTTGACATCGACAGCGAACGCGGCCAGCGGAGAAGAGTCCAGGAGATTCACGGGCTCGGGAGGGACAATCGCGGCGCCCTTGCCGGGTTCTGAGGTTTTTTCGTTGGCTTCCACCAGGCGCAGCCTCACCTTGGTGGAGGCGCGTTCACTGCTCGAGACTTTCAGAATCAGCGCGGCAATCAGGTACATGGACGCGATCAGGAAATCTACCCAGCCATCCAGCCGCTGGATGCCGGGGAAGAGGATTACGCCGGCATCCTTCAGCACGCGTATGGCTTCGTAGACCGCGATCAGTCCCAGCACGCCGGTCAGGATCTTATCTAAACCAACCTGCTGGCGTTTGGCCATGAGAAAGCACCAAAGGATGGTAGTCAGACAGATGCACAGGGCCAGGCCCATGAGCGGGCTGGCACGAAATATTTGAAGCAGGTACATGCGGCTCTCCTCGGATTGTGTGCTGCACGTTTCCATCGGCCGTTCAATATGCACTGGAGAGTCCTCAAGAGCTTACTTCGGTGTGGGTATTTTACCTAGGAGGAGACAGGAAACCGCACTAGCGCTAAGGCGTTTCCATGAGGCGGTTAAGATTCACCATTGGACGCGATATCTTGTATGGGTGAGCACGCTGGGGGACGGTATGCCGCTACGACCTATGGTGAACAACTTTCTGAAAGCCACATTATTGTTGGCCGCCGTCTTACTGATGGGCGCGGCGATGCGATCGTTCGATCGAGCGGTTCCGCTCGAAACCGTATCGGAGACCACCGCGAACGTGAGTTTGGGCGATCTCAACGGCGACGGGCATTTGGACATCGTGCTCGCCAAAGGCCGTTATTGGCCGTTAGCGGATGTGGTGCTCTTTGGCGACGGGAAGGGCCATTTCACCCCCGGTCCGCCGCTCCCGAATAAACCCGATCGCAGCTATTCGGCTCCGCTCGCCGATTTGAATGGAGACGGCACGCTCGACATGGTTATCAGCAACGACGCGCCGGACCCGAAGGTAATTCTGCTGAACGATGGCACGGGCCATTTCCGTTTGGGTGGAACTTTCGGCGATCCGAATTGGCCCACGCGGAACGTAGTTCTGGCGGATCTGAACGGCGATGGTTCCCCCGATATTGCCGTCGCCAATCGGCCCGGGCCGAGCTATGTTTGCTTCAACGACGGCAAAGCCCATTTCAAGTGCAAGGAGCTCGGACGGGAAAGTTCAGCCACCATCCTGGCCGGCGATATGGATGGCGACGGATCTCAGGATCTTATCGTGGCTTGCCGGGACGAATGCCAAAGCGTGGTGTATTTTAACGACGGCCACGGGAATTTCACGCGCAAACAACCTTTTGGACCCGCTGGATCATCCACGCGCGCCATGGCGGTTGCGGACTTCGACGGGGATGGCCATCTGGATATCGCGGCTTGTCACGAAGGCCTGGGGTTGTTCGTCTATTTCAATGCTGGTAAGGGTAATTTCTCACCGGGTGTCAAGATTGCGGGAGGGGACGCGCTGCCTTACTCCATGCTGGCCGCGGATCTGAATAAGGATGGCCGACCTGAGATCATCGTCGGCTATGTCGGTGCGCCGGGCGCGATTTATTTCAACGACGGCTCGGGCCGAAAGTACAGCCGCGTTGCTTTTGGCGACAGCCAAGGCGCTATTTACGGGCT
>PMUN01000255.1 GCA_003166875.1 Bryobacterales bacterium | reverse complement strand
TAAGCAAAAGTACGGCCGGAAAATATCCTGGGCCGACCTGATTATCCTCACCGGTAACGTCGCTCTGGAGTCGATGGGATTCAAGACCTTCGGTTTCGGCGGTGGGCGCGAAGACATCTGGGAGCCCGAAGAGGACATTTTCTGGGGGCCGGAAGGCAAGTGGCTGGGAGACGAGCGCTACCGCGGTGACCGCCAGCTCGATAATCCTCTCGGCGCTGTTCAAATGGGCCTTATCTACGTGAATCCGGAAGGGCCCAACAGCAATCCGGATCCGCTCGCCGCGGCCAGGGACATCCGAGAGACCTTCGCTCGAATGGCGATGAATGACGAAGANNTTCGGCAAAGCCCACGGGGCTGCCGAACCGAGCACGTATATGGGTCCCGAACCCGAGGGTGCGACTGTCGAAGATCAAGGCCTGGGCTGGATAAATACCTTTGGCAGCGGCAAAGGCGTCCACGCGATCACCAGCGGGTTGGAAGGCGCATGGACCACCAACCCGGTGAAGTGGGACAACAACTACTTCGATAACCTGTTGGGCTATGAATGGGAACTCACGAAGAGCCCCGCCGGTGCTCACCAATGGACTCCGAAGAACGGCGGTGCAGCAGGCACTGTGCCGGATGCCCACGATCCGTCGAAAAAGCACGCCCCGATTATGTTCACCACGGACCTCTCGCTGAAGTTGGACCCGACCTATGCGAAGATTTCGAAGCGTTTCCACGAGAACCCGCAGGAATTCGCAGACGCGTTCGCCAAGGCTTGGTTCAAGCTCACGCATCGTGACATGGGCCCGATCTCGCGGTACCTTGGCCCGCTCGTGCCTAAGGAGCCGCTCCTGTGGCAGGACCCCGTTCCTGCCGTGGATCATGAATTGATCGGGGAGCAAGAAATTGCTGCTCTGAAGGCCAAGATCCTCGCATCTGGACTTTCCATCTCCCAGCTGGTTACGACAGCCTGGTCGTCGGCCGCAACATTCCGCGGCAGTGACAAGCGCGGCGGGGCTAACGGGGCGCGCATTCGCCTGGCTCCGCAAAAGTATTGGGAAGTCAACCAGTCGGCCGAGGTGGCGAAGGTTCGTCAGACGCTGGAGGCGATCCAGAAGGATTTCAACGGAAAGCAGGTCTCGCTTGCTGACCTGATTGTTCTGGGCGGCTGCGCAGCCGTCGAAGCCGCGGCGAAAAAGGCCGGCTACGACGTGAAGGTGCCTTTCTCCTCGGGGCGCACGGACGCTTCACAGGAGCAGACCGATGTAAATTCGTTCGCCGTACTGGAGCCGGCCGCGGACGGGTTCCGCAACTATCTTCGGAAGGGACACGAGGGATCGGCGGCTGAGCTGCTGGTGGATCGGGCAAACCTGCTGACCCTTACCGCTCCCGAGATGACGGTTCTCGTCGGTGGCATGCGCGCTCTGAATGCTAACTTCGGGCAGTCCAAACACGGCGTTTTCACCAAGCGGGACGGGACGTTGACGAATGATTTCTTCGTCAACCTGCTCGACATGAACACGAAGTGGCAGAAGTCCGCCACATCGGAAAGCGTGTTGGAGGGGCGCGATCGGGCCACTGGCGAGCTGAAGTGGACGGGCACCGTGGTTGATCTCGTCTTCGGTTCGAACTCCCAGCTCCGGGCAATCGCGGAAGTCTATGCATGTGACGACTCGAAGGAGGCGTTTGTAAAGGACTTCGTGGCTGCGTGGAACAAGGTGATGAACCTGGATCGCTACGACCTTGCCTGAGCGCGGCACAGCTTCTTGAACGTGCCTGTCTCGATGGCCAACCGAATCCGAGGCAGCATGAACCAAGTGCTTTTCTGAGTGATCTTGAGGTCCTGGAAAGTTCGTAGGAACTGATCATCCCATGGTGTTAGCTGGGAACAGGGGGGTGAGGCCAGCAGAGGAGCAAGCTTTATTTCCAGGCCGGCACCCGGTCTTCGTTCACGAAGCGGCGCAGGTTCGCCAATTGTACGCTAATACCGGCTTCGTCATGGTTAGCCGCGGCCTTCTCGATCTCCCTGCCCATCTCTTCTATGGGAGGAAACCCGTATCCGCGTCCAGTCCCTTTGAGATTGTGACCGAAGCGCCAGATAGGCTCGAACTCCTTCAAGACTAGCCATGCCTGCGCTTCTTCGATCTGCCTCGGCTTAGAGGCAAGATACTTCGGGATCAGGGCTGCAATGCCATTCTCGAGCTCGGCAATCTCCTGCCGGCGGGCACTTTTCGTGCGCGCGTAACGGCGAACCGTACCGAGCAGCGTGGCCTGGTCCACCGGCTTGGACAGGTGGGCGGTGCATCCAGCGGCCAGGCTGGCCTGTTGAGCTTCGCGCATGGCGTGCCCCGAGAGAGCCACAATCGGAGTCGGAACGTGTCCGCGCGATCTCTGCCACTCCCGGATCAACTTGGTGGCCCCAAACCCATCCATTCGCGGCATATCCAAGTCCATGAGGATCAGGTCGAATTCGCCGCCGGCCATTACCGCATCCAGAGCCATTTGCCCGTCTTCGGCGAATGTCAGTTCTACCGGTTCTTTCTGCAAATAATGGGTAACCAGCAGACGGTTGTCTTCAGTGTCCTCGGCCACCAGTAGCCGCACAGTGCCCGAATCCAGCGGCTGCGGAATGGCAGGACTTGCAGAGCCGTCGGCGCCGGCATCCATCGGTTCCGCCGCTTCCAAGGGGAGCGTGAAATAAAACCGGCTGCCCCGCCCCGGCTGACTGGTCACTCCGATTTCTCCGCCCATGAGCTCTACCAGCTCTTTGCAAATGGTGAGCCCCAGGCCGGAGCCAGCCGCGCCGCCTGGATTCTGTTTCGACAATTGCGTAAAGGCGGAGAATATTCGCTCCTGATCTTCGGCTCGGATTCCAGGGCCGGTGTCTGAGACCTCATAGCAAAGACGCTCGCCGGCGGGAGTGGAGAGCGTCAGCACTTGGACTGCTACGTGCCCTTGCACAGTGAACTTGAGCGCGTTACTCAACAAGTTCACTAACACCTGCTGCACCCGCAACGGATCACCGAGCTCCCATTCCGGAACGTCCGCGGCGATTTCAAATTCCAGGCTGATGCCTTTCCGGCTGGCTGATTCCCGGAACGTGGCCACCGCGTCCTCTAGCGTCGAGAGAATTCGAAAAGGAATTTTCTCCAATCGCAGTGCGCCGGCTTCGATCTTGGAAAAATCCAGAAAATCGTTGATCAGCTTGACCAGACGGTCGCAATTGCGCTGGAACATGCTGACGTATTCACTCTGCTCGGCGCTCAACGGAGTCTCTGAGAGCAGGTTGGCGGCGCCTAGAATGGCGTTCAAGGGAGTTCGGATATCGTGACTGATTTTGGCTAGAAAGTCGTTCTTCGCCAGACTCGACGCCAGGGCCTCGTCCTTGGCCCGAACCAACTCGGCCTCAGTCTCCTTGCGCAGGCTGATGTCGGTGAGGAAGACGTAATAGCCCGCGCTCCAGTCATCCGAGACAGGCCGGAATGTCATTGCTACGTCCAGCATGGAGCCGAATGCGTCGGAAATGCGTACCTCGATCTCGGCGTGGCCGGTGGTTCGCATGTGTTGGATGGCGGCGGCTACCTGGTCCCGATCCTCCTGGAACACCGTGAGTACCACGTTGGCCGGCTTGTTGCACTCCGATAAACTCGCAATTTTGGCGTATGCCTTATTAAAGGATAAATAACGGCCGTCCGGGTCCACTTGAGCGATGCCGTGCAATGCGTTTTCAAGAGCGCCGGTTCTTTGCCGTAAAACTTCCGCAGTCTTAGCCACGCCTTCACTCAAGGCCCCGATTTCGTCCCGGCCGCCCGGTAGCGGCTCCAGCACACCGCCGGTGGCCAGCCGCGACACGTTGGCCTGAAGCTTCGCAATGCGGTTGGTGATTCCGGAAGCGAACAGGATGGAAATCGCTATCCCTCCCAGGACCCCGAAAAACACGCAGATCCCGGTGGTGGCGCGCAACTCCATGTGCAATTGCTCGACATCCCGCAATTGGACTCCGAGCAGACGCTTTTGTTCGCTCTGCATCGCGTCCATTACGCTGTCTATCTGGAGCCGTTCCGCTTCCTTTGCTCGTATAGCGGCGCGCAACGCTTCCTGCGGCAGGGCGCCGGACTGAAATCGGGCTGTGGCGGAGAAGATCTGTTCCACCCTCCAGCGCTGAAGCGCCGCGATTTCTGCGACATGCCTGGTCTGGATCTCGTAGCCCGCCACCTTATCCGAGAGCTTTTGCAAAGTAGTGTCGAAATCGGCGATGGCCTGGCGCGCCTGATTTGCGAAGTTCTCCTCACCAGTGAGGAAATATCCACGCACATACGCGCTGGCCTCCGCCTCATTGGCCTTCAGCCGTTGGATCTCCAAACCGGTTTCGAGGCTATGTCTCACCGCTTCTTCGCCCGAGCTGGCTCGCGTTCCAAGGATGTAGGAAGCACACGCGATCAGTACCGTCGCCGCGGCCGGAAAGGCGATCACGATCAGACCTTTGGTTCGCAGCCGGAGATCCGGCCATATCCCGAGGCGTGGCATATCTACAGATCCATAATCAGATCGAGCATCGCTGGCAAGGAGCCGATTTCGGTCTTGTCCAAGGAAGCATCGGCGCCCAGGTACGCGGAAACATTGAGAAACATTTCCGAGTCATCCGCTCCCGACACGGTCACAATCTTGGTGGCCGGGTAGAGCGTTTTCAATTCCCGCAGGGCTTCTATGCCGTCGCGATCGGGCATGACCATGTCGAGAATGATGGCGTCCACACGGCAGGTCCGCATCGCATTGAGGCACGTAGCCACGCCATCGGCCTCAATCACCTCGAAGCCGCCTGGCTCTAATATGGTTCTCGCCAACGCGCGGAAATACTCGTCGTCATCGACAACCAATACGGTGGTGTCCCAGCCCTTGACGGCTGTCATCTGCCAGGACCACTTTCCGGAGACTTGCATAGTCATGACTCAAGGTATCGGCGAGGTGCCGCGAAATATTAAAATTTCCCGCTCTAATTTCTTCTTCCCCACGCCGATAAGCTTCAACATGCGGCAGAACGCCGCATGAGAGGACAAAGTGATCCTAGCTACAGTCTCGTCACAGCCTGGTTTTCATACCGACGTGCGCGCGGCCCTGGAGGGGCGCATCCGGGTGGAGACCACCTGGGACCTAGATTATGGAGACGCTGCCCGCCTACGTGGCGTCTCTTCCGAGCAGAAGTGCATCGTGATCCTCGACTTTTCCGACTCCCAGGCCATGGCGGTGGCTCGCGCCGTGGATGGCCGTCCGCAAATCGCGACTATTGCCGTGGGTGGAGGTGGAAGCCGGGATCAGTTGCTGGAACTCATGCAGGCCGGCATACGCGACGTTCTGCCGCATTTCACCTATCGCGATATCCTGCACGCCACCAATCGCGCGGCGGCCAGTTTAGCGTGTGCTGGCGAGCTGCTGGCGGATCTCTACACCTTCGTTCCCGCCAAGCCAGGTTGCGGCGCAAGCACACTGGCCACGCAGGCTACGGCCGTGGCCGCGCGATTGGCCAACGAACCAACCTTGCTGTTGGATTTCGACATTCGGTTGGGACTCACCTCTTTTCTATTGAAGGCCGAAGGAAATCACACCATTGTGGACGCTTTGCTGCAGGCGGACCAACTGGACCGCGACGTGTGGTCCGGTCTGGTTTCCCAGCTCGGCAACCTGCATTTGCTCGGCTCGGGCCCGGTAGATTTCTCGCGTCCTTTCCTGGGCCAGCGCCTCTCTGAGCTGCTGGAGTTCGCGATCCGGCAATACACGGTGGTTGCCGTAGACCTACCCGGCTCCATGGAGGACTACGAGTGCGAGGTGTTGATGCGGGCGACGAAGATCTTCCTGGTGTGCACGCCAGATATCGGCGCGCTGCACCTGGCGCGTCGCAAGGCGATCTGGTTTCATGATCTGCGGTTGACCGACAAAGTCTCGCTGGTGTTGAATTGCGCGGAGCGCCGCGGGGCTCTTTCGGTGGATGAGATCGAACGCATCATACAGCTGCCGGTGCGCTATCTGGTCCCTGCCAGCGCCAATGAAATCGCGAAGGCTGTTCAGAAAGGCGCGGTGATCGAGGGCTCCTCGCCGTTGGCCAAGGAGATAACACGGATGGCCGGCGACATGGTCACAAGCAGACCATCGGTAAAGAAACTCAATCCGGTCCGGCGCTTTGTCGATTACTTTTCCGTCAGTGCCGCCCGCGGCTCGTAAGGCTGGAACCTTGAGCGAGGAGAATTTGAAGGAACCACATGACCAACGCACGCATTTTGGACGTTCTGAACTACTTGTGCAACGAGGCCAGGAATTCGATGCACGCCACTTTTGGGGTGATGGANNGACTTGTTTTCCAACGCCTCACCCGCCCCAGACACGGTGGAAGAATTTGATCTGGCCCTGTGCTTGGGTGAAACCATCGAATTGCTGAATCTGGCGTCCGGAAAGCCAACCAGCCACATCATTCTCGAAGCGCCATCGGAACTATTGCCGGTCCGGCAACATCGGAAGCCGGTGGAACAAATGCTCACCAGAATTCTGGATGCGGCATTAAAGCTTACTTCGGCCGGCGATATTTACGTGTCAATTGGCGGAGTCTCCAGGGGCGCTGGCGTTGCTGGTAGCGACGTTCAGATCTTAATCACGCCTCCAGACTCGGGTCTGGCCGTCCGTCTGGCGGATTGGTTGAACGTCCATCCGGAACAAGTCAGCTTTCAGGACCTGCCGGACATGCCTTCCCCGCTGGCAGTGATGGTGGCCGGAAAGGGCCTGCGCACCCTAGGGGGGGCCGGGCGAATCACCAGCGAGCCCGGAGTGCCCACGCATCTGGCCACCATTCTGCCATCGCTCGCTGGCCAGAACTCAGAGCGGCGACAGGAATCCCGGCCGAGTCTGAACGTACTGCTGACCGAAGACTGCGACGACAGCTACGCTCTCAGCGAAATGCTGCTCAGGAAGGAGAGCGTGTGGCGCGCCCGCACTGGCCCGGAGGCTATCGAAATGGTGAAGAAACAGCGCTTCGATGTCGTGCTGATGGACGTCCACATGGGCGGTATGGACGGATACACGGCGATCCAGGCCATTCGTGATTGGGAAACGCAAACCGGCAACGCACGCACACCGATCGTGATCCTATCTTCGGACGATCTCGAGACGCAGCGCCAGTCCGCTGCGCGGTCGGGCTGCACGGGCTTTCTCAGAAAGCCGCTCCGCAATAACGATCTGCCAGAACTGCTCGACCGTCTTAAAAGCGCTCGCACTCTGTGAAGCGCAGAGCTCGACTCTATGCAAAGTGATTTTTTGGGGCCGCGAATGAACGCGAATGAACGCAAATGTTTGACTGCCCAGAGACGCGGCTTTGCTCAAGAGTGGCCGCAGGGAACGTGCGGGGTCACACAGGGCTGCGCTTCAGGGCGTAATCGATTGCCTGCTGCGGAACCTCGAATTTCGACAGCGCCGTGTTCCCTATGTAGCCCAGATCTTTGATCCCGATTGGACTGGTGTAATAAGCATCCACCACCATTTTGCGCGCCCACTCGAAGAATTTGATCCCTGGCCCAAGCTCGGGCGACTCGTTCTTGCGATAGGCGATTAGATCCAGGATGGCCGTCTGCTGCGCTGCCGTCGCATCTACGAAATTCGGAGCGCCCCGCCTTTGCATGGCATGGTCCAGCCACGCAATCCCGCCCGTATAAATAGCCAACAGTTGCGGATTCTCGCTGGCCATCAGATCAATCCATTCGGGCGCGCCGGCCAACACGGCCCCACCCGATTCACCCTCGGCCGGGACAATATAGTCGGCCAGCTTTTCCAGCGTCTTGTATTCGTGGGCGTTCAATCCTTTGGGCTTATAAACTCCATGCGCGGCTTTTTCCTGAGCAGCCACGCCGTGGACGTGCTGGGCCGCTTCCAGGCTCAGTTGACCGGCGGTAATGGAGAGCGCGATTCTCTGCAGCAGGTCGCGTCGGGTGACTTCAGACATTGCCTTTCCTCATTTCTTCGGCCAAATACTCAGCCGTACGCCAAGCCAGCGCGATGATCGTGAGCGTGGGGTTCTTATCGGGATTGCTGACAAATGGCGCGGCATCGGCCACGAACAGATTCTTCACTTCATGCGCCTGGCAATATTTGTTCAAGACCGACTTCGATGGATCGCTGCCCATGCGAACCGTTCCGAGCTCATGAATGATCTCGCCGCCATCGGAAATGCCTTCGCCCGCCATAAAATTGGGACGCGGCGTCGTAACTTTGCCGCCCATGGTTTCAAGCAGCGATTGAAAAGTGTCGTGCATGTGCTGCGCCTGCTTCAGCTCCTGATCGGTCCACTTGAAGTGAAAACGCAATACCGGAGTTCCGTACTGATCCACCACGTCGGGATCCAGCTCGCAGAAAGTATTTTCATTGGGGATCTGCTCTCCGCGGCCGGCCATTCCAAACCAAGCGCCGTATTCATTGCGGATGGCGGCCTTCAAATCCTTGCCATAGCCCTCGTGCCGGTAGCAATCGCCGTGGAACGATCCAATGCCTGGCATGTCGAAACCACCGCCGATCTCGATGTGATAACCGCGGGGGAACTCCTTGTTCTTCGAATCCCACAGCCACCACGGCACGTACAGGTGCATGCCGCCCATTCCATCCGAGTTGTAGCGCGGCAATCCGTCGAGCGCCGGAATATGAGCCTCCAGGCCATAGCCGACGCTGTCGGTCAGGTTGCGGCCGACGTGCCCGGAGCCGTTCGCAAGTCCATTGGGATGTGTGGGCGATTTCGAATTTAGCAGCAGTCGCGCCGATTCACAGGCCCCGCAAGCCACCACTACACTTCTGCAGCGAATCTGCTTTTCGGTACGCGTGGCCTTGTCGATATAGGAAACGGCGCTGACTTTGCCGGAACTGTCGGTGATCAACTCGCGGGCCATGGCGTTGGTGAACAGCTTCACGCGACCGGTCTTCATGGCGGGGAAAACCTGCACCTGGCTCGACGAATAGTTGGACGAGCTGATGCAGCCGCGTCCGCATTGCCCGCAATAGTGGCAAGGTGGCCGGCCATTGGTGGGTTGGGTGATCACTGCCAGGCGCGCCGGAATGCAGGGTATGTTCAATTTCTTGGCCGCGCGCTGAAACAGCATTTCGGGAACTCGCGGTGGTGGACACGGCTGAAAGATTCCGTCCGGCGCGCTGCGAATTCCTTCCTTGCTTCCGGTCACGCCGATGAAGCGCTCAGCTTTGTCGTAATAGGGAGCGAGCTCGTCGTAGGTGATGGGCCAATCCGTGCCAAGACCATCGCGGGTGTAAGGCGTGAAATCGTAATCGGCGAACCGCAGCGAGATCCGGCCGTAATGATTGGTGCGACCGCCCACGACGCGCGAGCGGAACCAGGAAAATTTGTCGCCCGGAGCGACGGTGTAAGGCTCACCCGCCAGTTTCCAGCCGCCAAAGCTGGCGGTGAAGTAGCCAAAGTCCCACGGCGTTGGACCGAAGTAGCCTTGACCACCGGCGCCAATGCCGCGATGCGACACCTGGTAGGGCCACATGTGTTCCTTGAAATCCTTCGCAGGGTCGAGCGGCGGACCAGCTTCCAACAACGCAACGGATACGCCGAGATCGGCCAATACTTTGGTGACCGTCCCGCCGCCCGCGCCGGATCCAATGATGACGACGTCGTAGATGGGTGAACTACCGCTGATTTGAAACATTCGTTTGATTGTAACCCCGGAGCGTGGACTGGGGGCTAGGGACTAGGGGCTGGCCGGCACAGTCGGTGAATTGTGGCGCACGCACACTTGCGTGCCGTGTTCGCACTCATGCGAACACAGTTTTCGTAGAAAAGCTTCCGGGCGTTCACATGAGTGTGAAC
>PMUN01000148.1 GCA_003166875.1 Bryobacterales bacterium | reverse complement strand
CGACTGGGGCCTGCTACCGGGCGCTCCGGCGCTTACCCGGACGGGTCTCTCACCCGCTAGAAAATCGCGTCTTTCAGGACGCACCCTAAAGCAATTATCTCTCACGCGGCGGAGGCGTTGAAACATTTCCGTCGTAAGGCGAGTCTAGAGGGCGGGGTGGTGTTTTTGATGTTACCGTGCGGTAGTCTTCCGGAGAACCGTGAGCCGTGTGGACACTTGGTTCAGTTTTATCAGGCCGCCGAGGCCCTTCTCACCAGAAACGTCGTTGATTTCCTGTTGGAGGGATTAAAGCAGGGCGAGGCGGCGTTGGTGATCACAACTCCGGAACGGAACGCCGCATTCGCCGACGGGCTCCGGCAATCAGGCTTAGAGCCGAACGTGGCCGTGCGAGAGCGGAAACTTCTATTTGCGGATGCAGAGGAGACTCTGAGGCGCTTTATGGTGGATGGGCAGCCGGATTGGCGCCGCTTCGAGCGGACTATCGGAGCCTTGATCCGGGAAGTGCGGCCGCACGCCGACGCGGGGCTTCGCGCATACGGCGAAATGGTCGGCCTGCTTTGGCAAGAAGGCCAGTTCACGGCCGCTGTCCGGCTGGAGCAGTTCTGGAACAATCTCATGAGCTCCCGCGCGTTGCATTTGTTCTGCGCGTATCCCATTGATGTTTTCGGGAAAGACTTCCAGTCTAAAACGCTTGATCCTCTCTTGTGCGCACACACCCACCTTGTCCCGGCCGGCCGGAATCGGGATCTCGATAGCGCCATTCACCGCGCCATGGACGAGATTCTTGGCGCGAACTCCCAGGAATTGCGAGCGCGCATTGATGGCGATCCGCAGCCTTCCTGGGCATCGATGCCCGAAGCCGAAATGGCGATCCTTTGGATCAGGAACAACCTTCCCCAGCATGCGGACGAGATTCTTCAGCGAGCGTGGCGATATTATCAAAGCACCCACATTCAATAAGTCCGCTGAAAAATTGTACTTGACCCTGACGTAACGTCAGACCTTAGGATGGGTTCAGGACGAACTCAATCCTATGCATCAGGCGCGGTTATACAAAGCGCAGGAATTTGCTGAACGAGCCGGCGTGACGGTGCGGACGCTGCACCATTACGATCGGCTGGGATTGCTCTCGCCCAGCGGGCGCACCGAGGCTGGTTACCGGCTTTATGGCGATCGCGATCTGTTACGGCTGGAGCAGATTCTGGCCCTCAAGTTCATCGGATTTCCGTTGCGGGAGATCCGGCGGCTTCTGAAGCGCGATGCGAAGGATCTACCCGGTGCACTCGGCCGGCAGCGCGCCATGATCCTGGAAAAGCGCCGGCTGCTGGACCTGGCCGTTGAAGCTATCCAACGGGCAGAAACTGCGGCAGCCTCCGGCGAGTTGGCGGATTGGGAAGCGATCCAAAAAATAATCGAGGTGATTCATATGCAAGACAACATGGAATGGGCAAAGAAGTATTACAGCGAGCAGGCGATCGAATCGCTCGCGAAGCGCCAAGTTCCCGCGGAGGTGATCGAGCAAGCTCAGCGCGATTGGGCGGTGCTGATCAAAGAGGTGGAAGCGGTTCTGGGTCAGGATCCGGCTAGCGCGAAGGTTCAGGCCTTGGCCGCGCGCTGGCGCAAATTGATTGAAGGATTCACCGGCGGCAATCGCGAGGTCCAGGCCGGGCTCAACAAGCTTTATGCCGATCAATCCAACCGGCCGGCGACGATGAAGAAGCCCTACAGCGACGAGGTAGGCGCGCTCATGTGCCAGGCCTTGGCGGTTGTGCTAGAGTGACGAAGTATGCGGATCTGCGCAGCGATATTGGTTGCCATCTTCTTCTTTGTCAGTTTGGGCTGCGGTCCCAGAATGCAGCCCGCCGTTCAGGGCGAATGGTCGAACGTCCATAACGACAAGGACAAGATCAGTGAAAACGCCCGGCCTGGAGCGTCTGAAAGTCATTAGCCGCGAATGAACGCAAATAAACGCGAATAAAACATTTGCGTTCATTCGCGTTTATTCGCGGCCCAAAAATCAGACCCGGAACAGCACGCTTTCGCTCTTGAAAAGCTTCGATGCCACGAAGAAGCCGATGGCCGCGTAGACAAGATTGGCGCCGAAGGCGACTGCATACGCAATCCGCGAAAATCCGCCCAGGAAAATCTCTTTGATGAGCTGGCACACGTTGAAGATGGGAATTAGCGCGAGTGCGGGCGTCAGCTCCAAGCCGGGCAGCATTCCCACTACCGCCGGAAACGCCGCCAGCATCACGATGGGCGTCAGATAACTCATGCCTTCCTTGTAGCTCTTGGCGAAAAGCGCGATGGCAACCATCAGGGAGGCCGCTACAATAGCGGTTGGAATCACGGTCACCATGACCAGCACGAGCGAGCCCATGTCCGGCGGCGCCATGTGAAGCGTCTCCCGCGTGCTGGCCGCTTGCGGGGAAAAGCGGAACGAGTAGGCCATGCTTCCCAAAGTCAGCAGCGCGGTGATGAAGGCCGCGGTCGCCGTAGCAGCGATCTTTCCGAGAACGATTTCATTCCGGCCGGCCGGTGAAGCCAGCACTGCCTCAAGCGTGCGCCGCTCTTTCTCGCCGGCCGTCATGTCGATGGCCGGATACATCGCGCCGGTAAACATCAGCAGGATGACGACGTAACCAAGGGCGCTGCCGAACACCAGGCCGGACATCTTCTTTTCCGAAGCCACATTCACGTTCTTGGTTGTGAACGGAGTGAGAATCTTTTCCGGCAAGCCCGACCCACGCAGGCTGGCGCGAACCGTGTCCGTCTTCAGCTTATCGAGCGCGGTCTGGATCTTGTCGCCCGCGATTTCCGACGCCTGGCGGGTACGATCGATATAGACATTCAACTGCTTGTCTCCGGACGCGTCTTCGGTTTCCTCCACGGCCGCGGCTACTTCCTTTTTTTCCACCGCGGCGCGCAGGTCCGCCTTTGCGACGGGCCGGAATCCAGCCGCCTTCAGCGCTTCGATCACGGTAGGCAGTTTGTCCTCGCCCAAGACCCCTACAGTTAGGGCTTCGCCTTGCGCCTCCTTCTCACGCGAGGTCATGAACCCGTTGATTAAGCTGAACAACAGAGGAATTGCGAGCAGCGGCACAACCACCATGCTGATCATGGTGCGCCGGTCGCGAAAGATCTCGAGCATTTCCTTTTGATAGACCGCCAGGCTGGTTTTGAGATTCATTTTCTTGCTCCTTGAGCCAGCTCACCTATCTCGAGCAGGTCCAGAAAAATCTCACGCAGCCGGTGCTTCCCGGTCCGCTCGCGCAACTCGTCCATAGTCCCCAGGGCCTTCAATTTTCCCTGATGAACCACGCCGATGCGGTCGCAAAGATACTCGGCCTCTTCCATGACGTGCGTCGAAAACAGAATGCACTTGCCGGATTCCCTGGCTTTCAGCATGAAATTCTCGATCAGGCGCGCGGTAGGAACATCCAAGCCTGAACTCGGCTCATCCAGAATCAGGACCGGCGGATCGTGCAAGACAGTCCGTGCGATGGCGAGCTTCTGTTTCATGCCTGTGGAAAGCTTGTCGGTCTTGGTGTTGGCGAAGTCGCTGATCTCAAACGTTTCCACCATTTCGTCGATTCGGCGGCGCAGTTTCTCGCCCTCCAAGCCGTTCAACTTTCCAAAAAAGGCGAGTACTTCGCGCGGAGTAAGCCGGGCAGGGATTCCCATGTCACCCGAGAGAAACCCGATCTGGCGCCGGACCGCTTCGGGCGATTTCACGATGTCCGCGCCGCCCACTTCCGCCGTTCCGTCCGTCGGCTTCAGAATGGTGGCCAGCAGGCGCAGGCAGGTGGTCTTCCCGGCGCCGTTAGGCCCCAGCAATCCAAAGATCTCCCGAGGTTTTACATCGAAGGAAACGTGATCGAGCGCATGAACAATGCCGCGCTTTTTGTCATGAAACGATTTAGCGAGATTGTCGACGCGGATCATCGAGAACACCCCGGGAAAACACCCAGGCTATCACACCCTTGCCGGATTCCCGCTGGGCTTACTCAAGTATGGCGTACGAAATCTGCGGTTGGAACGGAAAGCGCCGTAGTCGAAGGTTTCGCAATCCGATGGTCTGGGCCACTGCCACGGTTTCACCTGGCCAGAAGGCATTGTTCAGCTCGTCGAACGCCAAAATGGAGCCTTTGGGCATGTAGGGAAGAAAATTTTGGATGGCAACCTTGGTCGGCTCGAAAAGGTCAAAGTCCAGATAGAGAAGCGCCACCACTAAGTGCGGAGTTTCCTGGATGAACTTGGGAATAGTTTCGTCTGCGTCGCCGCGTACGAGTTGTACACGCGGGATATGTCCCAGAGGACGGTAGAGATCATACAGGCGAATGGCCTCCTTCAGATCCTCATAAGAGTCGACTTTCAGCCCATCGGGAGTTCCCAGGGCTTCCTTCGTCGATTTATCTTCCGGAGCAATTGAGGGAAACCCGGCGAAGCTGTCCAGGCCGACTATACGCCGGACGTGGTTGAGAGGTTCCAGGATGGCGCTGAGATGGGCCCAGGTCATCAATCCCGCGCCCATGAATACGCCGCATTCGATGATCCAACCGGGAACCTCCAGTATCTGTTCGAAGATCTTGCTACGGCAGAGGAAGCGGCCTATGTCTCCACACGAAACGTATTTCGTGAAGCTTTGGAGTTTGTCGACGTCGGTTCCGGGACTGGATTTGTAATAGTTCTCCAGTTCGGCGTAGAAGCGCCGGGTGGAGGGGCTCTGATTCTGTTGGATGTTCAGTAACGGTGTCACCGCAGTTTCCTCGCTCAGGCAGGCCCGTCGGTTCCGGCCCGCACGACCGTGTGCGGAGGAACGTCGCCGTGTATCCGCGCCGCGTTTCCTATACGGGTCAGCTCGCCTATGGTCACGTTCATGTGTGTCGTTACTCCCATTCCAACCAACGCCCCTGTACCCACGCTCACGTGACGAGCTTGTCGACGTGGATCATGCAAGAAGGTCCGCCTAGCATTTCCCGGCTAGGAAAGCTGCTTCCAATTCCAGCAGGCGGCGATTGCGTTGCAAGACGAAGCGGCAAGGAACTCCGGAGACTACGGCAAATTCCGGAACATTCTTATTCACAAAGCTCAACGCGCCTACTGCCGCTCCCAGTTCGATGGTTACGCCGGGCATGATCACGGCGCCGCAGCCGATCATCGCATGCTTTTTGAACACCACGTCGCCGCGGCGTGTGTTAGTGAACTCCGGGTCCACCATGGGGTTGCTCATAAAACCATCCACATAATCGTCGGTGGAAGTATAGACCGCAACCCGCGAAGATAAGCTAGAGAAGGATTCCATGTGGATCTTGCCGCCAGAACCAAACAGGGCTCCATAAGCCCCGATATGAACGTAGTCGCCCAGAACAATGCCCTGCGGGCCCGGTGATAACAAGCTAAAGCAGTCGATGCGAACGTTCGATCCCACGTGGATTTTTTTAGCGGAATAAAGAACAACGGATCGGTTCACCGACACGTTATCGCCCACCGAGCCGAGCATGTCTCTCAGCTCCGCAGTGGAGTATACCGATCCTAGGTCTGGGTAGGACATGGACTAAGCACCTCAATTCATAGTGTCAGAGCGTCGAAACTACTCTCACGGAGCATCGGCTGTTAGCTCCACTTCGAGTTCGGGAGAATTCTGGACTGCGGGGCACACTAACGCACCTCCGTGCGCCACGTTCCTTAGCCGAGGTAATGAAGAACGCCCGAAAAGATGCGGTCCGGGGTGGGCAACAACGGAATCGACGCTGTTTTGCGTCGGCACCCTAGTACTCCAGATCTCGTTAAAAGAAGGGCTCAAGTGCAATCAGCGCGACAAAATGGCGAGATAGTTTCCCTTCGAAAAGCCGGGCTCTCGATCAGACGGCAACTGATAGATGGTATGAGGGGTTAGCCATTCTGAGACGATCATGAGGCCGGCACTTTTCACCTGTCGGCGGCACGACACGATGTCCGGATAGAGGAATACGTGGTCTTCCTGCGCGATGTTGATTGCCATCGTCACGAACGCCCGTCCGCCCGGTTGCAGGCATTCGCGAACAGTCTCGAGTGCTTCCCGCGGATGTGCCAGATGTTCCAACAACTCGCACAACACTATAGCGTCGTAGTGATTCCGGAACTTGGGAGGGGGAGCCTTCAGGGGAAACTCTTCAGACAAGAGAATCCGCCGGGTTACACCGAAGTGTCTTAGCAGGGTGGTCGCTGTATTCCTCGCTTCTTGGTCTGTATCGTAACCCTCTATGATCCAATTCGGGAGTTCATCGTGGATGAGTTTAATCTCGTACCCGGTGCCGGCTCCCACTGCGGCGATCGCCCCCGTTGCCCCTGCAAGGTTTCCAAGGAAGGCTCTCAACTGCTGCATAATTTCGAAGCGATGATTGGTGAAGACGATCGACAACAAGAGTGCAAGATCATAAGCTGAACGCTCCACGTGAGCGGACGGATCTCCGAGTGTCTTGGAGGATGGATTCTTATCGAAGCGTTTCTGCAATTCCCGGAGGGCATTCACACGAGCAAAATAAGTCTCCATGAAGTCGGGGGGATAGTGAACTGCAACGAATTTCAAGATCTCGTCCGCGATAGGACCCAATTCCTCACCATGCATCTCATAGACCGTTGCCGCGGAGCATTGCAATAGTCTACCCAGTCTACCTTCCTGGGAGAACCTATCGTAAGCGTTCTTGTACTGAGGGTGTCTTTGAAAAAAATCGTCGAGCTCTTGTTCCACATTCCTCCAATGCGACCGCAGTTCTCAAGGTTCCACCCGGGCTTGCAGGCGTTGTGTTGACGGCGGGCGATATCCGCTGATGATCGAGGCGATAGAGTTTGGTCAACTTACACTTGCCGGTGAGCCATGATTACAGCGGGCTTCCACGTAGGCCTCGATTCGGGTTATGGAATCGAAGTTGCTCGGCACAAAGTCAGCATGGGGTATCTTGATTGAGAACTCCGATTCCAGAATCAACACCATGTCGACCAACTGTAACGAGTCTAACGCCCCTGATTCGAACAGGGATTCGTCGGGTGCAGGAACCACGGGCGCTACGGCGAGGCGTTCGATTATGGCTGCGATTTTTGTTCGTTTGTCCATCAGAGACCGGTTTCTTGTGTTTCGGGACGCGTCTTCTTATGAGTGTCATTGAGCCAGGTGAGTTCTCACAACAGCCGGTGCGTTTCTGAGACTTTTGGCATCCGTGTCCTACTAGGAAGGAGAACGCAGGCTCTAATGAACATCTCCACTGAACCCGACGTCATCGGCTTGATCGCCGATCATCCGTGGGCAGGCCAGTTTCAAGTAATCGGCTACCGATCTGGCGGCTTCTCGTTGCTGCCGCATGGCTTCTTCCGAACATGGCCGGACCAAATGCCGGATTTTGGCACCCTTTATATTGGTAGATGCTCCGGCTTTGGTGTCGGCTCGATCGTGAAGTATGACTCGACTAACCAGAGTCTGCGGATTGGGCGATTTTCCGCCGCTGGTTGTCGGTCCCGTTTCCTCCTCAACGGCCAGCACGATACCCGGACGATCTCTCCCTGTATGTTTTCCATCTTCGGGATGGGTCTGACAAACGCTCCTCCGTCCCAATACGGCGATTCCATCATCAAGAACGACGTGTGGGCCGGAGACGAGATAATGATGCTGGGCGGTGGCGGCGTTGAGAACGGTTGTATCATTGCAGCTCAATCGCGACTGTCTCCCAATTTCCGCTCCGAAGCATATGGTTTTTACGGGGGCGCTCTCGCAAGGCTAGTGAGCTTTCGTTTTTCCGAAAAAATCAGGGAGAAACTCCTGGACCTGACGTGGTGGGACATGCCGCTGACCTGGATTCGGGAAAACGATGATTTCTTCCTGATGGATATGCGTGCAGATGAAGGAAGAAGCCTGGAACCGCTCGCACAATTAAAGGAGCGGAAACTGGCCGCCGTTACTGCACCTGCTTGAGAGCCGCGCAGGCTTCCACTCGTACAGATGCAGATCACGGTCGCCTTTTGCCTTAGCCAGTTCTTCGAGAGGATTATGAGCCTGGAAACCGATCAAACGCTTGTGTTCAAAGAGGTCGCAACATTGACCAGTCAAGCGAACACCGAGGAGGCGTTACGAGTATTGGCGGTTGCGCTGCGTGCGGGCCATATGGACGCCGAGGGATCCGAAAAGGCCGGGAGGGTGGTCACAAGTCTTCGGGCCGCGCGCCACGAGGATGTGGCGGATGTTCGGGCAATTCTGCTCGCGCAGTGTACCACGTCGTGGTTGGCGAATTCCCTTGCAGCCATTGCTTGGGGTCGTGGCTGCGCGTTGGAAATCCACCAGGGCGAATATGACAACGTGATTCAGAACTTGATGGCGCCGCTCCCTCAAATTCAGCACCCCAATGTCGTGATCCTGGTTCCATGGAATCAGCGCCTGCTACATGCTGGGGGAGATCGGTCCTGGCATCAGCGTGTCGAGGATGAGCTGATGTTCTGGAGGCGGTCTTGGGATTTTGTTCGGGAACGAACGGGGGGCAAGATTCTCCAAGTTGGATATGATTGGGTGACTCCAGGTTCTCTCGGGCATCATTTAAGCGCCCAGCCGGGCGGTGACGTCGGACTGATTCGCCAGGTAAACGAAGCGTTGCGAACGGAGCTGCCACAGGGATCGTTTTTTCTGGACTTGGAACAAGTCTCCGGGCTCGTTGGCCGTGAGAGATTTTACGATTTGCGGCGCTACTTTTGGACTAAGCAGCCCTTCAGCAAGGCAGGAGTTCATCGCCTCGCGGCGCATCTCTGGGCGGGAATCCGGGCTCTCGTGACCGGACCGAAGAAGGTCCTGGTCGTCGATCTTGACAATACCCTCTGGGGCGGTGTAGTGGGAGAAGTCGGACCGCTTGGTATCACGCTGGGTGAAACCCCAGATGGGGAGGTATTCAGATCCTTCCAGCAACACCTGCAGGCTCTCAGCAGGCGCGGCATACTCCTCGCGATCTGCTCTAAGAACAACCAGGAGGATGCGCTTGCTCCGTTCAGGGAGAATCCGCAAATGGCCGTGGCGCTCAGTGATTTTGCGCACGTGGAGGCGGGTTGGGAACCCAAGAGTGCCGGCTTACGGCGTATCGCCGACACCTTGAATCTCGGCTTAGACAGTCTCGTCTTTTTTGATGACAATCCGGCCGAAAGAGAAGAGATTCGTCAAGCCTTACCGGAGGTTGAAGTCGTTGAGGTCCCAACCGATCCGTCGGAATACGTCCGCGCTCTCGGAGCCGGCCTCTGGTTTGAAACAGTCGAATTCTCCAGTGTGGACTTCCAACGATCGGACCAGTACCAGCGCGAGCAGCAACGTCGCAAAGCGCGCAAGAGCTTCTCTTCCATGGAGGAGTACTTGCAATCCCTGGAGATGCGTGGCTCGATTTCACCTGTGGACGACAGGTGCCTCCAGCGCGTAATCCAGTTAATCGGCAAGACGAATCAATTCAACCTGACGACACGCAGACACAGCCTCGAAGATGTCCACCGACTGCTGATCTCGCCCGGCAGCATCGGCCTGGTTCTCAATCTCGCGGACAAGTTTGGTGACCATGGCCTCATTTCCGTCCTCCTGGCGGTTGGTGAGCCGCGTGTGCCCGAGAAGACACTGCGTATCGATACCTGGCTGATGAGTTGCCGTGTGATCGGCCGGACGGCGGAGCAGTTCCTATTCAACCAACTGCTCGGCCTTGCGCGGGCGTCAGGCTACGAATCCCTCCTGGGCGAATATATCCCCACCCGGAAGAACTCCCTGGTGGCAGACCTATTTGAACGTTTGCACTTCGCGGAAACCGGTAAGGCTAGCAACGGCACCGTCACCTATCGGCTTTCTATCGATAGTGCCGTTCCCGCCGAGACTTTTGTTTTTGCAGCCTCCGATCCTCGCTGCGCAACCCTTGGCGTGTAACGGCTCGCTAGCGGGGGATTGGTGGTGTATACCGATCCTAGGGGCAGGACATGAATCAGCACCTCTCCGGGGTAGCACCTGCTAATTGCAGGAACAAAGCGCCCCCCGCGACGAATCCGCCCGTCAGATTCTCCGAGAACTCGTTGCAGAATTCGTCGGCTGCGGTTTTGGGTCCGTCACCAAACGGCCAGCAATAGTCGTCGAAGACGATCCAGCCGCCCGTGCGAACAAAACGCCGCCACCGAGCGATGTCTTGCTGGACCGCTGCGAGCGCGTGGTTTCCGTCAATATGCAGGAGCGCGATCGAGCCGGTGTACACTGTGCGGCCAAAGTCCTCCGTTGTGAAGGCGCGCTCGCGGGAATAATGGGCGGCGGCGTCGCTCGAGCGCGAGCGCGAATAGTTCACCACCCCTTTTAACGGCGCCAGATTCATGCGAAACGCTTCGAAAATATCGTCCACGGGCGCGTCATCGAAAACCGTATCCACGGCTGGGATTCCCTGGTGAATCTCTTCAGCTCTCCAGGGATCGACACATAACAACTTGCCTATGTTGTAGTGGCGCGAGAGAAACGCCAGCGCAACCGCGGAGCGGCCCCACAGGGAGCCGATCTCCACTATGTCGCCCGGAGGCATGCAGCGGAAGATAGCGGTGAGTGCCTCGAGCTTAGGATGGTCGCACTGTCCAGGCACAAGTTGAAACAGGCGTACCAGAGCGGCCAGTTGCGGCAATGGGATGGACGGTTCGATGCAACCCGAGGCCGCCAACTGCAGCGGTTCGCGGAGGAAGCTGGCGGCGATGTCGCGATAGCCGCGGTAGTCCGCGAGCTCAGCCGCCCAGGGCTGCTCGGCTTCCAGCCGGACTTTGCGTGTCATCTTCGGCAGCAACTCGCGCAGCCTGTGCCAAACCACCGGATGCGCCGTGAACACCGCGTCAATGTTCCGCTCCCGGACGCAACAGTTGAGCTTGTCCGCGAAATCGGCGGCCCCGATCCACGGCAGGAGTGTCCACTCGGAGTAATTCGGACGGGCTGGATCGTGCGCGAGCGAAGACGCACCCACCACCCGGATACCAGATTCGGATGCATGCCGGGCCCACAATAAAGACGACGGCATGCCGGCTGGAAATACCAGGACCGAACGTGAGTCCAAGCGCACACCTCCATTTGTTTGGTGACGTCCGGCAAGCATTGCTCTCTCTGGAAACCATCTATATTCCCCTCGTGCGCGTGGAGATATCACTCGTTATCGAGAGTGGCCGTCTGTTAGGGAGCAGTTCGCTAGACGATGAGAAGCCTGAGGACTGCAATGGCAAGCCAGCGTCTACCGTATCCGTTGCCAACCGAGTCACGGCCCCACGAGATCATGACTCAGCGTGCGCANNTATTGAAGCCCCAGCTTCCACCCGCCGCGAGCATTCTGCCGTATCTTGAAGCTATAGACGCGTGCCGCTGGTACTCGAATGCGGGTCCGCTAATCACGCAGTTAGAAGAGGAGCTCAGCCGGCGACTCGGTTTTCGAGATCGGGGCGTGGTGATGGCGGCCAATGCCACGGCCGGAATTACGGTTGCGCTGCTGGCGCGGAGAGTGCCGGCCGGCTCGCTCTGCATCGTCCCATCCTGGACATTTGTGGCCACGCCGCACGCGGCACGCGCCGCGGGCCTAACGCCTTGGTTCCACGATGTGGACCGGCGTACATGGGCCCTTAATCCAGACGAAGTGATGGAAACGCTGAAGCGGATACCTCGCCCGGTGGGAGCCATCATCGTTGTGTCGCCATTTGGCGCGCCGATCGATATTGACGCGTGGCAGGAGTTCGAGGACCGCACTGGAATCCTGATGGTGGTGGATGCCGCGGCTGGGTTCGATACTGCCCGGCCCAGCCGCATCCCGCTGGTCGTCAGCCTCCACGCCACCAAAATTCTGGGCGCGGGTGAGGGTGGTTTTATCTCAACCACCGATATACGGTTACTCGAACGGCTGCGAGCCTGTAGCAACTTTGGATTCAAGGGCGAGCGTATCGCGATGCTGCCTGCGTTGAATGCCAAAATGAGCGAATATCATGCGGCGGTTGGCCTGGCAAGCCTTGCGCTTTGGCGTGAAACCCGCCAACAGCACGCCCGGATTACCGAATGGTACCGCCAGATTGTTCCACAGCTCGGCCGCGTCTCTTTGCAGCCAGGCTACGGGCAGGGTTGGGTATCGGCCACTACCAGCGTCGTGTTGCCGCCCCGATCCGGAGCCAGGATCGCGGCTCATTTGCGCCAATCCGGCGTTGAAACCAGGACATGGTGGGGCGAGGGGTGCCACAGGCAGCCCGCCTTTATGGATTGTCCCCGTAGCGTGTTGCCGGTAACCGAAGAGCTGGGCGCGCGTGTTCTGGGTCTGCCGCACTTTCCGGACATGCAGAAGCGGGACGTGGATCGTGTGGCGGACGCTTTGGCGGAAGCCTTGGTGGACGCCCAGAACGGACGACTCCGCGAACGCCGGAAGCGGGCCTGATCAGCTTCTGGTGCGGGGCACTTTACCGCTGCACCAGGTGCGCCACATGTCCCGAAACGCGGCTTCGACGCTGCATACCAGTCCTTTCTCGTCCATGAGCGGTGAAGCTTGGAGCGCTTTGCGCAAATTCTGGCGGGAGCCTGGTATCTTCGGGACGGTTTGGGCGAAGAAAACGGCTGTGGTTACATACTGCTCGGGAGAATGCGTCACCAGGTCCGGCAATCCGACAGCAGTCAGGATGCTAGACCCGGATCGCTGCACGGGCGAACGGCCTGCCAACGTCACCACCGGCACGCCCATCCAAAGCGCGTCCAGAGTGGTGCTGCCGCCGTTATACGGGAAAGGGTCAAGCGCTATGTCAATTAGGCGATACTCGTCAAAATAGTCGGTCGACAGGCTCGCGCCCACGAAAACTAACCTTTGGCTTGGGATGCCTTCTTCCGCGAACCAGGCGCGCAGGGGGGCTTGTTTGGCTTCTTCCTCCAGGAAGTAATACTTGAGCAGCAGCCGGCTGCCGCTAACAAGATGCAGGATGGCGGACCAGAGCTTCACCACCTCACGAGTGATCTTGCGGGGGCTGTTAAAACATCCAAAAGTGACGTCGCCCCGCTCCAGGTAAGGGGCCGGCGCGACCGCAGCGTCCGTTCCGGGACGATAACAGAAGCATGCCCGAGGCAGCCGATACACGGTCTCAGTGAACAGATGCTCAGTTCCTGGGCAGGGCATCTCGGCATCACCCAGAAAATAATCCATGGTTGACATTCCGGTGGTGCTCATTACGCCGATCCAGGAAACCTGAATCGGCGCGGGCTTGCGCGCGAAAGCCAGGTAAGCCTCACCGGTGGTATGCCCGGCCAAGTCCACCAGAATGTCGATCCCATCGGCGCGAATGCGCTCCGCCAGTTTTCGGGGGTCCGCGGGAAAACTCACGAAGTGTTCAACGTGCTTTTGGATCCACTCTGTGATTTGGTCCGATTTTGATCCCACTGAATATACAAATACCTCGTAGCGGGAACGATCCTGCAGTTCGAACACCGGCAGTATGAATTTCGCAACCGGATGCCCGTACAAATCCGGCGATACGTAGCCCAACTTCAGGCGGCGTTCCGGATCCGGCCGGTTGGTGTGGGGTTGAATTTCGGATGCCAAGGGCGCGGCGTAGAGAGCATTCCAACGGCGGGCTTCGGCATATAGAACTTCCGGCGTCGTCTCGGTCAGGCACGTTATGTCAAACAGCATGCCGCTGTGGAAGGTGGGTTCTGGTACGATTTCCAAAGACCGCCGCACGCAGTCAACCGCCTCCAACATGCGCCCTAGCGCGGAACAGGCCCGGCCACGGATCACCAGCGCGAGGTAATAATTGGGATTTGCCGCGAGCGCGCGGTCCGCCGCAGCGACCGCGTCGGTGAACTTTTCCTCCGTCCAGAACATGCGCGCATAGAGCGCTTCTACTGCGGCCAGCATGGACGAATCCATCCGCAAAGCATTGGCAAGGTGATGGCGCGCCCGGTCATGTTCCACCAGGTGCTCATAGGCGCAGCCCAGGCTGTATTGCCCACGAACCCAGTCGGGCCTCACCGCGGCGATTTCAGCCAGCGCCCGAACAGATTCCTGAGGGTCATCAGTGGCTGGGAAACCGTTATTTACGATTCTTCTTAAACATACAGCCGCTTCCGAAAAACGGCGGCTGTCCACCAGCAGGCAACCCAATTCGGTCCAGGCGTCGCGGTTTTCTGGATCGATCTCGGTAGCGCGAACGTAGCTTTCTTCGGCGTTAATCCAATCGCCGCCATTGCGGAGGCGGTCCCCTTCCTCCACCAGCTTGGAAGCGGAGGGTTTGTTTATCGCTTCGTGGCTTGGCGTCCCCATTTAAAAGAGAGTTAGCCCGGCCAAGGAAAATCTCGAAAAAAGATGGCGAAGCAAGCAAAAAAAGGAGCGACGACGCATGCTACTTTGCGTCATCGCTCCGAATCAGGATGAAGGATCTCCCGAGGGGCTGAAAATTAGCTCTTCAACCTAACTCTTTAACAGGGAGAGAATATTTTGCGGCGCCGAATTCGCTTGCGCGAGCGCGGCCACGCCGGCCTGCATCAGGATCTGAGCTTTGGTCAGATTGGCTGCTTCCGTGGCGAGATCGGCATCGCGGATACTGGACTCGGCAGCAGTGGTGTTGGTTAATTGAGACTGCGCCAGGTTGACGGCGTAGTTGAACTGGTTCTCACCTCGTCCAACCACGGCCTGTGCATCGCCGAGCAACTGGACCGAGTTAGCTAGAGCCGAGACCGCAGCCTCAGCGTCCGATTGGGTGCTGACATCGGAAGTCGCGCCAGTACCTACCGTCGAAGATGTCACGATTGTGTTGAACCCGGCTACACCCGTGACTCCAACGGTTCCACCACCGGTTGCTTCTGATCCTATACTCACGGTGAACGGCGTAGTTGTGTTGTTCGTGAACATGATCTTCCCGGTACCGCTTCCCATTCCATCCGTGGTAGCGATGATGCTTTGTAGTGCAGAGTTATCGGTGGCCTGGAGGGCGGCATTGATTTGCCCCACTGCTAACTGAGCAGTCAGGGTGGTCCCGGCGCTGAGAGCGCTCAAAGTCACACT
>PMUN01000324.1:8974-11316 GCA_003166875.1 Bryobacterales bacterium | reverse complement strand
CTGCCGCGCGCAGCATGCGCTCTACGAACAGGCCAAAGCGAGATTCAAGGATACCGGCGACCTAGTGTTTCTTGCTATTGACACAGACGAGGACCGCTCGCTGGTGAAACCGTTCGTGGAATCTCATCAATGGACCCAGAAGGTTTATTTCGAGGATGGATTGCAGAGTCTTTTGCAGGTGTCCTCCATTCCTACCACGATCATCTTCGGCAAGAAGGGCGATGTAGTGAGCCGGATGAATGGCTTTCTGCCGGACCGTTTTGTGGACATGTTGACGGAGCGGATTGNNACCGGTCGCTTACGCTCGCGGCTCGGAAAGAATCGTGCGTTACCGAGCCGCGACCGTGAGGGAGCCGGTGCCCGGTGAATTTTCCGCGCGTGATCTGGATAGTGCTGGACAGCGTCGGGATCGGCGAAATGCCGGACGCGGCGGCTTATGGTGACGCGGGCAGCGATACGCTTGGCAACATCGCCCGCCGGCGCACGCTCCATCTTCCGAATCTCGCAAAGCTTGGGTTGGGAAATATCAAACCGCTGCCCAATGTCGATCCGGTGGAACGGCCGTCGGCAGCGTTCGGGCGATGCGCTCTGGCGTCGCCGGGAAAAGACACCACCACGGGCCATTGGGAGATGGTGGGCATCCACCTGACCAAACCGTTCCCACTTTATCCGCGCGGATTTCCGCCGGAGATCATGGACGAGTTCGAGCGTCGCATCGGACGGGGAACGCTCGGAAACTATGCGGCTTCGGGAACCGAGATCATCCAAGCGCTGGGCGAAGAGCACATGCGCACCGGCAAGCCCATCGTCTACACCTCGGCCGACAGCGTGTTCCAAGTGGCCGCACACGAAGAAGTGATCCCGCTATGGGAGCTTTACAAGATTTGTGAAACGGCACGCGAGATTCTGCGCGGACCCTTTGAAGTAGGACGCGTGATTGCACGACCCTTTATCGGAAAACCCGGCGCATTCACGCGCACTCCGAATCGGCACGACTACGCTGTTCCCCCGCCGCAGGGCATGTTGTTGGATCAGTTGGAAGCAAAGCACGTGCGGGTATTCAGCGTCGGCAAGATCTTCGACGTATTTCTGGGACACGGGATACAGGATCACGAGAAGACCAAGGACAACGCCGACGGCATGGCGAAAACCCTGGGCGCGTTGGACGAACTGGATCGCGGCCTGATCTTCGCCAACCTGGTGGACTTCGATCAACTGTACGGCCATCGCAACGATGTGGAGGGTTATGCCAGGGCGCTCGAACAATTCGACGCGTGGCTTCCTTCGCTCTATAGCAAGCTCTCCGGAAACGATCTGCTGATTCTCACTGCGGACCACGGCTGCGATCCAACCACACCCTCAACCGATCACAGCCGCGAATATGTTCCGCTGATTGCATACCGGCCTCGAAAGCAGGAGGGCGTGAATTTGGGCTTACGGCAGACGCTCTCCGACATCGGCCAAACGGTGGCTGAAAACTTCGGAACGAAAATTTCCGAGGGCACAAGCTTCCTAAGAGAGATAATGTAAGTGATGCGACGCCCCATTCTGGCAGGCAACTGGAAGATGTACAAGAACATCACCGAGACCTGCGCATTTTTTGAAAAATTCAAGCCGCTGGTTGCGACATCAACTCACTGTGACATCGTGATTTGCCCAACTTTCGTCAATCTTCAGGCGGCCGTGGAAGCAACGCGTGATACAACCATCGATATCGGTGGACAGAACCTGTTCTGGGAAAAAGAAGGCGCCTACACGGGTGAAATCTCGGGCCCGATGCTGAAGGCCGTGGGCTGCAAGTGGGTTTTGGTGGCTCACAGCGAGCGGCGCCAGTACTTCGGTGAGACCAACGAAGACGCCCGCAAGAAAATTGTGGCCGCGCTGGATGCCGGCCTGACTCCCATTTATTGTATCGGCGAAAAATTGGACGAGCGCCAGGCCGAACGAACGCACGAAGTTCTCGAAACTCAATTTCACGGCGGCACGGCGCGGCTGACCATGGAGCAGTTTTCGAGGATCGTCATTGCCTATGAACCGTGTTGGGCCATTGGGACCGGTAAAGTGGCCACGCCCGAAATGGCGGCCGACGCGCATCGCTACATTCGCGAACAGGTCCGCAAATCGTTTAGTCCCGAAGCGGCTTCGGCATGCAGGATTCTTTACGGGGGCAGCGTGAAACCGGATAATATCCGCGGGCTGATGGCGCAGCCGGAAATCGATGGAGGGCTGGTGGGCGGAGCGAGCCTGGATCCGGTGTCGTTCGCGTCCATCGTGAATTTTTGATGTCATCATTACGGACGCTCCCTTCCGGTCGCGGCTCGGTTACGGACGCGGTGTTTTTC
>PMUN01000324.1:0-8929 GCA_003166875.1 Bryobacterales bacterium | reverse complement strand
GGATGGCGAAATTCCAGGTCCGAATGCGCGGAGTGCCGGGGACCATGGTGGATACACGCTCCGGCTATCTCAGCCGCGCTTACGATTTGAAACTGGATGCGCTCTCGCTTCAGAGCCGCACGGTTCGCCTGATGCTCGCGGTGGATGCCGCCAAAGCGCGCGAGCTGTTCCAGGAAATTCAGCGGCCGGCGGTGGCGCCGCTCACTTGTGACGATCCGCTGTTCTACGACGTCTCGGATTTCTATCTGACGCTGGGCGCGGTGGTGCAAAACGCGTTCACGGCCCAGGAGCGGAAGAAGGACGAAGATCTCAGCTTCCTGCTGGATTATATTGGTCAAGCTTCCTCTCCGGCGCAGCTAGCGCCCGTGGCGCGCGTGATCAAAAGCGCGAATGTTTCGGCACAACAACGCGACATCCTTTGGAACAAATTCGGTGGATTGCTCGAAAGCATGCGGACGGACGGCCGATCCTACGCGTCGGCGCTGGACGACATCAGCAGCGAAATTGTTCCCGGCGCCGAGGCGTCTTTCGAGAAATTCAAACAAAGCAGCGCGGGCTGCCGGGACGACGTGCGTCCAGGTGTGACGATCGATCTGAGCCAGGGACCGGTCCACGCTGGAAAGACGCCGCTGGTGGAGCACTACTGGGAATCATCCGCAGCCAAGCAGTTACTGGAGGGCGCTCAAAAACTGCGCTTCACACCAGACGGAAAAGTGATCACCGATTCGGTACGCGCGACCCATGAGTGGCAAGACAAGCTCAACGATTATCTCAGCCAGGTGGCCGACTGGACTTCGAGCCAGGAGAAATCCGAAGCGGATTATTATCACGAGAAGTGCGTCGTCTACGAAGCGCTGGTGGAGCTGATTCCGCCAGGCCCCGAGCGCGACAAGACACTCCAGGCCTATCTGGAATTCGTGAGCAATTCGAACCTGCAACGCGAGAGCCCGCTGGATTGGTTCATGCATGCGCAATGGATGCTAGAGCGAGTCCGCAACTCAAGCAACGGAGAGCCTGCGAAACTGCTGAGCGCTTTTGAGGGTTCAGGCAATGCGGTGCTGGTGTTATACGCGGCTGAAGAGAAGGCTTTTGGGGGACAGGTTCCGGCGTGGGTTACGAATAGTAAATAATGCCTTCGAGGATTCTCCTCGCTAGGAAACTAGTTGTCGTAGGTGCTCGATGATTTCGTCCAGCTTGCGTAATCCATTCACGGTTTGGATCAGTAGCCATCGCGGTAAAGCGCTAGAGATGGAAGAGTGAGAATCTTGTGCTGCCTGCAGATATCGTCATGTTCTTTCGGATCGACATCGAGCATTCCAAACACGATGACATTGGACAATTCCGCCGGAACTTGACGAGCAAGCAGGTCTTTCATTTTCGCGTCCTGACCGTTCCAAGTCGCCTAGAAATGTATCACGGCGAACCTGTTCGCACGGACAAAGTCCTGGAATGAAGTGTGCGTCAATTCAGTCATTGTCTTACAAGAGACCATTCTTGCAACGTCGCGCCGTGTGCGGAAGTCATGGTATCGCGTGGAAGCGCGCTTTCCTGCTCAGACCCGATGAATGGCTTTCATCGCCAGTGCTGGATCGTGGTCGATAATGCTCAGGAGCGCGGCGGCCGGGCCCGTTGGGCGCCGCCGATCCTGTTCCCAGTTTTGAAGTGTCTTCACACTTACGCCGATCAACTCCGCGAACTCCGACTGCGAAAGGCTGGTTCGTTCGCGAATGTCCCGAATCCCTGAAGAACGGATTACAGTACGCCGCGAGGGCTTTCGCCGGCCCTGGAGAATTGCACCGGCTTCGCGGACGCTTCCCAGTAGTTCTTCAAACATCTCTTTTTTCACTTCCGAACTCCTTTTTGACGGCTTTAGCGAGCTGCGCAACTTGCTTCGGAGTTAGATCCGCCGCTACGTTTTTCGGATATGCGTAGAGCAGCAGGATCAAATTCTTGTGCACAGCCCAGTAGTAGATGACGCGGGCGCCTCCGCTTTTCGCTCGCGATCCAACGGCAACGCGAACCTTCCGTATCCCACCGCCGCCTTTGATGAGAGCACCGATTTCTGGATTGGCGGCGATCCGGGATTGAAATCCACGATATTCCTCTTCACTTAACAGAACGTCGATTTGCCTCGTGAAGATGGACGTCTCAATCAACTCCACTGATTCGTATTATCCGCCAATGGCGGATAGCAGTCAAGGCGTTGAGGGTTACCGCTCCCGCAGGAACATCAGCACCACGCTGGATAGAACCGCCGTCGACACCAGCAACAAAACTCCCGCGACGTAAGTTCCGGTGCGGTCTGTCAAGAAGCCGACCATGTACGGGCCGGCGAATCCGCCTAGATTTGCTATCAGGTTAATGAAGCCGAAGCTGGCCGCGGCGTAGCGCGCGCTGAGCAGGCGGGTGGGCAGGGCCCAAAATGGCGGATAGAAGCTCATGATGCCGACGGCTGCCAGCGAGAAGCAGGCCATCACGATTACCGGGTGTCCGCCAAATGCCTGACTCAGAGCGAAGCCGACCGCGGCCGCGAATGCAGCGAAGGCAGCGTGCCACTTCCTCTCGCCTGTCTTGTCGGAGTGCCAGCCGGTTAAGAGCATCGCTGGGATCGCGCACAGATTTGGGATCGCGGAGACCAGGCTGACCTGGAACGTCGACAAGCCGGGAAATTTCTGCACCATCTTCGGCAGCCAAATCACCAGACCGTAGCCGCTGGTGTTGATCAGGAAATAGGACGCGGCCAGCGCTAGCACTACCGGCTCACGCAGGGCTCCAAAAATGGACATAGGGTGATGCGCGGCATCTTTTTCGCGCGCTTCGCGCTGGAGTTCTGCTGTGATCCACTCGCGCTCGGCGGGCGCTAGCCAACGCGCCTGGCTCGGCCAATCCGTCAAATAAAACAAAGCTGCGATGCCGCCTAGAAACGCCGGCAGGCCTTCCAGAATCAGCAGCCATCGCCAGCCGCGCATGCCGAGCCATTCGATGCGCAGCAGGAATCCGGCGATGGGCGCGCCAGCGGCATTCGCAACCGGAATGGCTGCCATGAACATCGCGATCGCTTTGGCGCGTTCTTCCTGGCGAAACCAGTGCGTGAGATAAACTACCACGGCCGGGAAGAATCCGCCTTCCGCCAGACCCAGCAGGAAGCGGATGATGTTGAACTCGGCCGCGCTGTGAATCAAGCCCGTGAGAGTAGCGAGAATTCCCCAGCCCACCATGATTCCGGCGATCCATTTGCGGGCGCTCCATGTTTGAGCCAGCATCGCGCCGGGAATCTCGAGCAGGCAGTAGCCGAAAAAGAAAATGCCGGCGCCGAATCCGAAGACTTCGTTTGAGAAGTTGAGTTCGTGGGTCATCTGTAGACCCGCGAAACTGACGTTTACGCGATCGACAAACGCAGTGACGTAGAGCAGGAAGAGGAAGGGGAGAAGCCGCCGGGCGATCTTGCGTTGAGTGACAAGCTCGGGGCGCGACAAGTAGTTCTAGTATATGCGAGGTCGGTTAACGCACGGCGGGTCCTGGGGGACCCGCGCGGACCAGGGGGTCCGCCCCACTATTTACAGTGTGGTTGTCAGACAGACTATTTGCAGTGTGGTTATCAGAATTTACAGTGTGGTTATCAGCCAGACGCTCCCCTGGAACAACTTCGAGTTGGACTTCGAACCAGAACATCGACCCTTCGCCCACTTTGCTGCGGAGGCCGATTCGTCCGCCCATGAGCTCCGCTAGCTGCCGCGCGATCGCGAGTCCCAATCCGGTGCCGCCGTAACGGCGTGTGGTGGAAGCGTCCGCCTGCGTGAACTTTTGAAAAACGTATTCCTGTTGCTCTTCGGGAATGCCGATGCCGGTATCCTCGACGGAAATGCGGATGCGAGCGTCGGTGGCTCCCCGCTCCATGCATTCCACCGCGATGGTCACGCGGCCACGCTCCGTGAATTTGATCGCATTGCCTGCCAGGTTCAGCAGGATCTGCCGCACCCGGCCCGGATCGCCAACGACTTCGGTGGGCGTTTGCGGATCATAGTGGAGCAGCAGCTCCAGCCCCTTGGCTCTGGCGCGCGGGATCAGCAGAGCGGCGCATTGCTCGGTTTCCTTCAGAAGGTCGAAAGGCACCGATTCGATGGCCATCTTACCGGCCTCGATTTTGGAAAAATCCAGAATGTCATTGATGATGGCCAAAAGCGCGCTGGCCGATTGGCTTACGGTTTCCGCGTAGTCGCGCTGTTCCTCGTTCAAAGGAGTTTCCAACAACAAGTCCGTCATTCCCAGGACGCCGTTCATCGGTGTCCGGATCTCGTGGCTGATTCCAGCCAGGAACTCGCTCTTGGCCTTGGCGGCCGCTTCCGCTCCATCCCTGGCGATGGCCAACGCTTCCGCTTGCGCATGCAATTCCATGGTTCGTTTTTCCACCAGAAGCTCCAGCTTGTGGTGATTCTCCAGGAGACGGCTGGTGCGCCACAGCCAATACACTCGGATGGTGGATAGAACCGTCAGAGCGCTCAGGCTCCAGAACCACCAGGTCATCCACCAGGGCGAGCGTATTTCAAAAGCCAGGCGCGCCGGCGTAGTGCTCCATGCACCATCCACATTTTGAGCTACGCCTTCGAACAAATATTTTCCGGGACGCAAATGCGGATAGCGTGCCTGGCCGCGGTCGCTCTCGGTCCATTGCTCCTCGAGTCCATTGAGCCGGTATTTGAATCGCACGGCTGAATCTTTCACCAGCGTCAAGCTGGCAAAATTGACTTCCACGGTGTTGTCGCGATACTCGAGCTTGTAGATCTCGTCCGGCCGCCTGAGAACGAAGTTCAATGTCTTGGCCAAGCCGAAGCGTACGGACGTAACGGCGGCCGCGGGTGCGGGAGCGCGTTGGGAAAATATGTCCTCGGGGGGATGAAATTGAGAGACACCAAAGCTGGTTCCAATCCAAATGGAGCCGTCGCGATCTTCCATGAGCGCATTCTCGCTGCAATCATCCCAGGTTAATCCGTCGCTCTTATCGAAACGGCGCCAGGATTCCTGCTCACCGGCTAATCGATTGCGGGTGTCCGTTACATACACACCTTGATCGGACCCGTACCATAGCCAGCCGCGGCGATCCACCGCGAGCGAGTACACAGGCGTCGATCCAACGCCGGGTGGAGTGAAATGCTTGATGTCCATGCGGTCTCCGGCAAACCTAAGCCTGGAACAGCCCGGAGCGCTGTCATAGCCAATCCACATTTCGCCCGAACTTTCCTCGGCCAGGTAGCGCACCTGGTCTTCCAGCAATCCGTCGCGCGTGGTGTATCTTTTCCACTGCCCGTTCGACTGCTGAAGAACACCTTGGGCACACCAGACCCACAGGCGCCCAGCGCGATCCTGATGCAATCCGAAAAACTTCGGATTAGTAAGCCCAGGGATTGAGATCCGCTGGAATACACCGGCGTCGTTGTTTGAGGAATCGCGATACAAGCCTTCCGAGCTAGCCACCCAAAGATGCGAGTCCATGTCGCGGTAGAGCGAGTAGACCGAGAGTGCATCAGTGCCATTAGCATGGCCGAAATAACGGACATGACCATCGCGGCCAATCCGCGCCACTCCCTTTCCCCATAGGCCCATCCACACGCCTCCATCAAAGGTGGGGACGATGGAATTCACACCTGTCTCGCCGAGCGCGGGAGCAATGGGAATCCATCGCCTACCATTGGGCTCCAGCTTGTTGAGTCCTGCAACTGTTCCGGCGAAGATGTTGCCATCGCGATCACGGGCCAGACTCCAGACGGTATTGTGGTTCAGCCCCTGCGTGCGGGTCCAGGAGCGCCACTCGGAGCGCCCCACCCAACGCGCCAGGCCGGTGCCCGAGAGTCCCAGCCAGATGGAACCCTCGCGATCCTCGAATACGGTGTCGACGCCTCCGAGCAGTCCGTTCTCCTCTCGAATGGGCAGCGTCTCCTTGCCGGTCCACAGCGTCACGCCGTCGGAACCGGGCAGCCACAATCGGCCCTCCCGGTCCAACAGCATTTGCCGGTTCTGCTGCGTGGTGGGTGGAGAGTTGATTCGAACAGTGAAGCGATCCGCCCCCGGCTCTAAGGTGAAGATTTTGTCGACGCCGCGCAGCCAGCCGCGGCCGGCGCTGTCGGCTCGCACGTCAAACCAACGCTCCCCGCTGAGCCCCTGGCCGGACCCCCAGGTCTCTCTCGGCACGCGGCCTTGGTCAAAAATCCGGGAGATGTCTTTCGCCGGCACTCGCGAGACGCCTTCGGAACCCGCCAACCACAGATCGCCCACGGCGCTTACCGAGACAGCATCGGCGGCGAGGTCGCGGCGAGTAAGAAACTCCCATCCGGTTCCTGTATTCCTGGCCGCGGTCAGCCCCTCCTTTCCAACCGCGATGAGACGCCCCTGATGATCCACCGCTACGGTGTCGAAGTTTCCCTTATGCACAATCTGGAAACGCTCGCCATCCCAGCGGGCCAGCTCCAGGCGCGTTCCTACCCAGAGCGTCCCGTCCTTGGTTTGAGCGAGGGACGCAATGGTTGCGCCCGATAGCCCTTCGGAATTCCCGAAGCGGGTGAACCTCTTTCCGTCGTAACGGAACAGCCCATTATCGGTTCCTGCCCAAAGAAAACCGGATGAGTCCTGCAGGATGCACTGCACCGAAAGATTGGTGAGCCCGTCCTCTTTGCCGTAATAGCGGAACCGGAACTCCTGCGCTTGAGCCAAAACGGACAAGCAGCCGATGCACCAGGCTATTCGAAGTGACACGTTTATGTGTACTTGATCGGCATTACTAGCGCAGCTCTACAGACCCCGCAAGCCCTTGATTCAGCTAGTAATCCCGCACAACCGACTCCCTCACGGTCGCGGCTCGGCTCCGCTACCGAACCGCGAGCGTAAGCGACCGGTCGTTGCCATTTTCGAAACAGTTCCACAGACCGCCCGTCGAACTAGAAATGACCGATCTCCGCTTCGCCCTCCGCACCCTCCGCAACAATCCAGGATTCACGTGCGCCGCCGTCTTGGCGCTCGGTCTCGGCATTGGAGCCAACAGCGCCATGTTCAGTGTGGTGGACGGAGTTCTGCTGCGCCCGCTTCCCTTCCCCCGGTCCGACCGTCTGGTGAATGTCTGGGAATCCGAGCCGAAGCGCAACCTGCCCAAGTTTGTAGCGGCTCCCGCGAATTATTACGACTGGCGCGCGCAGAACCAGGTATTTTCCTCGCTTGGCGCTTTTACGCAAAGCACGTTCAATCTTGCTTCCACGGAAGGGGAGCCGGAGCGATATCTGGGTGGGATCACCGACCGCGGTTTTTTTGACACCTTGCAGGTTTCACCTATCCTCGGCCGCATCTTTACGGAGGAAGAAGATCAACCCGGCCGCGATGGCGTCATCATCCTCAGCTACGGGATTTGGCGTTCGCGTTTCGGCGGCGATCCCAAAATCATTGGACAGACACTGACGTTCGACAGCAAGCCTCGAACCGTCATTGGCATTATGCCGCAGGGTTTCGAGTATCCGGCGCAATCCACCATGTGGGCGCCGCTCGCGCTCGATAACGAGACCAAAGCGCAGCGCGATCTGCATCGCTACCGGGTGATTGCGCGGCTAAAGGATGGCGCCACGCTGGACCGCGCCCGTTCGGATTTTCAGACCATCGGTTCGCGCCTTTCCGATCAGTATCCGGAGTTCGATAAAGACGCGAGCATTCTGGTGAACCCCATGCTTGAGGACGTGGTCGGTCCGATGCGCCCCGCGCTGCTGGTTTTGCTGGGCGCAGTGGCATTTGTGTTGTTGATCGCGTGCGCGAACGTGGCGAATCTGTTGCTGGCGAAAGCCGCCGGCCGGCAACGCGAAATCGCGATCCGCAACTCGCTCGGCGCCGGACGCGTCCGGTTAGTCCGCCAGATGCTCACGGAGAGCATGCTGCTCTCATCTGCAGGAGCCGCGCTCGGGCTATTGCTGGCCTATGGCGCTTTCCATGGCTTGCTTTCGATGGCGCCCTCCAACCTGCCGCGCTTGAATCAGGTTGGCCTGGATTCCACCGCGGTGGGATTCACATTGCTGATATCCGTACTGAGCGGCATCCTGTTCGGCTTGGCGCCCGCCTGGCAAGCTTCGCGGGCCGACCTTAGTTCACTGATGAAAGAAGGATCGCGATCGGTGACGAGGCGCAGCGGGCTGCGCAACGCATTGGTGGTGGCGCAAGTAGCTACGGCGCTCATTCTGCTGGTGGGCGCCGGCCTGCTGATCCGCAGCTTTTATGAGATCGCGCATGTGGACGCAGGCTTCCATCCGGAGAACGTAATGACGATGCGCCTGGCGCCCGCGGCTTCCAAATACCGCGGCCATGACGACTTGAAAATTCAACTGGTGCGCGGCATCTTGCAGAATGTTTCTCGCCTTCCCGGTGTCCAGATGGCTGCCATCTCCACCGACGTGCCGCTGCTGGGCAATCCGATCTACATCATGCGATTCGAGGGACGCGCGCCAGTGACGCCCAGCCAGGCGCCGACGGCCAATTACTTCTCCGTAACCCCGACTTATTTCGAAACCATGGGCATGCGGGTGGTGCGCGGCCGGCCGATTTCCGAGCGTGATACCCAGGACACGCCGCCGGTAGCGGTGGTGAACCAAACGCTGGTGGATCGATATTTCCCTGGGCAGGATCCCATTGGGAAGCGGCTGGAAGTTGGGTTCGACACTCCGCCGAATTGGCGCGAGATCGTGGGAGTGGTTGCGGATGTCAAGATTGCAGGCCTCGATCAGGACACACCAGTGCAGGTTTACGCCGCCTACTTCCAGCGGCCCACTTTTGTCGCCCGTCTGCCATCGTTCCTCACAGTAGTGGCGCGGACCGCTTCCGATCCGGCCGCGCTGGGTGGACCAATGAAAGCCGCAATCCTGGATGTCGATCGGTCGCAACCGGTTTACTCCGTGCAACCCATGCC
>PMUN01000073.1 GCA_003166875.1 Bryobacterales bacterium | reverse complement strand
ACTGGCCGATTTTGAGCAGGCGCTGGATTTGGTTTAGGTGAAAAAGCACCGACTCCCTCACGGTCGCGGTTCGGTAACGCTCTCTAAACATGAGACATTCTTTCCGAGCCGCGAGCGTAAGCGACCGGTGGTTGTGATTTTTTCACAGACCCTAACGCGCGGGGCTACAGTTCAGCGTCTCCCTAGCCGCGGCAGCAAGCGTTTAACTCGCATGGGTTGTCGCCGCTGTTAAAGTTTTCTTCAAATTAGGCCGATATGTCCACCGTGGGTGACCTGTATCTGGAATCACGCCTGGACTTTCTTCGCAAGACCCAAAATCCTGATGGCGGTTGGGGTTATTTTCCGGGCAAGCAGTCCTGGCTGGAGCCGACTACGTATGCGACACTCGCGCTGCACGGTACATCCGGCTCGGACGCTTCGTTCGATCGCTCCTGGAAGCTGGTTCGCTCGTGGCAGACAGCGGAGGGAAGCTTCCGCCCCAGCGGCCAGGTGCAAGGTGGAACGTGGGTGACGGCGCATGTGGTGACGCTGGCGACGGTTCGCGGAGTTTATGACGACAGCGTACGCCGCTCTGTGGACTGGATGCTGAGCGTGGTGGGGGCCGAGCACACTGTGCTGATGCGCGCGGCATCGTTCCTGCACCTGCTCAAAACCAAACTGGATGTTTCGCACGAGGGCTGGCCATGGCGCGAAGGCAACGCCGCCTGGATTGAGCCCACCGCGCACACGCTGGTCGCGCTCAAGAAAGTCGCCGGTAATTATAAGGGCGGGGAACTGGAGCATCGCGTTCGGGATGGTGAAGCGCTGGTGCTCAGCCGCCGCTGTAGCGATGGCGGATGGAATTGCGGAAATCCCAACGTGCTGAATTTCGATCTGCCTTCGTATCCGGAGACCACGGGGCTCGCGCTGCTCGGGATACAGGGACGCAGTGCGTCGGAATTAGCCGGACCATTGGATGTCGCGCGCCGCTTCCGCGAGGAAACGAAATCGTCACTGGCCAAAGCTTGGCTCACGATTGCGCTACGTTGTCATCGTCAGAATATCAACGCTCCGGCCGGCGAAGGTAGAGTCTCCGGCGACATTATGCTCGCGGCGCTCGAGGCGCTCGGACATCCGGATGGTAATTTCCCGCTGTTCGGCACCGGAGGCCACGCATGACTCGTAGACAATTTATCCCATTGGTTGGCGTAGCGGTTACCGCTTCCTATGCCAGCATCAAGCTCCAGAAGCCGCCCAAATTATCGGACGGTCCGGCGGGCAACTCGGCCGTGGCCATCATCCGCGCGCGTTCGTATTCGGAGGATCTGGTCAGCCGGATGCTCGAAGGTGTCCGCCAAACGGGTCTCGATGTGCGTGGCAAGCGCGTGCTGCTGAAGCCCAACCTGGTGGAGTTCGATTCGTCGACGGTGATCAACACGGATGCTTCCATCATCGCCGCTGCGGTAGAGCTGTTCCATCGACTGGGCGCTTCCGATGTCCGCATCGGCGAAGGGCCGGGCCATCGCCGCGACACGTTGGATCTGGCCGATGACGCACGCTACCGCGCCACCATCCCGAAATTCGAATCCATTTTCACCGATCTCAATCGCGACGACGTTTCGCCGGTCAGGGGTTTCGCCGACGAGCCCGAGTTTTATTTTCCGAACACAGTGCTCGGGGCAGATCTCATTGTTTCGTTGGCAAAGATGAAGACTCACCACTGGGCCGGCGCCACGCTTTCGATGAAGAACCTGTTCGGGCTGGTGCCGGGCGCGATCTATGGATGGCCCAAGAACAAGCTGCATTACATCGGGATTCCGCGCTCGGTGGTGGAGCTGAGCCGCCATTTCAGAAACACGTTCGCCATTGTGGATGGCGTAGTTGGCATGGAAGGCAACGGGCCAATTCAGGGTACTCCCAAGCCTACGGGAGTCCTTGTGATGGGCCGCGACCTGGTGGCGGTGGATTCCACATGTTGCCGCATCATGGGCATCGATCCTGAGAAGGTGGAGTATTTGCGGATGGCCGCGGACCTGGGCCATGTGCATCCCGCGCGGATTGAGCAGCGGGGCGAGACCATTGCGTCCGTACGGACCAATTTCGCACTGATTGAAGAGTTCAGCGGCTTGCGGCTGGCTTGACATGGCGGTGGTGCAGGCTCCAGCCTGTGAAGTGGCGCAGGCTTCCAAGGCTGTTCGCCGGGCACGGCCTGGCGCCCTCCGAGCGACGTGGCTCCTGATCCTGCTGGCCGGGTTGATTCCACTGGTTGGGCGCGCCGTGCTGATCCCAGTGCTGGGCATCCCGAAGCCGGCCATTCAGGACGAGTTCGCCTATCTGCTGGCCGCTGACACTTTCGCGTCCGGACGGCTCACCAATCCCACCCATCCGATGGCGGAGCACTTTGAAACGCTGCAAGAGCTCTTTCACCCCACCTATGCCTCCAAGTATCCGCCCTTATCCAGCCTGGCGATGGCGTTCGGGCAAAAGCTTTTCGGCGAACCATGGATCGGTGTTTGGCTCGGCATGGGCGTGTTGTGCGCGACGCTTTGTTGGTCGCTCCTAGGCTGGCTCCCGAGGGCCTGGGCATTGGCCGGCACCTTGGTCGCGATTGTGCGAATCGGAATCGTCAGCTACTGGACGGAAACATATTGGGGCGGGAGCTGGGCGGCGATCGGTGGCGCGTTAGTGATTGGATCTGTCCCGCGATTGATTCGCCGGCCCAGCGCCGCGACGGCATTGGCATTGGCCGCAGGTCTCGGAATTCTAGCTAACACGCGGCCGTATGAGGGGCTCCTGCTGGCCGTTGCGTGCCTGGGTTATCTGACGTGTTATCTTGCGGTGGCACTCGGTCGCCGCCGCATCGGATTTGGCCGTCTGACTCGAAGCGTGATTTTGCCGATGGCGGCGCTGCTCGCGCCAGTCTTTGCGTGGATGGGTTATTACAACTACCGCGTCACTGGCCACGCGCTCGAAATGCCGTACATGACTTACGAGAAGCAGTACACCGTTTGGTCACCTTTTTTGTGGCAGACGCAGCGGCGTCCCGCGCCTGCATACTCGAACTCCGTGACACGTGACTTTTGGTTGGTCGCCTTCGAGTCTGAATATCAATTTGCCCGAAACCATCTGCTGAAAACGCACGTATCCGATCTCCTGGGGATGGCTCGATTCTTCCTGGGTTGGCCCATAGTGCTTTCGATGTTTGCCTTCGTGGTTCCTTTGTCGAAAAATCCGAAGGCCCGCCGCGCTTTCTTGCTGTGCGCCGTCTTCTATGCGGGATGCGCGATGGACGCGCGCCTGTTTCCGCATTATGCGGCGCCCGCGACAGCCCTGGTGTACGTGCTGGCGGCGTTCGCGTTGCGCACGGCCTGGCGCCACTCGCCGGGCTCGCCAGGCGAACGGCGGCTGCTGGCCGGAGGCGTGGTGGCCTTGTTCGTCGTGACCACTGCAGTGGGTCTGTTCGCGCCAAAGAACCGATTCTATTTCAGCGCCACCGATTACCACGTTAGAGCGAAGCGGACTCATGCAGAGGAGCAACTGCTCCATGAACCGGGCGAGCACTTAGTACTAGTTCGTTACGGCCCATGCCACGATCTCTACGAGGAACTGGTTTATAACCCTGCCGATATCGATGGATCGAGAATCGTCTGGGCACACTCGCTCGGCGGTGAAAAAGATGGCGAGCTGATTCGTTACTACGGCAACCGCAAGATATGGTTACTCGAAGAGGACGGAGAAGTGAAACTAAAGCGCTATTCGGCTAGTACAGAAAGTACTACTCCCACTCATGTTGGGAGGGTGTTGCGCTAGTCGAATTTAGTTTTGTTCTAGGGGCTTCCACCGATTTAACCGTACCGGCTTTAGATGATAACTTACTCATAGCGACGGAAGAAATCCTTCGCGGGGAGAGGAGAAATAGATGACACGGATTACCAATTTGGTTTGGAAGCTGAGAATTTGGAAGGACACTCGAGGCCAGGACCTCATTGAGTATGCTTTGATGGCGGGTTTCGTGGCAGTTGCCGCGGGCGCTATCATGCCGGGTGTTGCAACCAGCATCAGCACGATCTTCAGCAAGATCGCCAGCACCATGACCGCTGCCGCAGCGACCAGCTAAACAACGCCTTTTGGTGGGTAGGCGAGTAGATGACCCTCTTCCTCGCCTATCCTCCAATCAGGATTTTGTACACGGCATCTCGCCGTCGTATTTCAAGGCGACAAGGCTTCGGCCTTATCGGCTTCCACAGAAACTCCCCGTAAGTTCCCAGCCTCGTCGAAGTCAAAATCTTCAGCCGGACCGAGAATCTCGAGCATAGAATTATTGCGGATCTGATCGCGCAAGTTTTCGCTCAATTTCAAGACGCTCAGCTCCAGCGAATTCTTGATCCAACCATAAGTTACTTCCGAGAGGTCCAGCCTACCGACTGTCGGGGCGATTCGCGCCAGGCATTCCTGGTCGGTCGGGAAATGAATCGGTGTCCGGATAGCAGCCGGCGTGGATGCTGTCAGCGAATTGATCCAGGTGGCGTTCCAATCCACTTTCTCGAGCAGCCGGTTGTGCACCACGTCCGCCATTCCCAGCCCAACGGCGTTGCCGTAACTGTGGGGACTCAAGTCGCGTACGAAAACACGCTCAATGCGCGGCTCGTCCGGCCAGGGATTGTAATCTCCATACACGCTGCGGTTCACCACTTTCGTATCCATGCCGGCGCCACTGACGTTCTTGCCGATCTCATCCAGGATTAGAATATCGAGCGGCATGGGCACGCGGCCCTTCCAGCTTTTCACCAGCGCGAGCAGCTCTTCTTCTTTGCGCTCCATTTCTTCCACAGGCACTGCTGTCACCTGGCCGGTGTTGTGGTTGGCATCTTCAAGAATGGCCAAACCGCCCAGAATCTTGCCGGACTTGAGCACCTGGCGGCCGACGCTTCGGATCATGTGCTCCAGCCCCAGCTTGTAAGCGTGAGTGTGGTAGCGCTGCGCGCCCGCGAATTTGCCGAGACCGATGGCCATCATCTTGAAGAGTCCGCTTTCAATCTTGCCGGCGAAATCGGTGTGCCACTTCACGCGCCCGATCATCATCACGCCGTCACTGTCATAGGCGTTGCGATCCATGAACGCTTCGATGCCGTCGGCAGTTTTGCCGAGTGAAACCACGTCGAGCGCGCTTAAGATGGGACAGTCCATAGTCGCTTCGTGGATGCCGTAGTGCGCCAGCACGTCGGCCTGGCCCTCCGCGGTGGCCGCGCCGTGGCTGCCCATGGCGGGAAAGATAAACGGGCGCATGCCCTCGGATTTCCAATAGTCCACCACCGCTCGGACAATGGTCGCGATATTGGCGATGCCGCGGCTGCCTACCCCCAGCGCCATGCGCGCAGCGGGCTGAAGACGCGAGCTGAATCCGGATGCTCGAAGCTGGCGCTGAACGGCATCGCGAATGTCCGGAATGCGGTGATCCGGAAAATGCTGCCGAACGGGAATCAAGCGGGAAAATAGCATGTTTTCAGGATACCGCCGCTTGACGTGGAGCACGCACTCCTCAGCGCCTCGTTCACACCCCGAGTGGGGCGGACCCCCTGGTCCGCGGGGGTCCCCCAGGACCCGCACCCCGGCAGTCATCGGCACCCGCTGCAGGCCGACGTGGGCGTCGGCCGCGGACCAGGGGGTCCGCCCCACTCGTACTTATTTTCGGGGTCTCGGCGCCTTGGCGCGAAACTTGTATTGATGCTTCTCCATCCATACGCGTCCTGCGCGGAACGCCACGCCTTCGGTCTCCAGGCGCAATCGCTGCTCCAGTCCGGATTCGCCTGGCAACATTATCTTGCCGCCCGCTCCGAGTACACGATGCCACGGCAAACCGCGCGCTGCCCGCAACGCCCACACCACTTGCCGCGCACAGCCGGGAAACCCCGCCGCTTTCGCGACATCGCCATAGGTTGCCACTTTGCTTTTCGGGATCTTGCGAATGGTGTCACGAATGATGCTCAACATGACGCCCGATACCAGGCGAGCGTCCGGCGAAGCCCCTGTTCCAGTGTGTACTGCGGGTCGTGCCCCAGATCGCGCTGTGCCAGAGTGGTATCGGCCTGGGAATCGTGGACGTCGCCTTCGCGCGGCGGAGCGTAGCGGGGCGGTAAGGAAACGCCTTCGATCTTCTGCAGCAGCTCCCATATATGATTCAGCGAGTAGCGTCCACCATTGCCGGCGTTGTACATCTTGCCGGCCACGCCAGAAGCATCCGACGCTTTCAAGCACAGACCAGTCACGTCCTCCACGTAGGTGAAGTCGCGGGTCTGCTCACCGTCGCCGAAGATGATAGGCGAGCGCCGCTCAATCAGAGCGCGCATGAACAGCGATAGCACGCCAGAGTACGGGCTGGACGGATCCTGCCGCTCGCCATACACATTGAAGAAACGCAGCGACACCGTCTCCAGTCCAAAAGAGGAGTGAAATACGGAGGCGTAGTATTCGCCCAGCAGTTTCTGCACGGCGTACGGGGACTTGGGGCGGGGAAGCATCGTTTCTACTTTAGGCAGTACCTCCGTATCGCCGTAAGCAGATGACGAAGCCGCGTACACCACCCGCTGCACTTTGGCCTCGGCACAAGCCCGGAAAACGTTGAAGGCGCCGTCGACATTCACTTCATGGGAAGGAACCGGCTCGCGAATGGAGCGTGGCACGGATGGAATGGCGGCCAGGTGAAATACAACTTCGGCGTCCGAGACCGCTGCCGCAACAGCATCGTAATCCCGGATGTCGCAGTGGTCGAACGCAATCCGCGGCCGTACCTCCTCCAGATTCTTCTCATGGCCGGTCAGCAGGTTATCGATCACCCGCACCTGCCCATCNNCGCGGACCTGCTCGATTTCTTTTTCGATGAACCGCAATGCGTCCTCCGCGATCTTCTCCGGGCCGGGGGCGAAATCAAATACTTCAAGCGACATCCAGTGCCGGTAGCCACGCCGCCTGAGAACGTCGAATACCGGTTTGAAATCGTAGTTTCCGGTGCCGGGGTGACGCCCATCCATCTCATTGATGTGCACATGCCGGATCAGATCGAAGTAACGATCCACCAAAATCGCATGCGGTTCCACTTCATCCACGGCATTATGCGTGTCGAACATGGTTCGGACTGCCGGGCTGTTAATCTGGCTCACGATTTCCGCTGCTTCCCCGAGCGTAGTGATCACGTCGCATTGCCCGATGGGAAGCGCTTCCACCAGGATCGTCACTCCGCGCTCCTCGGCGTGGGTGGCAACGGTCGCGAGGCCAGCCGCGAAGTTTCTAGTGGCTTCCGCCGGGCTCAACCCGTCCACCGCGCAGCGTTGTTTAGGCGATCCGAACACCATTACGCCGTTATCCCCCAGGTCAGCGCATAGATCGATCAATTCCAGAATATGCCGCCAGCTTCGCTCGCGCAGCGCCCGATCGGGCGTAGTGACGTGCAGACCTTTCGGCGATACCATCAACCAGTGCAGCCCGGCGAAAGTCAATCCATGGTTTCGAATCGTGTTGCGATAGCTCCTGCGATTATCGGCAGAAATCTCGGCCGGGCGTTCAGCTAGCGTGAAAGGCGCGATTTCTATGCCCGAATATCCGATCCGCCGGATACTCGCGCAGGTCTTCTCGAGCGGCCATTGCTCATACACTTCATTGCAGATGGCATGCTTGAATGCGGCAGTGGGGCTCACGCTCTTATTCCTTGCTCGCCACCACGATCAGCGACAATCCCGGCCACGGCATCAGGCCATCCACGCGCCGCCAAAACCACACCGTTTTGTCGAAAATCTTCAGCATCAGTTTGCTGATGCGTCCGCGGCGCAGCACCTTCCCATACAGCCACCATCCGGGTGTTCCAATTCTATTGAGTTGATACATGCGTTCGACCGCAAATCCGTGTTTTTCCAGCAACGCCCGGAGCTCCCTCCGGCTGAAGCGCCGCTG
>PMUN01000279.1 GCA_003166875.1 Bryobacterales bacterium | reverse complement strand
CCGCTCGCGGCTTAGTTCAATGACATTCATTGATGCATTCAAGGAACTTGGCAAGGTGTACTGTGCTTCTGGCCGGCCCACTTGCCTTGGTGGGATCGCTCCACGCCCTTTATGCTCAGAGCGAAGTCTCCGTGCGGCAGGCGGGGAGTGTCTTAATACAGACACCGGAAGCCGAGTTCGAGCTGCTGCCATCGGGTTATTTGGAAGGACATCTCATCAGGGAAGGGCAGCGGCTCACTCTGGATGAACCTTTGCCGGGAGAAGGCGGCGATTCGCTGATCAGCGGCGGCGTCCCGGTTCATTTTGCACGTCCCGACGTTGACCACGTCAAGATCAACGACATTCACGGCGCGATTGGACCGCGCGGGAAGCGCGTGGAATTGACGTCAACTGCGGTCAACGGCAGCTTACAAAAGACGCTGGCGCTTGAAGTGTATGACAATTTCCCAGCCGTGTCTTTCCTTACTGTCACGTATCACAATACGGGTACGAAGGCAGTCAGGCTGGACCGAATCTCACTCCAGCGGCACCGTATCAGTGCAACGCTCGCCGATGACCGCGCGCTTCCTTATCAGATGTGGTCGTTTCAGGGCTCCAGTTATAAGTGGGGGCAGAACGATGTGATGCCGATCGCCAAGGGGTTCTCGTTGCTCAATGCGGTAGGAACATCCACGCCGGACCATTTCGGCGGTGGCCTTCCGGTGGTGGCGTTTTGGACGCGGTCCGTGGGGATGGCGATAGGTCATGCGGAACCCCGTCCCTATGCGCTGGCGTTGCCGGTTGAGGTCCGGCACGACGACCGCGTAGGAGCTTCGATTCGCATCGACGCCGGGATTGTCTTGAAACCGGGCGAAACGTATACAACACCGAGAACCTTCCTTGCAGTTTTCACGGGCGATTATTACGAGCCGTTGAGCATTTGGTCAAAAATCCTCCAACACCAGGGTTGGGAGCTGGCCCAGCCGTCGAGCGCGGCCTTTGACGCAAACTGGTGCGGCTGGGGATACCTGGGCGGTTTTACGCGAGAGCAGATACTCGGCACCATCCCGAAGATCAAGGAATTCGGCATAAAATCCGCAACGCTGGACTCCGGCTGGTTCAACGATACGGGCGACTGGGATCCGGATCCCAAAAAGTTTCCGGGTGATTCGCTGCGGCGCCTGGTCGACGAATTTCACAAGAACGGCACCCAGATCACGGTTTGGTGGCAAGCCTTGCTCGTGGACGTTGGGCGCGGGGCCAACCATTCGGGCCGCATCGCTCAAGTTTTTCGAGAACATCCTGATTGGTTGATATTAGACGCCGCTGGAAAGCGCGGGCGCCAAGCGATGCTTTGTCCAGCAGTGCCTGCGGTGCAGGAATATTACCGGAAGGTAACTGAGAAATTGATGCGGGATTTCGATTTCGATGGCAGCAAGCTGGATGGAATCTACTCGGCTCCGCGCTGTTACAATCCGGCTCATCACCACAAAAGTCCCGAGGAATCCATGCTGGCAGTGGCCGACGTTTACAAGATCATCTTGGACACAACGCGGGCATTGAAGCCTGAAGCCGTAACGCAGATTTGCCCGTGTGGCACAACGCCGAACCTGGCGTGGCTGCCTTTCATGAATCAGGCGGTTACTGCCGATCCGGTTGGCTCGGTTCAAGTGCGGCGGCGGATTAAGTTGTACAAGGCGCTGCTTGGTCCGCGCTCCGCGGTGTACGGCGATCACGTGGAACTCAGCAAGATCGTTTTCACGCCCGGCAGAGAGATCGATCTGGGAGAGGATTTCGCTTCCACGATCGGGCCAGGCGGCGTGCTTGGCACCAAGTTTACGTGGCCGGATTACGGGCCGCGCTTCGACGATGCATTCCTCACTCCACGCAAGGAAATCCGCTGGCAAAAATGGACCGGCATCTATAACTCCAGGATGCTCTCCAAAGGCGCCTTTCTGAATCTGTACACGATCGGCTACGATTCGCCGGAAGGTTACGCGATCGCTAAGGATGGCAAAATGTATTACGCATTCTTTGCGGAACCTGCATCGCTGGTGTGGAAGGGCACGATCGAGCTTCGTGGACTAGAACCGGGCAAGTACCGTGTCTTCGATTATGCGAATGAGAAGGACCTGGGCATCTTGGATGCTTCAAATCCGCGGCTCGCCACGGAATTCAAAGAGCACCTGATGCTCGCGGTATCCAAGGAATAGGTAAAATGGGCACGTCATGATTGCCGTTGGGTTGCTCTTTTTGTTAGCCAACCAAAACGAGTTGCTGATTAAACAAGTGGCTGCATCGGGCCGCGTGATGGAGCTTGCGGTGACACCATCCGAGCGAGTTTCGCCCCCGCCGCGGATCGCTCCTGGAGCTCCGCCACTCCTTAGCTTCCGATTCTTCGAAGGCAAGGACCGCCATCGTTTCGGAGCGCTGGATCTGGTGATCGACGATGCGGGCCACTAGCGCCCTTCTTCTGCTCTCGGCTCTTTTGGCGCGCGCGCAGGATGATTCCTTGCAAAAGGGCATCGCGGAGTTCAATCGCGGCCAATATGCGGCAGCTCAAACTTGGCTCGAAAAAGCGCCGGACAGCCCGCAGCGCCGTACTTTTTTGGCGCTCACCCACGCTGCCACTGGCCATTGCGACACCGCACGCGAGGAATTGGCCGGCGAGTTTGCGAAGGACGCAGCTTCGGAGCTGGGACGTCTGGCTGGTCTGGCGCTCACGCAGTGCCTGCTGGCCGAGGGAAACTACGATGACGCCGGTCCAGTGCTCGCGCGCCTCCGGGCGCTTCATCCTGCCGACGCCGATGTGCTATACCAATGTGCGCGTCTCCACATGAAAGCATGGAACGATACGCTCTATGAAATGTTCCGGAAGACTCCAAATTCTTATCGGGTGAACCAGATCTCGGCCGAGATTTTTGAAATCCAGAACCGCTATCCGGAGGCGATCTCGGAATATCGCAAGGCTATTGAGAAGAATCCGGCGGCTCTGAACCTGCACTTCCGGTTGGGCCGTGCTTTGCTGCTGGAGTCGCATTCGCCGGACAATCTGGTGCTGGCGCGGCGCGAGTTCGAAGCGGAACTGGTGTTGAATCCCGCCGATGCCGCAGCCGAATATGAAACGGGACAGATTCTGCTTGTCAGCCAGGAGCCGGAAGAAGCGGTCAAGCACTTCGAGCGCTCTGTGGCCATCACTCCGAAGTTCCCGGAGGCGATGCAAGCTTTGGCGAAGGCGCGCCTGGATGCCAAACAGTACCCGGAGGCCATTGTTCTGCTCGAGAATGTCGTACGGCTGCAGCCCGCGAACGAATCCGCGCACTATAGCCTGATGCTGGCCTATCGCAATGCCGGCCGGGGCGCCGACGCCGCGCGTGAACAGGCGGAACTCGACAAGCTGCAGAAGTCGCCACAAGGAGAATTCACGGATTTTCTGAAAAAGCTGGGAGAGAAGGCTCCCAAGCAGTGATCCGTTCCATCACGGTGGCGGTTCTGTTCTGTCTGGGAGCGGCAGCCGTTAATTTCCAAAACGTCGCGCGCGAAGCCGGTCTCACCGATTCAATTCCCAACGGCGGCGTGCAATCCAAGAAATACATCGTCGAAACTACCGGAAGCGGAGCGGCATTCCTGGATTACGACAACGATGGACTGCTGGATATTTTCGTGGTTTCAGGACCAGGGGGCACAAATCGCCTCTATCACAACTTGGGAAATGGAAAATTTGCGAATGTCACCAAAGAAATGGGCCTAGAACATACCGGCTGGGGACAGGGCGTTTGCGCGGGCGACTTCGACAACGACGGCTACACCGATCTATTCGTAACTTACTGGGGCGCGAACGTTCTCTATCGCAATCGCGGCGGGCGCGGCTTCGAAGACGTTACGGCCAAGGCCGGCCTGAAACAAGAGAGAGTGCGTTACAACACAGGATGCGCGTTCCTGGACTACGATAACGACGGGCATCTCGATCTGTTCGTCGCCAATTACCTCAAGTTTGATTTTGCGAGTGCCCCTAAACCCGGCGAAAACTCTTATTGCTGGTATCGCGACCTGCCGGTGGCGTGCGGTCCGCGCGGCCTTCCATTCGACCGCAATATTCTTTATCGCAATAATGGAGACGGCACGTTCAAGGATGTCTCGGACGCATCCGGCGTTGCGAAGCCCGATCACAATTACGCGCTCAGCGTGCTGACGGGCGACTTCAACCACGACGGGTTAATCGACATTTATGTGGCTTCCGATCAAACCCCCTCCATTCTCTATATCAACCACGGCGATGGAACGTTTACAGATGAAGCATTGCCGCGCGGCGCAGCCTTTGACGACAATGGCAAGGCTCTCTCCGGCATGGGCGTTGCCGCCGCCGATTACGACCGCGATGGCTGGACCGATATCTTTCGCTCGAATTTTTCGGACGAACGTGAAACGCTCTACCGCAATCGCGGCCTAGCAGAGTTCGACGACGTTACGCTAGCGGCCGGCCTGGCGCTCAATACGCGATTCGTGGGTTGGGGTTGCGGATTCCTGGATATCGACAATCGTGGTTGGAAAGATCTGCTGCTGGTGAACGGCCATGTCTTTCCGGAAGTGGACCGGCTCGGCATTGATGTCCACTATAAGGATCGGGCGATTCTTTACCGCAACACCGGCACGGGGAAATTCGTGGATATCTCCGAGTCGTCCGGCCCAGGAATACTGGAAAAACATTCGGCTCGGGGCGCTGCATTTGGCGATTATGACAACGACGGCGCAGTGGAAATACTCATCAATAATCAGAACGAGCCGCCGTCGCTTCTGAAGCAGTCCACGAAACCGGCGGGGAACTGGGTCTTACTCAAACTGGAAGGAGTGAAATCCAACCGCAGCGCGATCGGGGCACGCGTGCGATTGACTGCGGGCGATCGAACACAATCCGACGAAGTTCGCAGCGGGGGCAGTTACCTTTCGCAGAGCGATCTGCGCTTGCACTTCGGTGTGGGGACTGCGCGCCGTATCAACCGTGTGGAGATTGATTGGCCATCCGGCGCGCATCAAGTGGAGACTGATCTTGAGGTCAACCGGGCGCTCACGATTCGTGAGAAACCCGGTTCCTAACTTATTCCTTGGACTGATAGAAGAAGACCTTGTCCTTTCCTGCTTCGACGGTCTTAAAATCGGCCGGGACCATAAACAGGGCCGCGTCGGGTTCGGATCGTGTGACATTGGTGAGGCGGAAAGTTTGTTCCCCGGAGCGCGGGTCGGTGCGCTTGCTCATCACAATGGTCTTCAGATCAGAAGATGTCCAGACCTCGGTTACTATTTCGATGGGTTTCTCATTTCCGATTTCACCGGCTGTAATTGTGCGGGTTGTACGAGTTCCCTGCGCACTCACACCCTCAATCACCTGGGTCCCCAGGTCTTCCGTTTTGCTCTCGGCCTGCTCTTTTTCGAGATCCGCTTTCAGTCCGCCTATGCTCACCGTCATGGCGCCCATCGGGGGGCCCGTGGGTGGGGGAGGCGGCATGGTCGACGTTCGGGCGAACCACTTCGCTCCAGCGACATCTGGTCCGCCAGGCATGGGCCGGTCGGACACTATCTTGCCCATGACATGCGCGGTTTTCTCGTCCAAATTTAATGTATAAGAGGCTTGCGCTACAGGATCGACGATAAACACCAGATGCGGCGCGGCCGTGGGCGACATGTTGCCGATCATGGGTAGCGCGGCATCATTACGCGTGCGGCCCTCGGAATCCCGAGCCGTGCTTCCAGTTGTCTTTTGGACGATCCGATTTCCGTCAGCGAGTGTTTGGACGGATTCGTTGGTCACCGTCGCGGAATAGGGTGCGCCCACGACAGGGTGGGCAGAGGATGCGAAGGCGCCGACGGCGTCGCCGGCTGGAATTGCGAGCTGCCGCATCTCCGCCTGTTGCTTCAACTCTGCCTGCTGTTTCACGTCCACTTGGGCGAAAAGCACGCTGGAGAACAGAGTCAAGAAAAACATAGTACGTTTCATGGTTGATTCACTCCTTTGTTAATTTAAGTCAAGGCCGCAAAGCCAGGCCGCCCGCGGAACCATCCGCGGCAAGTCTGAGATCCGCAACAAAACTAACGCCCTCGGGAAACGCGCCCGGCGGAAAGAGCGCATCGGCGGGAATAATGATCTGAATCGTCTGTTCAGCAGGCTGCCAGGCGGCCGACGGCGCTGGTACTTGTTTGCGCAGGCGAGGACGTTGCACGCGCGCCATGGCGACGGGCGCTTTGTGCGGGACAGCAACCGGCAGCGCCGCCACCGTTTCGGCGCGTTGCGGTATGTTCGGCTGTATGTTCAGGTGCGGGCGAGGCCAGAGCAAGAACGCGGCGAGTACAGCGGCTGCGATAGCCGCCGGGACCAGCAACCAGCGCCGATTTGAACGGGCCGCCAGCGGAGGCACAGCTCTCGCGTAGGCCACAAAGGCGTCACTCACCCCGCGAAACGCATCCACCTGCAGGCGGCACTCACGGCATGCGGCGACGTGATGGTCCATGGAGGCTGCTTCCGCGTCCGGCAGCTCGTTATCGATCCAAGCGATTAACTTCGATGAGAATTCACACATTGCACTTCTCCGCCAACTTTCGGATCGCCCGGTCCACGCTGTCAGCCACCGTGGACGTCGCAATCCCCAAAACCTCTCCAATTTCCCGATACCGCAAGCCTTCCGCCCGCAGCAGCAGGCATTCCCGCTCAGCCTCCGTNNTGGTCCAGCATGTCGTCGCGCGAAGCATCCAACGGCGTGGTGAAGCGGCGATCGTAGCTGGTTTGCCGGTTTCTAGCCTGATTGTGCGCGACGCGGAACAGCCAGCTACGAATATTCTCTTGAGCGCCGCCGGACGTGACGTGGCGATGCAGGCTCAGAAAGGCATCCTGCGCGACGTCTTGCGCTTCGTCCGGTGATAATCCCAGACAAACCAAGTATCGAAGCAAGGGCTTGCGCAGTTCCTCAAACAGGTTGGTTGCCTCCGGAGAGCCGGTTGAGAAGGCCGATGCTGACAGGGTGAACGGAACCGAATCGCCACTCATGAAACTATTGCCATCGCGCTTTCTAACAATAGAACAAGTGAGGCGATCGTTTTTCCGGAAGGTTTTACCGAACCGCGAGCGTAAGCGACCGGTTGCTGAGAATTCTGCGAGGGGACAACAGGCTGCTAGGCGAGCATCTCTTGAATTACATTGCCGCCGAAATCGGTGAGCTTTTCGTTTCTGCCGTTGTGCAGGAACCACAAACGGTTCTGGTCCAGCCCGAGCAGATTTAGGATGGTGGCGTGAAAATCGCGCATGTGCAGCCGCTTATCCAACGCGCGCAGACCCAATTCGTCGGTTTCTCCGATGGAAGCTCCAGCTTTCACGCCGCCGCCAGCGAACCACATAGTGAAACCATGCGGATTATGGTCGCGGCCGTTTCCGCCTTGGGACATGGGGAGGCGCCCGAACTCCGCTCCCCAAATCACGAGTGTTTCTTCCAGCAATCCCCGCTGCTTTAGATCCTGCAGCAGCCCCGCGATGGGAAGGTCCGTCATCCCGCACATCTTCTCGTGATTCTCCACAAGGTTACTGTGCGCGTCCCATTGCACGGAGACAGGTCCACCGCCCGAATAAATCTGCACGAACCTGACGCCGCGTTCCACCAGCCGCCGTGCCAGCAAACAGCGCGTCCCGAATTCGGAGGTGCGTTTTTCATCCAGCCCATATAGCTTGCGCGTGACAGCGCTCTCTTTCGAGATATCTACTGCCTCGGGAGCATGGCTCTGCATCCGGAATGCCAGCTCGTAGGAGCTGATTCGCGCCGCCATTTCGGTGTCCGAATCGAGCGTGTCCATCTCGTTCATGCTTTGCAAAAAGTCCAACGTGCGACGCTGCTGCTCCGGCGTGACTCCCGCAGGCGGCCTAAGATTGACGATCGGATTCGGACCCGGCCGGAACACGGTGCCCTGATACACCGCGGGCAAAAAGCCCGCTCCCCAGCAGGGCGTGCCACCTTCGGGTGTTCCTTCGGGTTGCGGCATCACCACGTAGGCAGGCAGGTTCTCGCTCTCGCTCCCGAGCCCGTATGTTATCCACGAGCCCATGCTCGGATATCCCATCAGGATGCGCCCGGTGTTGACTTGATACATCGCCGGAGCGTGGACCGTGCTCTCCGTGTAAAACGATCGCACGAAGCACATGTCGTCCACGTGCTGCGCCATATGTGGAAAGAGAGTGGACACGTCCCTTCCGCATTGGCCGTACTTGCTGAACTTCCAGGGACTCTTGAGCAGCGGTGTATCGCCTTTGGTGAACTCGCTCACCACCGTCCCGTAGCTGGGGGGCAACAACTGACCGTCGTATTTTTCGAGCGCAGGTTTGGGATCGAACGTATCGATGTGGCTAGGCGCGCCAACCATGAACAGGAAGATCACCGACTTCGCCTTCGGCTTGAAATGCGGCGGCTTGGCGGCCAGCGCATTTACGCGCTGGACTGCGGCCGCAGGCGTAGGCATCATGGATGCCAGTGCAATGGCTCCGAACCCGTGGGCGGAACGCACCAGTACATCGCGCCGCGTCACCGCTCTTCTCAAATGCGCGTCATTGGACATAAATAAACTCGTTCCTATTCAGTAGCGCCAAACACATATCGGCCAGACTTCCCCCGCTCGATAAAAACGTTTTCGCCAGCTTCTGTTCCTGGGGCGAAGGCACGCGGGCCAGCGTCAGCGTCCAGGCAGCTTTCA
>PMUN01000351.1 GCA_003166875.1 Bryobacterales bacterium | reverse complement strand
ACCCTCAGCTTAGAAGGCTGATGCTCTATCCACCTGAGCTACGCGCCCGCGATAAACGAGGCTTTCAAAGTCGAGTTTAGCGCACGCGGCGTGGCCGCGATATCAGTGGGCGGCCAATGCTGTCCAGGCGGGCGGATCGCTGGCTGGAAATGACTCTTCGCCGGCCTCGTCTACCGGATCTTCAGGTTGATCCTTCTCGGGGCTAGTCGGCGGAAGCTTTTCTTTTGTATCCACAACGCCTCCACTTTAGTCGATTACGCGCGGCCCTGAAAAGTTTCACAATGCTATGGTTGGGTCATGGCCGAGAAACAGAAGCTACGGCACATTCACTAATTGGGAAGATCGTGATGGTAATAGTCGCGATCTGGATGGTCATCTGGATGCTAAGAGCCTACGTTCTATAGACTCAAAGGCGTTCACACGAGTGTGANNGCAAGAGTGCGTGCGCCACGTTTATCGGTGGGCAATGTCCACCGCCTGGAACAGCCCCTCGGCCATCCAGTCGCGGAACCACTCGAACAACTGCTTCTCCTTGACGGCCGGGCGGAACTTGCGCGTCATCACGGTGACGATTGCATCGCCGACAGTCTGGCCGGATGCCAGCGCGGACAGCAGTTCATAGGCAGGGTGCGTCAGGTCCATGCGATGGACATGATAGTTGCGGCGATAACCCACTACCCAGGTTTTCTTCCGTCCCAGCCGCGGTGCGGGATTTTCTTCGTCCACGAATCCGAGATACCGGCTGACTGGGTAATCGAATTCCAGCAGCCGGAAAGCTTCGATCGGCTTCAGAACCGCGGTTTCCCACGCCTCCTGCGGCACCGCTCGCACCGCTTCCGGAGTCAACGGCGCAGTTTCGCACGCATCGAACACGCAGGTCAGGGCATATTCCAGGCGCGCCAAATCGTGACAGAAATCCCGCTTGGGAAGATCATCGAGCGTAGCCAGAAACTCGGGGACATGATCGCCCAACCGGTTCAGCGTATAGCTGCGTGATGGGTAAACCTCCACGTAGCGCGCGACCATTCGCATGAATTCGTCGTCGCCCAGGTAGTGCTTGAGCGCCGGATAGTCCGACGCGAGCGCCTCTTCCATGCGCAGCAGGTACATCTCGCGATAGATGTCCAGGCGCTCAAACGAAGAAAGCGTCTTGGACGGAAGCACTACGGTGCGAGCCTGATCGGCCGGAATCTCAGCCTGGGCTCGCTCGGATGCGATGGCTTCTTCGCAGGTGCCCTGGTCCTGGATGAGGGTCTGCATCCAGCGCTGAACGCGGTCGAGTCCCGGATCAGTCGCCATATGCGGGAACCTCTTCCAGTTCCGGCGCGGGTGTCTTCTTATCTTCCTGCTCACGGAACTGGCGGGCCTTCAATGCCTCGCCGTGCACCACGTCGAACTCCGGAATATTGGCATCCCATTCCAGCAGTGTCGCCACGCCGCCCAACTTGCGATGGGCATAGCGGTACAGCTCCCACACGGTGTTGATGACGTAGTCGCTGTGAGTATCCAGGATGTGCGTACCTTTGTTGGTGTGGCCTGCCAGGTGCATCTGCACGACGCGATCCTTCGGAATGTTGTCGATGTATTTCTTCGGATCGAATCCGTGGTTGAACGAGCTCACATAGACGTTGTTGACGTCCAGCAGGATGCCGCAATTGGCTTCCTCCGCCAGCGCGGCGATGAACTCACTCTCGGGCCATTTTGATGCGCTAAATTCCAGATACGTGGACGCGTTTTCAAGTGCGATGGGTCGCTCCAGAAAATCCTGGATGTTGCGCACCCGCTCAATGGTGTGACGCAGCGCCTGATCGGTGTAGGGCATGGGCAGCAGATCATGCGTGTTGAGGCCTGTGACGCCCGTCCAGCACAAATGATCGGACACCCAGCGCGCGTTAACCCGCTTGCCCAGCGCCTTGAGCTTCTTCAAGTACTCAAAATCGATGGGGTCCGTGCTGCCCACCGAGAGCGACACGCCATGCAGCACTACCGGATAGCGCTCCGCCACTTGATCCAGCACGTGCAGCGGACGGCCGCCGGTATCCAGATAGTTTTCTGAGAGAACTTCAAACCAATCGATGACGGGATTGTTCTTCAGGATGTGCTCGAAGTGTACGGAACGCAGCCCGATGCCGAAACCCAAATCCGGATAACCCCACCGATTGTTCGCCATTTACTTCGACTCTCCGGTTTTGCCGTTCAGCCCCAACCACTTGCTCAAGAAGTAATCGATACTGATAGGGCCGGGCCCGTAAAGGACCAACCATATTAAGAATAGCAAGTACGTGAACGAGGCGACATCGGTTGGGTCGGGCGGGAACTTTTGTATGAAATCGGGCCGGTCGGCGGTCAATAGAGCAACCACCATGCTGCAGGAGAGCAGGAAGGCGAAGATGCGCGTCCCTAGGCCCAGGATCAGGAGGAGTCCGCCGAAGAATTCCAGGCTAGCGATGAAGGCTGCATTGGCCCCAGGGAACGGAATCCCCAGGCTGCTGAAGAACCCTGTCACTTTTCCAAGGTCTTGCAGCTTGCCGTGTCCTGTAACGTGGAAACCCCATCCCACCACCAGGCGCGTCAGCAGCGGCGCCAGGAAGGCGAGTGCGCCGGTGATGCGCAATCCGAGGGCTGCCAGACGCCGAATTGGTCCTGCGTTCGCTGGTGGCATTTGGACCAGTATAGCTGGGGAGCAGGGACTCGGGGCTGGGGACTGGGGCTGGTGTGGCATTCTGGACCTAAGAAGTAATGCGTACAACGGGGAAGGCTTCCGGGCGTCCAAGGATTGTGGTGCGCCAGCGTTTCGCAAGCACCGGGATTTGGGCGTGCGCGTTGCTGGCGTGTGTGGCCTTCGGCCAGCGCGAATTTCGCGATTATCCGGGGTGGGAATACAACGACTTTCCGAAACCACCGGATTGGAAGCTGCCCGGTGAATGGACCTTCGCCCGATTGATGTATCCCGACGTCCGCTTCAGTGACCGGAAATTTGGGAACTGGCTGGCCGGTGGGACCAACTGGACCATCGATTATCCGCGCTCGGACCGGCATCTCTCGGCCGCGCTTCGCAGGCTGACCCGCGTCCATGCACGCTCCATCGAGCAGCCGGTGAATTTGGATGACGGCGATGATGTTTACAACTGGCCCTGGCTGTACGGCGTCGAAGTTGGGCATTGGGCTCTGACGGACCAGCAGGCGGCTAAAATGCGCGATTTCCTGCTGCGCGGCGGTTTTTTCATGTGCGACGACTTCCACGGGACGCATGAGTGGGAGGTTTTCGTCTCCGGCATGAGCCGTGTTTTTCCGGACCGGCCGATTGTGAATATTGACGACAAGGACGCCATCTTCCACACCATCTTCGATCTGGACGATCGCTACCAGGTGCCCGGCGAACAGGTGCTGTACACCCATCAGATTTGGGAGCACGACGGCTACGAGGCCCGCTGGCGGGGCATCTATGACGACAAGGGACGCCTGATGGTAGCCATCTGCCACAACATGGATCTGGGTGATTCCTGGGAGCATGCCGACAACCCGCTCTACCCGGAACGATATTCCGCGCTAGGAATTCGGATCGGCGTGAACTACATTGTTTATGCGATGACGCATTGAGGGCAGGCGGCGGGCGGCAGGCGGCAGGTGGCAGGCGGCAGAAAGCAGGCG
>PMUN01000036.1:11252-11415 GCA_003166875.1 Bryobacterales bacterium | reverse complement strand
GCTTTGTTCGGTACATCGGGCTCTCGGAAATGGTAGCAGCCACCGTCCGGCGTGCGCACGCCGTCCATAAGATCAGTGACCTTCAGATCGAGTATGCGCTCGTGAGTCGCAACCCCGAAACTGACATTTTCCCGGCGCTGGAAGAACTCGGCGTGGGCGTAAC
>PMUN01000036.1:0-11193 GCA_003166875.1 Bryobacterales bacterium | reverse complement strand
CGCTCGGAGCACTGCGCGTGAAGCTCACTGAGTCCGAACTGGCGCACATCGAAGAAAGTATTCCCGCATCCGCTATTGCCGGAACGCGCTATGACGAGCGTCAGATGAGAATGCTCGATAGTGAGCAAGGGTAGGCAGACGCGTTCAGGCGCTAGTGGGCTGTCGGGCGAAAGAACTTTAGCAAACACGAGTGTACGCGCCACGCGCGTAGCGCACGNNGCCGCGTCGCCACTCCTGGCGACGCACGGCAGTAGTAAAGATTCAGCAACGACAGCCCGCTAGAAAGCGCAAGCAACATTGCTTGCGGCAACGTTGCTTGCGCTGTTCCAACCTATCTCAACCTCCGCTATTCGCGCCGGCCGAGAGGAATACCGAACTGAAGCCACAACGCGCTCCCGACGGGCCGATTCTCGGTTAGAAAATCCTTTTCATATTTCAGGATCATGGCGAAATGGTCGAAGTGATAGCGGATCTCCGGCCCAAAGGCCAGGTTGCGTCCGCGATTCCCATCCAGGTACATCAGCCCATTCTGGAAATCGTTGGTCATCTGCTTGTAGAAGTAACCATTTCCGCCGATCGCGAGACGCTTGGTAATGTTCTGCATTCCAGCGTATTCCCACACAAACTCGCTGCCGGAGCGATAATGCGTGGCGTCGTCAGTATAGTTGGTTATGTACTGGAACTTCGAGCTCACTTCCGTTTTCCCATGATGAGGCATGTAGGAAAACGCGGCCGAAGGCGCCGTCGCGAAATTGTGCTGGCCAACATTCACCAGGGCGGCCTTATTGTAAGAGAAGCCGGGAGGAAATAGCTCGAAGCCATACCACCAGTGCAGAGACCCTGTATGGTACGAAACCAGAGCTTCCAGATCCGCGTTCGAAAAGCCAATCTTGTTTTGCGCTCCGAACGGGGCGCTGAGGTGAAGATCTACAAGCGGCAAAGCCCCCGTAGTCACCAGCGTGCCGCCCAGTACATGAACGCCCCAGTTGTGGATCAACTTAAGAGCAACCGCGCTGACCCTGAGGTGAAAACCCGGAACCAGGGAGCGGCCGTTGGGACCGGCTAGCTCGTTGGCTTCATAGAAATTGGTGAACTCCACCAGCATGGTTTGCCCGGGGCCAACTATGTTGCCCGGCATAATGGTCTCAACACCAGCCGGATAGACGCTGGCGCTACCTTCACTGGCGAACGACGCGCCAGCGAGTACCATCCCCAGACCGAAACAAATTGTGAACCGCCGCCACGCAGCGGATCGTGAGTGCGTATCAGATTCCTTGTGCATATGAAAACTTGGCTCTTCCTTTCGAACGCATCCCCGTGCAACCCAGAAGAACCGTCGGGAAACCCCGTACAGCCTTGCTGAGAGCCAAGCCGCGTTACTTAGCCTCATCGGCGCACGAGTGGAAAGTTGCAATGCTAATTTCAGCCTCGCGTGAATTTCGCCGAAATTCCGGTGTGATTCATTTTCCCGGCCGCCTTGCCGATCTGTTACAAGGGCGCATTCGTGGCGTATCCAGGGAGCTATCGATCATGAAACAGACCAGTATCCGAACCAAGCTGCTAGTGTGTTTTGGCTTTGTGGGCGTGGCGGCAATGACGGCAGCCGGTTATTCTCTATCCAGGTTTGTCCATCTCAGGAACGAAATGCGGGAGGAGATCGTGGCTAGCGCCACGCGGCTCGATCAATCGCGCCAGATCGCAACCGGCATCGCCAACATGCGTAGCGCCATGCGCGGCGTCTCACTCTTCTCAATGATGCATGCCGCGGCCCCGTTCGCCAAAGCGCGTTCGAGCTATGACAACACAGCGGCGGAGATGCGGAACGTAATTCAGCAGATGGAGGCCTCCAAGCTGACTGCGGAGGATCAGGCCGCTGTGAATGCGATTCGATCGGCTTTGGACCAATGGGTTGACAGCTTCCGTGAATTCGCTGATATGTCCGCCGCGGGGCAAGGGGATGAGGCCAGCGCGATCGCACTGAAAAAGACATCGCCTATTATGGATGCGCTGCAAAAGAACGCCGCCGCCTTCGGCCAAGCGAACAGCGCGCGCAGGGACGCCGGCGTCGCCGCAGCCGAAGCCGGTATCCAGCGCAATCAACTGGTGATGTTGGTGATTACATCTCTCATACTCTTGGCGATCGGTGGGGGGTTCTTCGCCGTGACGGGCATGGCGAGAACGCTGAAGCACATTACAGAAACAGTAGCCGAGGGCGCTCACCAAGTAGCCCAGGTTGCCGCGCAGGTTTCCTCGTCCAGCCAGGCGCTGGCCCAAGGGTCGTCCGAGAATGCGGGATCGCTCGAAGAGACCTCGTCTGCGGTCGCCGAGATCAGCTCCATGGCCCAGAGGAACACCGAAAACTCCAGGAACGCGGTAAGCCTGGTGGCACACTCCGGCGAAAAATTTGCCGAAACCAACATCGCGCTAGATGGGATGGTTCTAGCCATGGGCGAAATCAACGGCTCCAGCCAGAAGATTTCCAAGATCATCAAAGTCATCGATGAAATCGCGTTCCAGACCAACATCCTGGCGCTGAATGCGGCGGTGGAAGCTGCGCGCGCGGGCGAGGCGGGCTTGGGTTTCGCGGTGGTGGCCGACGAAGTACGCAACCTGTCACAGCGCTGCGCCCAGGCCGCGCGGGACACCGCTTCGCTGATCGAGGAATCGATTGCGAAGTCGGACGGCGGCAAATCCAAAGTGGATCGGGTGGCCGAGGCAATCCGCGGCGTCACCGGAGAAGCAACCCAGGTGAAGACCTTGGTGGACGAGGTGAGTGTGGGGAGCCAGGAGCAGGCGCGGGGCTTGGATCAGATCAGCAAGGCGATCACGCAGATGAAACAATCCGGCCAGACCACGGCCGCTACGGCCGAAGAAAGCGCGGCGGCGGCGGAGGAACTGGCGGCACAGTCGGCGACGCTAACGGATATCGGCAAGCAATTGCGAATGCTGGTAGATGGCGGCGCAGCCATCCAGGAATTAGCCCACGTCTAAATCAATCCCAGCCCTAGGCGTCGCCCGCCGAGCCCATTTCCTTGCGCCGCTCGGTGTGCAGGAAAATATTGTGAGAAAGTTCCCCGAACCGCAACACCTCAGTGGGAGAGGACAAAGACATATGCTGAGTCGAGTTTTGCGAGTTACCCTTGCGGTGTCCATACTGTCGTGCGCTGCTCTTGCGGCTGACATTTCCGGCGCCTGGCAGTTTACCCTTGAGACGCCCAAGGGAAAGGGCAGCCCATCGTTCGAGTTCAAGCAGAACGGTGAAGAACTCAGCGGCACGTACTCGGGCAAGTTCGGAAAGGCCGCGCTATCAGGGACCGTCAAAGGTGACCAGGTTGAGTTTTTCTTCGATGGTCCAAACGCAGCCGGAAAATTTCACTACACAGGAACCGTCGACGGACCCGCCAGCATGAAGGGCGCCTACGAATTGGAGGGTTCCGAAAAGGGAACTTTTACAGCAGCCAAAAAATGACAGGCGCGGACTACTCCCGGCGTCGCCGCTCTGCCGGTGGCCATCCGGCTGTGCCGCGCGGCGTTCAATAGCAACTCGCATGAATCTCCTTTGCGGCTTGCCAGCCTTCTGCAGCGACAGAATCCCAGCGTCGCTTCTACGCGCCTGGCGGGAACACTCGCGTTTGCCGCGTTCATCAAGCTGCCAATTTCTGCGCAGTGGGCGCACGGAGCGCCGGCGGCAAACAGATGCTGATCGAGTCATTCGACGTGGTGACGGGCCAGCGCAAAGAACTGTCACGCATCCCCGTGGATGCAGGAGCCGATTACCAATGGGCGCTCCCACGCGATGGTTCCCAAATCGCCCCCGCGAAAGACGACGTTGACGCGGTCCAAATCCGCTTCGTGTCACTCGGCAACGGCTAGCATGGACGCCCGCTTCAAACGGTATATTCTTCGGCGCGTGGGGACCACCGGCGCCGCCTTGGTCGAGATCGGCCGCCACCTTGCGATGTCGGGCATCAGCGCGGAAGCCAACGCGTGGATGATCGACAGTTTTTGATGGAAGGCCCCTCGCAGTATTGCTCAGCCTGTTTTTTGCCATTCTGCCCGCGCTGCGACGATGGGTGCGGGCTCGCGGCAGAGCTGCGGCTCAAGAACAACTACCTTCGTGTTTCTGCTCTGGCAAATGAAGCAGGCAAATGCTTGTTCCGTCCCTGGATGACGTGCCAGGCTGTCCAGCGTGGATTGGATCGCACCGAGTACCGCGTGCTTGCGAGGAGTGTCGGGCCACCGCTCAACGTTGTGAAGCCGTTGATGTTCGGATGCTAACCATTCTCTGTTGGACTCTTGCATACCGGCTTGACCAGTAGCAGGTTAAGAGCCAAATACGAACATACGCAGAATCAGCAAGATTGTTAAGTCGGATTGCATTTCCTTGGGACATATTGTCAGCGCGTCGGTCAAAACGGTCGCGACTCATCCAAAGAAAAGCTCCACCGCCCTTTCTCGGAGCGGTGGAGCGGTGGGACTTCGAATGCCTGAACAAGCACGCGCTACTGCCCGGCGCCGGGCAAAGGAATGCTGACAAGAGCCACTTGCTTCTCGGCGCTGCTGGCCTGAATTTCGCGCTCCAGCTTGGAGGGCTTCGCATGGCTCCGAATGCCGTCCGGAGTCCAGACTTCGGAGAAGAAGTATCGGTCACCGTAGCGATGGAAAATGATCATTCCGGTTTCCTCGCCTTTACCCTTGTGGACCGAGAGCAAGCCCGAGGCGTTCACAAGAACGGACTTGCCAGTCTCACGATTCATGAGCTGGATCACGCCGCTCGCTGTGGACAATGGCTGCAGTGTGTACTCGCCAGAGGGCATCCTCACCGTTTCCACGGTAAAGTTGAAGGGGACGTTGGCAACGACCCCGGTTTGAGCATAGAGCCCAGTGGTTCCCAGCATGGCTGCCGCGCTCATGGCCAGGACGAAAGTGTTTAGCGTTTTCATGTTCTTGTCTCCCTTTTCTGTTTCCCAAGTTTGTCTCACGGACGCGCTGATAAATGCACGCGCCACGCCAAAAGTGCATCGCACCGCTGGCTTTGCGCAACGCATTGAAATGTCACATAATTGGGTGCAGCAAGACGCCTTCGGACGCCGCTGCTGGCTCGGCTCCGTGTACCTTCCGGTGAATCCTGGTACCAAAAGGTGAAAAAGGCAAAAATAGGATGAGTCCGAAACTGACGGTGATCGCCGGCCCGGCGCACGGAACGACTTATCAGATTGCCGGCGATCGGTTCAGCATCGGGCGCGACGCGCAGAATCATTTTTCAATTCCGGACAACTCGGTGTCCCGCGAGCACTGCGTTATCGTTCGCCAAGCCGAAGGGTTCCTCATTCGTGACCTGGGAAGCCATAACGGCACGCTGGTGAACGATCTCTCCGTCAAAGACCAACTGCTGGCGCATCGCGACTGCATTTCCATCGGCCGGACGGTTCTGCAGTTCTTGATGAGAGATGATGTTGTCTTCGAGGATCCTGCCGAGACAGCAACCACGTCCATGCCGGCGGATCTGAATTCGCTTCTGACCGCAACACCGGCGACGGCCGATCTCCAGGCACTGCTCAGAGTCAGCACCATGCTGCACTCCTTTCATGCCATATACCGGGGACGCGGTTCCTCCGCCCGGAGCCTGCTGGAGCAGCATTTGTTGTCGCTCATCATCGAGGTCATTCCGGCGAGCCGCGGGGCGATTCTTCTCTATGAAGACGGCTTCGATGAGCCCTCTTCGCTTTCTGTTGAGGATCACGATTCGCGGCTTCAACGTCCCGTGACGGTCAACCGGAATTTGGTGAAGCGCGTATTGACCGAGGCCTGCGGGCTGCTGGTGGAGGACGCGCCGCAATCCGTGGTGCTGGCGCCTTTAGTGATACGCCGGCAGCCCTGCGGCGTGATCTATCTGGAAGGCTCGGCATTCCGGGAGACGCACCTGCAGCTCCTGGTGGCCATCTCGCAACTCGCCTCCATGGCCATGGAGAACGCGTTTCAACTGGAATGGCTGGAGACGGAGAATGAGCGTCTCGAAGCGGAACTGCATCCAGACCATCATATGATCGGCGACAGCGCACCGCTGCGCGAGTTGCAGCGCAACATCGCCCGCGCCGCGCAAACCAACTCCACGGTATTGATCCTGGGAGAAACCGGCACGGGCAAGGAACTGACGGCGCGCGCCATCCACCAGAGCGGCTCCCGAGCCAGCAACCCATTCGTGGCCATCAATTGCGCGGCGCTTTCAGAAACGCTACTCGAGAGCGAGCTGTTCGGCCACGAAAAAGGCGCTTTTACGGGAGCGGTGGTTCAAAAGAAGGGCCGGCTGGAATTCGCGAACGGCGGCACGGTATTCCTGGATGAAATCGGTGAAATGCCGCTGCAATTGCAGGTTAAGTTGCTCCGGGTATTGCAGGAGCGCCAAGTGGAACGCGTGGGCGGCACGCAACCGGTCAAGCTGGACATACGGCTTATTGCCGCGACCAATCGCAATCTTGAGGAGGAGGTGAAGGCCGGGCGGTTTCGTCAGGATCTGTACTATCGCCTGAACGTGGTGACCCTCAAGACACCGGCGCTGCGAGCGCGGCCCAGCGACATTCTGCCGCTGGCTATGCACTTTGCGGCCAAGTTCGGCGAGCAGTGCGGCCGCCGGATCACCGGCATTTCACCCGAAGTGCAACCGTACCTATTGCGCTACGAGTGGCCAGGCAATATTCGAGAGCTCGAAAACGCCATCGAGCGCGCGGTAGTGCTGGGCTCAGGCGACATGATCCAGCTCGAAGACCTGCCGGAAACCATCCGCGAGGTTGCGAGCGCCGCCGGCGTGAGCCGGACCATGCCGCTGCAGGGCGCGATTGACGAGGCCAAGCGGCAGGCCATCGCCCGGGCGTTCGAGCAAGCCCGAGGCGATCACGCCGCGGCGGCCAAGCTGCTGGGCGTGAATCCGAATTACTTATACCGGCTGATGCGGAACTTAGGTTTGCGGTGACACAGGGTATACTCGCGTCATGCTGCGAATAGCGATGGTAGGGTTGCCGGTGCTGGCCGTGCTGGCGGCCGGCGCACAGAGGACGATCCAGGTGCAAGGCGAGATGGGCGCCGCAGGCATGTTTCCTGGAAATACGCTACCTTCCTTCGAATCCGCGATCGCTGCCGGCGCCGACGTGATCGAAATGGACATGCAGGTCACCAAGGACAACGTGATCGTGATTTCGCACGATCCGATTCTCCATTCGCCCTACTGCACAGGCCCGAGGCCAGACGCCGTGATCCACGAACTGACGCTGGCGGAAATCAGACAATGGGATTGCGGCGCTACTCTGATTCCCGGCTTCCCGCGTCAGCAGACTGTGCCCGGCACGCGCATGCCGACCCTCGATGAAGTGTTCGCGCTCGCTCCCAGAGGCAAGTTTTCATTCAACATCGAAACCAAGATCATTCCAGGGAGGCTGACGCTGGAGGAAGCTCGCGCGATGGTGCTTTCGGTAGCGGAACCAAAGCCCGCCGGCGAGGTGTTGGATCGGCACGCGCGTGCGCTCATGCTCCAAGGGCCGGAGATGACGCCGCCTCCCGAGGAGTTCGCCCGGATGGTGCTGGGCGAGATCCGCAAGCATCATCTGGAATCGCGCGTAATCCTGGAATCCTTCGATTTCCGAACGCTGATCGCGATGAAAAAACTCGAGCCGAGAATTCAACTGTCGGCTTTGTGCATGGGTCCGAACCTCGATTTCGTCAAGATCGGCAAGGAATCAGGCGCTGGGATCATTTCTCCTTTGTTTAGTTTCGTTACTGCTGAGCAAGTGCGCGCTGCGCACGCTGCGAGACTGCAGGTGCTGCCGTGGGTAGCCAACGAGCCTGCCGAATGGGACCGGCTGATCGCGGCGGGCGTGGATTCAATCCTGACGGATTATCCGGCGGATTTGATTGCTTATCTCAAGTTGCGCGGGTTGCGGTGAACAGGCGTTCACACGAGTGTGAACGCTGCACGCATGAGTGCGTGCGCTACTTAGCCTGCTCGGATTCCATCTTGCGAGCACCGCCGAGAATGTCCTGCATCGAATAATTTCCTTCGTGGCAGGCGTATTCGTAGACCGGACCGGGTGTTGCGAGGAACGGATACTCCAGCGTCCACGGCTTGGTGAACATAGTTGGATCGTCGATGGTGGCGCGATAAAGAATCGTTTGGGCGTCCACGCGCTGGAAGCGCTCGATGACGTGCAGATTCTCGGAGGATCCGCGGAACCGGATGTGCGGATTGAAATTGGTGGTGTCCACTACCAGCGTGTCGCCTTCCCAGTGACCCACCGAGTCCCCAAGCCACTTGCGGACATCGGGCGGAACATGCTGCTGATTCATGCGAATCACGCGCACATCGTGGACCATTTCCACCATGATCATAATTGCATTCGGAGTTTGGACGATCTGGTAGTTGTTGTTGTACAGCACCGGAAGCATGGGCGGTCCAGAGGTGGAGCCGAATCCAATCAGGCAGCGCTCGGAAAGCGGCCGCTCTTTGACGTTTTCAAATTTGTTGAACGACGTCATCATCGACTGAATCCTCTGACGGCCTTCCGGCGTCATGGGCGGGATTCTCCCATCCGGCGGATCGATGATGAGAGAGGTCCGCTTCACTCCGTCCACGCGGGCGAGTTCCGAGCCACGGTCGATGAACAGGACGTTGTACCCGCCGGTTCCGGATGAGCCTGCGGCCGCGATCAACGGGCCGTCGGACTGGCCATCCTGGTCGTTCAATTCCTTGGCTTGTTTTTTCTCATACTCGACGGCATCGGCGTCGCTCAGCGTCGGTTTTTCCGCGAAGGCCTTCGGCCGTTCCAGAGGTGTGATGGTGGCGTTGGTCCAGACTCCCTGAAGATCGGGATGTCCGTCCGGAGTTTTCGGAACTTGCGCTTGGAGTGACGCGGCCAATAGGAACGCTATCACGCTAGTGGATGCGAGAATTCGATAATTCATGGAACCTCCTCCCGCTTCAGTGATTGTACATGACAACCGCGAAAAAAGGCACCGACTCCCTTACGGTCGCGGTTCGGTAACACTCTCTAAAAAGACACCGACTCCCTTACGGTCGCGGTTCGGTTTTGACGTTTTCCATTTTGCGAGCGCCTCCGAGAATGTCCTGCATCGCATAGTTTCCTTCGTGGCAGGCGTATTCGTAGATCGGACCGGGTGTTGCAACGAACGGATATTCCAGCGTCCACGGCTTGGTGAACGTGGTTGGATCGTCAATGGTAGCGCGATAAAGAATGGTTTGGGCGTCCACGCGCTGGAAGCGCTCGATCACGTGCAGGTTCTCCGAGGATCCACTGAAATTTACGTGCGGATTGAAATTAGTGGTATCCACAACCAGCGTGTCGCCCTCCCAGTGACCCACGGAATCCCCGAGCCATTTGCGGACGTCGGGCGGAACGTGCTTCTGATTCATGCGAATCACGCGCACATCGTGCACCATTTCCACCAGAATCATGATCGTATCCGGAGTCTGCACAATCTGGTAATTGTTGTTGTACAGCACCGGGAGCATGGGCGGTCCAGAGGTGGAGCCGAACCCAAGCAGGCAGCGTTCCGCAAGCGGCCGCTCCTTGACGTTCTCGAACTGGATGTACGACATCATCTCCGCCTGACTCCGCTTACGCCCTTCGGCAGTGAGCGGCGGCATTCTGCCATCCGGCGGATCGATGATCAGCGATGTACGCTTCACTCCGTCTACCCTGGCCAGTTGCGTCCCGCGGTCGATGAACAAGACGTTGTAGCCGCCGGTCCCGTTTGAGCCTGCGGCCGCTAGCAGCGGGTGTTCGGACTTGCCATCCACGTCCTGGAGATCCTGGGCTTGTTGTTTCTCAAACACGACGGCTTCGGCGTCGGTCAGCGTCGGCTTGGATGCAAACGGTTTCGGCCGTTCCAAAGGTGTGATGGTGGCGTTGGTCCAGACTCCTTGGAGATCGGGATGTCCGTCCGGAGTTTTGGGGACGCTTTTGGTTTGCGCTTGGAGCGACGCAGCCAATAGAAACGCGAGAAATCGAAAGCTCATGGAAACCCTCCCGCTTCAGTAATAGATTGTACATTACGTTAGTGGGACAATGAAGATTCTTGTCACTGCTCACTTTCTGCGAGTGGCTCGCGAACACGCCCGGCAGCATCGCCCTGCACGAATCGATTTACGTCTATCCGGTGATCGAATCCATTCACGTGCTGACACTGTGCCTGTTTCTCGGTCTGGCTGCAATGCTGGACCTGCGCCTACTCGGAATTACGCTGCGCGAGACACCTGTGTCGGAAGTGGCCGACCGCCTGCTTCCCTGGACCATCGCCGGATTCGTGGTGATGGTGATCAGCGGAGCGTTTCTGTTTTACGGTATCCCGGTTCGGACGTATCAAAACATTTTCTTTCGGATCAAAGTGGTCTTGCTGGTTTTGTCCGGCGTGAATGCCTTCGTGTTTCATTCCACTGTGTACCGCAAGGTGGCCGAATGGAATCTTGACACCGTGCCGCCCATACGTGCACGGCTCGCGGGCGGTTTATCTTTACTGTTCTGGGCCTCGATCGTGGTGGCCGGCCGCATGATCGCGTACAATTGGTTCGATAAACCACTCTAGTGCTGTTTCACTTCTTCCAGTGGATCGAGAATTGGGGACTTGGCGAAGCGATTCGCGAGTCTAAATGGCTGTTTCCGGTCATCGAGTCGGTTCACCTTCTCGGACTCGCGGTGATCGGCGGCGCGATTCTGATGGTGGACCTGCGGCTGATGGGTTTCGGATTGCGGCGTCAATCCGTGCGGCAGATCGCCGGTGATGTTCAGCCCTGGCTGATCGGAAGCCTTATCGTTATGCTGATTTCAGGATTTCTGCTGTTCACCTCAGAGGCGACCAAGTGCTACTATCACGGCGCATTTTGGGTGAAGATGACGTCGCTGGCTCTTGCGATTCTGTTCACTTTCACGATTCGCCGTAGCGTGACCAGGGCGGATGCGGATGGTATCGGGCTTGCGCGAAGCAGGCTAGTGGCAGTGGTGTCGCTCGCTTTGTGGTCGGGTGTCGGGATCGGCGGGCGGTGGATTGGTTTTTCGTAGTGGCGCGGTCAGCACGCGGCATCGACGCTCTTGAGGATTCGCGCGTTGCGAGGGGTGCGGAATCCGAGGAGAGTGAAATTTTCGACCTTCCAGGCCTGGTTCAGACGCATGGTGCGTTGGGCGAACG
>PMUN01000020.1 GCA_003166875.1 Bryobacterales bacterium | reverse complement strand
ACTCCCATTCAACTCCCATTACCCGTTTCCGAGGGTTCCTCAAGGCTCTTTTGATCTGCCACTCGTTCCTTGTTATTAACTACATAGCCATAGACAGGTACGCTCATAACCCAAAGTTCGGTGGTTCAAATCCATCCCCCGCAACACAAGCAAACGCCATTCAAGTCAATAACTTACCTCAGCCGGTGAACACTTACTATTTGCTCAGAGTGTGCCCAAAACAGTGCGACTCGGCACTAATCAGCGCGAATCAGTGTTTCGCAAGTTGTTGGTAAGACTGGTTATAGACTCTGGTGGAGTAGCGCTGAACCGTGCCGGAAATCGGATTTCCCCAAACGGTCCTCGTATGGCTAAAATAGTCGAAGCCTCTGAAAACGTTGAATCAGTGAAGATCTAGATTACTGTTAAATTGGCGTTTTTTGGCGTTGGAACGCGACCAACGAAGTATTTTGACCATACGGATCAAATTTACTTCCGCGATCCACTAGCAGTCCGGACAGGCCGAGCGGTTCGCTCCGAGACTGCAAACCAAACAGATCTGTGGATGGAGTTAGCGGCCCCTCGTCGAGGCTGGATCTACGCCGATCGGTCTGTGGGGCTAGAATATCGTTTCATTGAATAGTACTGTGATCGGCCGGGGTCAGTGCGTCGAATTTCTTCCAGCGATGGACAATGGAGCGGCGCTGATTTCCGTGATTCCCAGAAGGATGCGCTGGCGGAGTTCCTCCGAGGAGTGCACCCGGATGTGCCGAAGGAAGGTGCGCGCCACCTTGCCAAAGAGAGTCTCCACGATATTGAGCCACGATCCATGCTTCGGTGTCAGCACATACCCTCCACCCCAATTAAAAATAGTTAAAGGAATCAAACCCCTAGTTAACAAGCTCGTCCATTCCCACAGTTCGTTCGCCGTGTTCGTCGCCCTCTGCCCCGAATGGCTTCGTTCAGCCGTTGGATTCCATACGTGCGGCGATACCAGTTGAACTTCTCGAGATTAGGAATGTGCTTTCGGAATAACTGCATGCCACGCATCCCGCTGATCCAATCCGCATGAGCGACAGTGATGTCGGGGCTCGGCCGTTTGCCCCGGAGGTCGTCGGGCGGACCAATACTGATCGGAACGCGCTTAGGACCTCGTGGTTTGCCTTTCTTCCCATCCCCGGAAATTGTTCTACAAGTTGTCGGGCGGCATCTTTTGCGAAAGCTGGCGTGGTCCATAACCGCGTTTGGTCCGAAAACTCATCCTCGAGCCGATAAAACTTCGCGATTGTGTTTGGACTGGTGCATATCCCAGCTCAGAGCGCGCCATGTCCGACGCGTCCGTCCGGACTGATCAAGCGCTGTCGAGATAGACTCCTCTCGCGCGCCGGGATAGTCGATATACAGCCGCTGGGCCATTGAAAAACGAATGAAATCGGAGTCCAGCCACCTGCAAGGTAGCAGGATCAGGCCGGGAAAGCACGCGCAAGCGCCGCGATATACGGATCGCGGCTAGAGTGGTTGATCGAGCCCGGGATGAGGAAGATGTGTATACGAATCGGGAGGGGCTTTTTCATCCGAGACGGCTATCTCTGGCTGGAACCAAATCGCCGATATCCACCGGACGGAAATCTCTGTGCAGCCAGCACACCTTCCTTTCGAGTTCCAGAACAGGTCTGTCCCAGTGGAAAGTTCTTTACCTCGGGTGGTAGCCTTGACAGATCTATGAGCGTTCATCCAAGGCATGTGATCGAGTCGGTCACGTAGAAGTGGCTTTTCTGAGTATGACGCGGGCCCGGAGTATCATCTTCGACGCAAAAGGCCAAAAGTGAGCCTTCGGAGCGAATGATCACCCTACTCCCCGACGCCCGCCACTCTTGGACACCCGGATCGCTGTTTTTTCAAGCTCAGACCCTTGTCGCCCGGCTGGCGGTGCACCGATTTGCGAAAGGATCTGGCAGTGACCTACGCTAGTTTATTGGCTTTGCATCGACTGGAGGTTGATTCTACCCCAGCGAGATCAAAACACTACCTACCGAAATATGGCTGAAATGAAGACCAAGAAGACCGCTGCCTCAGTCGCCGATTTCTTGAATTCGATTCCCGAGACACAAAAGCGCGAGGACTGTCGGGCGATCGCCAGAATGATGCAGGCTGCCACCAAAGCCGCGCCAAAGATGTGGGGTCCGGGCATTGTAGGGTTCGGCCATTGCCGCTGGGTCTATCCAAACGGTAGGGAGATGGACTGGATGCAGATCGCTTTTTCACCACGGAAGGCAAACATCACGCTCTACCTCACCGAAGAGGTACTGAAATCGGATTTGATGGCGAAGCTCGGCAAGAATGATTGCGGAAAAGGATGTTTGTACATCAAGAAACTTTCCGACGTGGATGTGCCGACGCTGAAGAAGCTGATCCAGGAGACGGTGCGGCAGCGGAAGGCGGCTACTTCTTGATGCCAGGGCGGCACCTTGCCTCCGAGCTTTCGTGGAGGACTAAGGTGTCGACCGACTTGCGACCGTGTGGTCCGTGGAAAACAATGACGCCGGTTTGCTTGCCGTCGAAAGTAATGCTCTGCGGATTCTGGCGCGAGATGTGCCCGTGAAATCGTTCCATAGGTGCCTGCGGTTCGGTCGAGCCAAACTAGAATGTGAGAGATTCGGAGCGAGGGCGACACCGTTACCAGATCCACGAACGCAAATTCAGTCATGAAATCGTGGAGGAACCGGCGGTCTTCCACCAGCTGGGGCTTGGGAATGTAAAGTGATTCGGCGGGATGGGAGCTGATCCTTATGTCTGGCCTCCTCTGTCTGGTGTGCCACCTTCATTTCTGGTCTAAGATTGTACCCGCGGGCAATCCACGAATCCGTTGAGAATGGCGGCACCTCTCAGTCTGGAATTCCATCAACATTGAACATCGTTGCTGGGTGATGGATTGAACGAGTTTTTTGACCATACGAGATGGCGATGACCTGGACCGGAACCGACCGCAGCCGCCCACAGTCACGGGGTTTGCTATCGTGTCGTATGAGGAACACGCGCAAAATGGCACGTGGCTGTGGCTCTGGAATCCGGCGGCTCCTTGCGCTTGGGTTGGGGCTGGCGATCGCGCTGGCATGCGGCTTGTTCGCGGAAATCCCTGTGCCGCGCATCCGGCAGAAAGTAATCGATAGCTTGGGCAACACTCCGGATTTCATCTGCTCTGAGACCATCGAGAGCACCGAGCGCCTCGGGCGCGCGGCGACGGTGCCCCTGCCGGCAATCCGCGTGACAGCTGGCGTGATCAACGGCAAAGAGCTGTATGCCCTTCCAGCCAACGAGGACGATCGGTCGCGGCTGCGGCAGGTCATGGCCGTATTCGCCAAGGGCGGCACCGGCAGCTTCGCCCTCTACTCGCGCGCGGTTTTTCTAACGACGGATGCCTCTTTTTACGGCATGGTGAACGAATCCAAAGACGGAATTTCCCTTTCGCGCACCGGTTTCGCGATGCCTCAGGATGGGAGCACATATGCGCTAAATGTGGGTGGAGAACGGGTGAGGGTTGGTTACACGGGATCGATCTGGATGGAACCGGCAACGTTCGAAATGGTGCGGCTCGCATTGCGCGCGGACGATCCCCCGGCCGGATCGGATATAAAGTCCGTGAGCCAAAGCTTCGTATTCGGCCATACCAGGTTCCCTCTGCACACCGTTCTGATGCCGGTAAGTATGGAATTTGATCTCCAGGAACGGTCGGGCGACCAGCGGCTCCTGACAGCCCATTTCAGCGACTGCCGCCAATACGTTTCCAAGCGCGGCGACCAGTTCGTGGAGGCTGCTCCTGGGCCGCCAATTGAGCCGGCTGCGTCGCCGGCAGGAGAGGTGCTTGCGCCTGCGGTGGCGGTTGGGGCGCGCCCAGAAGGCCCCTTTTTGCCGGCAAAGCTGGAGTTGCAAACCAAGCTGAATGAGGCCATTGACGAGCGAACGACGGTCCAGGGTACGAGGCTCTCGCTTACCGTCACGCGTGATGTGAAGCAGAGAGGCAACGTGATCGTTCCCAAAGGCGCGGCCATCCAAGGACTGGTCACG
>PMUN01000253.1 GCA_003166875.1 Bryobacterales bacterium | reverse complement strand
CGCTTCGGACTCTTCAGACAAGTGCTATTCTTCTTCATGGCCGGTTCTCCTTTTTGCACCTCGAGTGCGTATCCATTGGGAGCTTATCGCATCCCGCTGGGGACCGGCCTTCTCATTCCATCTCGGCTACACTCTCGAGAGGCTCCGCATTCATGTCGAACACTCGGAGGGAAACGCACCAGCGGAGGAATTGTGGCAGCCAACAAAAATGGCCCCGATCGCTCGGGGCCGATTGCATGAACCCTAATTAAACTGCTAGCCCCTCTCGGGGCGCCCAAAACTACTTCTTCTTCTTGGGTGCTTTTTTCTTTGCTGGCTTAGCAGCTTTCTTTGTTGCGTTCTTCATCGAGTGATTCTCCCTAACATCAGATTTGCGATCTCAAGATCGCAGTGTGATTCATATATAAGGTTCTTTGAGCCGAAAGTCAAGAAAAAAATGCACATCGGACCCCGAGAGCCGGGTCGGGAGGGGTCCAAAACGAGGGTGAAACCCCCAAAACCATTTCTCTGATGAATTGTTCGGGGCCTCAAAACGCCAAACAGGGCCGATTTTGTTCTTGCCCGCGCCGCGCGTCCGCGTTACGATCGGACCAAATGGTCCCTCGCGTACGCTTTGCCGCTCTGGCGTTCCCGTTGGCGTGCGTCGTGCTTTCCAATTGCGCGAAGAAGCACCACATCACGGCAACGCCCGCCGCTCCGGCGCCGGTCCGTTCGTCAGAAACCGGATTGGCGAGCTGGTACGGCCATCCATATCACGGACGCGCGGCCGCGAACGGCGAGATCTACGACATGGAGAAGTTGACCGCGGCTCATCGGACCTTCCCCTTCGGAACTTTCGTGCGCGTCACGAACCTTACTAATGGAAAGTCGGTGGACGTTCGCATCATCGACCGCGGACCGTTTGTGGCCGGCCGTATCATCGATCTTTCGCATGCCGCGGCGGAAGCGATCGAAATGATCGGCCCGGGTGTCGCGCAGGTTCGCGTCGACATCCTCTCGCTCCAGGCGGTAGCGCCGGCGGAGAATTGGTACGCGGTCCAGGCCGGCGCGTTTCAAGATAAGGATCGGGCGCAGCGCCTGCGCGACTCGCTCGAACGCGAGTATGGATCGGCGCGACTTGTACTGCGTAGAGGGTACCCGGTGCTATGGCGCGTGCTAGTTGGAAAAGAGCATACTGAGGACGCCGCCAACGCCCTGGCCGAACGAGTGCGGGCAGAAGTTGGATCCGGGTTCGTGGTCCGGCTGGACCAGCCGGCATCCCCGCTTGCCGGGTCGCCCCTCTCAGGTTCCAAACAATAAGGTAAGGTCTTCGCCGCAGGCGCGATGCCAGGAGCTGCCTACCCGTACTAATGCCGTACCCCCAAATGAGGTGGTGCCTCCACCTCAAATAATCCCTCAATCCGGTACGTTGGGGTGTTGCTGAAATCCTAAAGTACTCGTAGAGTTTATGTTGGTACCGAGCACTACACACCTATGAGGGCATATTTACCCCTGAGGAAATTGAATGCTTGCGCAAGTTGAACAATCAACACATGTTCTAGTGGGGCAGTCACCGCGGATAAAAAACGTCCTGCGAATGGTGGAGAAGCTGGGCCGTTGCCGTTGGCCAGTTTTGCTGCTGGGGGAAACAGGTACCGGCAAGGAAGTAGTGGCACGATCCATCCATAACGTAAATCCAGTAGGGCCGTTCGTCACCATAGATTGCTCGTCGATGGTGGGTCCGCTGATGGAGAGCGAACTCTTCGGACACGTGAAGGGCTCATTCACCGGCGCCGTAGGTCAAAAAATCGGCTTGATCGAATCGGCCGACGGCGGGACGGCGTTCTTCGATGAAATTGGCGAACTGCCGCTCGATCTGCAAGCCAAGCTGCTCCGGGTCCTTCAGGAAAAGGAGTTCCGTCCGGTGGGATCGTTAATACACCGCCGTTCGGACTTCCGAGTCATTGCGGCGACGAATCGCGACCTGGCGAAGGAAGTGGAAAAGGGAACCTTCCGCCGTGATCTGTTCTACCGGTTGAACGTGGTGAACTTGCGGATAGCTCCACTGCGCGATCGCAAGGAAGACATTCCCGCCTTGATCGCCCATTTTCTAGCGCGCCATGGCAGGAATCATACGCTCACGCAAGAAACGCTGGAAGCCATGATCTCCTACGACTGGCCAGGCAACGTGCGGGAACTGGAGAACTGCATTCAGCATATGGTCGCGATCAACTCCGGGCCCCTGCTGCATGCGGCTGAGCTGCCGTCCATGTTGCAGAACCATCTGTTGATCAAGAAGACGCAATATATGACGGTGGCCGTGGGCGCTCACAACCTGGCGAAACCGCCCGCGGAGGCTTTCTCGCACCAACATCGCGATGTTCCGGAAGCTGGACGGCCACCCATCCTTCCGCTCAACCAGATGGAGCGGAACGCGATCCTGCACGCTCTCGAATACACCAAGGGCGATCGTGCCATTGCCGCCAATTTGCTGGGCATCGGCCGCACTACGCTATATCGTAAGCTCAAGGAATATCAGCTCGCGGTGTAGGACAAGTCTCTGACTTGTCCAGACAAAACCTGATACAAAACTCACCTGTCCGGCACTACAGTGCTGATGTCCACCTCACGACCACTACGAATATTGCTCGTAGAAGACGACCTCGAAAACGAGCACCTTTTGTCGGAAGTTCTCATTGAGATCGAAGGCAACCGCCAATGGTGCAATTGGCGAACTGCCAGCGTCCTGCACGTCGAACAACTCGCGGAAGCGCTCGATTGTTTGCGCGACAGCTGGTTTGACCTGGTGTTGCTGAACTTATCTCTGCCCGACAGCCCGGTTCTGCTGGATTCCTTCCGCAAGGTAAGCGATTGCGCGCGCTCAGCTCCCATCGTGGTTCTGGCGGACGAGGAAGACCCGAATCTCGCCAACCTGCTGCTCCGCGAAGGAGCGCAGGATGTGTTGCTGAAATCGGAACTGGAGTCCGCGCCCCTGGCGCGATCGCTGCGATATGCAATCGAGCGCCAGCACAGAGTCACGATGATGGGCCCCATGCATTTTGAGGATGATCTCACCGGAGTGCTCACCCGCTCAGGCTTTCTCTCCCTGGGAGCGCACTACGTGCATTTCTCGCGGCTGAGCCGCGTACCTCTGCTTTTGGCGTCCATAGAAATTTCGGAGCTTCCGAAAGAAACGCTGGAGGACTGTGAAGCGCGCGACCTTCGGCTTCTGCGGGCCTCGGAAGAACTCCGTTGCGCTTTCGAGCCGCCCGCCGTCATTGGCCGGGTAGGCCGGACCCGTTTCGCGCTCATGACGGCGGGCTTGACGGAGACCACGCTCGAAGCTCTGCTGAATCGGACCGCGTTGGCCATTGAGAACGCGGCCCGAGTGGATGGACGGCCTTCCGGTACGGTCCGCTACTCGATTGCGAAGATCCAGTCAGAGATCAACTTAGAGGGCAACCTGGAGGTCGACTTGGACGAGATGCTGGGCCAGGATGGAAATGAATTCGCTGAGAGCGCCCATACGCGCGCCAAAACCGCTATGCTTGCAGATTGAAAATCGCCCTGGATGCCACCTATAGCTTGGGTCCGAATCTGTCGGGAGTGGGAGTGTACTCGCGGCAAATTCTGGACGGCCTCGCGATGGCGCATCCGGAAGCAAACTTCCTCTATTGCTACCGCCCGCATCGGTTTCTTCGGTCCTTCTCGGATGCCCTTCCGCGTAACAGCAGTCGGAGGCTCTTGTGGAAGAACTGGCCCCGGCGGCCTGATCTTTTTCATGGCCTGAACCAGCGCATCGATGCTCGTTACCGGCGCACCGTGTCCACTTTTCATGACCTGTTCGTTCTGAGCGGCGATTATTCAACTCCTGACTTCCGCGCCCGATTCGCCGCCCAGGCACGAGCCGCGGCCGAGCGCTCCCATCTGATTATCGCGGTCTCCCACTTCACCGCCGGTCAGGTAGAGCAGCTTCTCAAAGTGGATCGAACGCGAATCCGCGTAATTCCGCATGGGACGCGGCCCCTCCCGCCGGAGGCAAAGCCGGCCAACCGCGAGCAGATGATTCTTTTCGTCGGTGCCATCCAGCGCCGCAAGAATGTCGTGCGGCTGGTGGAGGCGTTCGAAGCGGTCGAACCTGGCTGGAAGCTGGTATTGGCAGGTTCCTTTGGATTCGGCGCTGAGGAAGCGCTCGCGCGGATAGAGCGAAGCCCACGCAAGAACGATATACAGGTTCTGGGCTACGTGCCGGACCAGGTGTTGGAGGATCTCTACCGTCGGGCGTCCGTCTTTGCATTTCCGTCGCTCGATGAGGGCTTCGGAATGCCGCTACTGGACGCCATGGCGCGCGGGGTGCCGATCCTAACATCGAATGTCTCCGCGATGCCGGAGGTGACTGGCGATGCCGCGCTATTGGTAGACCCATCGGACGCTGCCTCCCTCACTGAGGGCCTACGAAAACTAACAACCGACGGCGCGCTACGGGCAGACTTGATCCAGAAGGGTCTAAGGCGGAGCGGGCAATTCAGTTGGGAAAAAGCAGT
>PMUN01000053.1 GCA_003166875.1 Bryobacterales bacterium | reverse complement strand
GTGGTGGGCGGCGGCGATTCCGAAAAGGCCATCAAAGCCGCCGGCGGCACGGACAAGATCTCCCACGTGTCGACGGGTGGCGGCGCGTCCTTGGAATTCCTGGCGGGCATCGAGCTGCCGGGCGTTGCGGCGCTCACGGAGAAATAATTTGGCCACGGATACACACGGATGAACACGAATAAGAATCCGTGTGTATCCGTGGCTTAAAAAACAACGCCGCTCCGCTGATACCCGCGGCTAGCAACGCCCAAGCGCTCAGCAATGAGTGATCAATCAGCAGGCCCCCGATGGCCGGGGCCGCAATCGCGGCAATCGAATTCAGCGACTGCGTCAATCCCAGCACCACGCCCTGCTCGCTGCGCGCCGCTTTCTGCGTAATCAGGCTGGTCAGCGCCGGGCGGATCGCGCCCATTCCGCTGGATGCCACCGCGGTGACCACCAGCAGCAGCGGAACTCCGTACGTGAAACCGAGCGCCGCGAGACCCGCCATCCCGCAAAAGAAACCAGCGCGAACCAGGTTTGGCTCGCCGAAAATCTTGACCAACCTTCCAATCAATCCGCCCTGCAGAATGACGCCCAGCATGCCCAGATATGCGTACACATAGCCGACCTCCTTAGGCCCGAATGGGTGGCCGTGCCAGGCGAATCGCCGTTCCGCAAACAACGGAAAGCCCGACATGAACATCGAAAACGCCAGTGCGAATGCCAGGAATTGCCACAGCAGGGGCCGAAGGCCGGGCGCGCGAAAATAGCGCACATAATTGCCCCAGTCCAGGATCGTGAACTTGCGCGGCGTCGTCCCATCGCTTGCCGCAGGCGCTCCCGAGGGCAGAAGAAAATATGTTGCCAGTATGCTGGTTGCCGACAATCCAGCCGCGGCGAAAATTGGATATTGGTAGCTGTACTGGACAAGGAAACCCGAAATGGCCGGACCGATCAAAAACCCCATGCCGAATGCGATGCCGATCAGCGCGAACGATTTGGCGCGCTCCTCCGGCTTGGTTACGTCCGAAATGTAGGCTTGCGCCAGCGATAAATTCCCCGCCGTCAACCCGTCGATGATTCGCGAAAGGAAAATCAGCCACAATGCGTTCGCGAAGGCCAGTATCAGGAAGCCGATCAAGGTGCCGATCTGGCTCACCAGCAGCAGCGGGCGCCGGCCCGTATGGTCCGACCACCGGCCCAACATCGGCCCCGCGACCAGCTGGCAAAGGGCATACGTGGACACCAGCAGGCCCACCACGGCCGGCGACGCTCCGAATTTCTCCGCATAGAACGGCAGCAGCGGCAGGATGATCGTCAGCCCCAGAACATCCACGGAGACGATCAGAAAGATGGGCAGCAGCGGAGATTTAGGCAATTAAAGTCAGTACGATGGTAGCAGATGGCCGACCAGCTTTTTCTCTCCTACACTCTCCGAAATTATTCCCAAGAGAACATGCTTCGATATTACGAGAAGCTGCTGAGGCTCTTCCCGTTCTCGCGGTTGGCGCGCAACCCGTCCACGTTCAAAGTTATCCCGGTGGATTACACCGAGCCGGCGGTTCTGGAAGTGCCTATGCCAGCTCCGGTAACAATCGACCAGGTGCTGGCGGCTGCCAAGGATTTCGAGAACGCGGATTCCTGCTACAGGCTCGAAACCTGGTGGGACCTCTGGCAATTCGATGCCGAATGGAAGCTGACGCCGTCTCGCGCCGCGCTAGTCTGTTTCGGTCCCGAATTTGCACGCGAGGATGACTCGCATCTGGAGATAGAGTTCGGTATCGATGCGCACTTCCTGCCACAACCCGAAGTTCACGGGAGTCTGGTAACCATCCAGTCCAACATCAAAAGCCTGCTCAAGCTGGTCCACGACTTGGACGACGCATTGCCGGTGGAAACAAGACGCCTCTGGTCGGAATCCGGCGAGAACTTTTCAGAAAAGCTACAACAAGCTCTTCAGGCCGCGGGTTAAAAATTCTAGGCCGCGAATGAACGCGAATGAACGCAAATAAAAACAGTGTTTCTTATTCGCGTTTATTTGCGTTCATTCGCGGCTAGCATTTTTTCTCGCCATCAGTTTCTCGATCTCCTCAGCCAGCATCTTCGGCAGAAACGGTTTTTGCAGAAACCCCACCTGCTGCTCTAGAGCCTTCGGCAGACTGGACACGTAAAAAGGTGAACCGCTACAGATCAGGATCAGCAAGTCCGGTTGGATTTCAAGCATCCGGGTTAGCATCTTGTCACCCGATATCTCCGGCATCCCCAGGTCCGCGATCACCAGATCGTAGCGGCCAGGTGAGGCCTCAAACTCAACGAGCGCCTCTACGGACGACGAATGGACTTGCACGTCGAAGCCTAGCCGCTTCAGGTATCGTTCCAGGAGCTGCAACAGCGCCAGCTCGTCCTCCACCAGTAGAACCTTCCCGCGTGTCACGCTCACCAAATCGCCAATGGAGTTTCGCCAGGGCTGAACGCCAGGCCTAGACTAACCCGGTTCGAGTCCATCTGGTAAATGTTGTTCTGGGTGGTGTAATGCCGATAGTCATAGCGAAACTGGATGTGCGTTTCGCGTCCCAGCTTATATGTCACACCGCCACCACCTTGCAGATTGGTGTATTTTCCGAGAGTCTGCCCGACCGCGGATAGTTCGGTGTAACCGGAATTCAAAGCGAACGTCCAGCGCCGGACGCCAGTATACGAATATCCCACCGTACCCGCTGTCTGGCGCGACGTCAGATAAACGCCGTTACCGGGCGATGCGCCCATGGAGTAGTCGAGCGTAAGAGACGACCGGTCAAAGCGCCGCATCAATCGCGCTTCGCCGAGAGGAGCGTAAACCACCNNCCGACGGAATACCCCAGCGATACGCTCTGCAGCTTGGAATCGCCAAAAGCTCTTTGGAAGTCATAGTACGTGTAACTGTAATCGCCGGAAACTGTTTGCCGGCTGGTCAGCCGGTAAGCGACGTTGGCGCGCGCATCGTAGCCATCCAACCCCGCCAGCAATAGTGACGACCGGCGCACCACAAAGCCCTCCCCGCCAATGCCAAACGACAGACGCGCGGTCTGCTGCCACGTAAGATCCACGCGGGATTGCACGAAATTGGTCCGAATATCGAACAGTTCGTTGGCGGGAATCGCGAACAAGTCGGTATTCGTGAGCGGCAAATAAGAGAATGCTCCGTTGGCAAGCGAGGTCGTCCCTGCCGTATCCTTCAGGTCCAAAATCAGCCGCCGCGTGAGTTGTCGGCTATAAGCCAGGTTCAGAAACTGGTCCAGTCCTTGAGCCACGTCGCTGACCGAATACTGGCGGTACGCGCCCTTGTATTCGAGACTCAGCTTGTCGCGCTTCCACCTCCTCGACCCGATCACCCCGAAACCAGTTTCCACTCCATAAGCGCCGCCCACGTTGATCAAATTCCCCTGCGCGTTGGTGACTAACGGAACCAGCCCCGAATCATAGATGCCGGTCACATCGAAATAGTACCGAAAGTCGAGCAGCTTCCCGCCCCGCTCGCCGATCAAGCCTTTATCACGGCTCAAGATAGACGGCCCCTGGTAGGTCTGGTCCGGATCTTGGGCTGTCTGATCGTTCGGCGTCTGCTCCTGCGCCAGGATGCAACCCGCCGCGAAGAGCGCGCAAAGAAACTTCACTTCCTCATTCTACGCGAACGTAGCGCACGCACTCGTGCGTGCCGTGTTCGCACTCCTCGGAACACAAGCTGAGTTGATCACACGTTCACATGATTGTGAACGCTGCACGCAGAGTGCGTGCGCTACGATTTGGTATGCGCTTCCACACCGAACACCTTACCTTCAACACCAAACAGCATCGCCAGTACATCAACATCACCCCGCAGGTGGAAGCGGCGCTCGCAAAAAGCAAGATTCGCGAGGGAATGATTCTGGTCTCCGCCATGCATATCACGGCTGGTGTTTGGGTGAACGACGCCGAAGATGGCCTGCTGGCGGACATCGATGAATGGCTCGAGCGCCTGGCTCCTTATAAAGACGATTACCGCCATCACCGCACCGGCGAAACCAATGGCGACTCCCACCTGAAAAGCCTGCTGGTCCACCACCAGGTGATCGTGCCCGTGACGGATGGGAAGCTCGATTTCGGTCCCTGGCAGCAGGTTTATTACGCCGAATTCGACGGCCGGCGCCCCAAACGCGTCATTATTAAAGTTATGGGCGAGTGAAATCCGAAAGGATCTGGCCTCCCGAGACATGTCAGTAGCGTAGGGCAAGCCTCTGGCTTGCCAAGGAGAACTATGAAACGACTTTTCCCGCTAACCGCCGTATTCATGTCAACAGCGCTAGCCGCCGACATCCCCATCCGCGAAATCATTCTCTATAAAAGCGGAGTCGGTTACTTCGAGCGCGCCGGCACGCTTTCACCCGGCGAATCCGCCCGGCTCGATTTCAAAGCCACGGACATGAACGATGTTTTGAAATCGCTCACGCTGCAGGATCGAAATGGCGGCAAAGTCACCGGACTCCGCTACGATTCGAGCGAGACGCTAGAGCAAAAGCTGGCAGATTTTCCGTTCACGATCTTGAGCCAAGGCCCGCTCAGCTCCTTCCTCGGTCAAATGAGAGGCGCCCGCGTGGAATTGAAATTCAGTGCCGAGACTATCAGCGGAGCCATCCTAAGCGCGCGCCTGGCTGCCTCTGAAGAAAAGAAACCGGACCGCGAGCAAGTGGTCTTGCTGCTCGATTCCGGCGATCTCCGGACTCTGGATCTCGCCGCCGCCAGTTCTATCCGCTTCGCCGATCCGAAGCTTCAAGCTCAGTTGAAGGACTACTTGGCGGCCGTCAACCAGTCGCGCTCGAAAGAAAAGCGCAGCATCTACATCGATTCCTCGGACGCCAAGGAGCGCCAAATCGCCGCCAGCTATATGATTCCCACGCCGGTCTGGAAGTCCAGCTATCGGTTGATCTTCGACGAGAAGAGCGAATCGACGCTTGAAGGTTGGGCCATCATCGACAACACCACTGGCGAGGATTGGATCAATGTGAATCTGGCGGTCGTTTCGGGGCGGCCGGTGTCGTTCATTAGCCAGTTGTATGAGCCGAAGTATCTGGCGCGTCAGACCGTGGATCTGCCGGAAGATCAAGCGGCGAATCCGGTGGTGTATGGAGGCGTGGTAAACGGCGCGATAGACGTTGAGTCGTCGAGCCCCGTCGCGGGACTTTCCGCGGCTCCGCCGCCGGCCATGGCGAAAGCACTCGCAGGCAGGTTGATGCCGCTGGCGTCGCCCGGCGCAGCGAACCGCATGTCCCGCGTTCTCGGCTCCACTAGTGCCGTCGCGGTCGACGTCGCAGCCGCCGATCTCGGCGAACTCTTCGAATACCGCTTCTCCACACCCGTCACCGTCAAAAAAGACGAATCCGCTATGCTGCCCTTCCTGCAGCAAAAAATCAACTCGCGCAAGCTGCTGATCTACTCCGAGAATTATGGCGAGCATCCCATGAATGCAGCCGAACTGACCAACTCCACCGGCAAAACGCTGGATGGCGGCCCCATCACGGTCTTCGATGCCCAAAGCTACGCCGGCGAAGCACTCATGACCACCCTCAAGACGGGCGACAAGCGCCTGATCAGCTACGCTGTCGAGCTGGGCACGCGCATCACCAGCAAGTTCGATTCCACCGGCAACCTGGTGCGCGAAATCCACGTCAATCGCGGCATTCTAACTACCCGGCAGGCGCAGCAGGAGACCAGGACTTTCACCATCCGCAACGTGGATCAGAAACCGAAGACCCTCATCATCGAGCATCCTCAGCGTCCCGGCTACAAGCTGCTCAATCAGAAGCCATCCGAGACCACGGCGGACGCTTATCGCTTCGAGGTAAAGCTGGGTCCCGACGCCACTCAGAAATTCGCGGTCAACGAAGAGCAGCTCTTCGACAACACCTACCAGGTTTCCAGCATCACTCCCGATATGCTGCTCACCTACGTGCGGAACAAAGCGATTTCGGAGACCGGCCGGCGCGAGCTGCAGCAGATCCTGGATCTCAAACGCCAAATCGCCGACACCGACAATCAGATCCACCAGACAGATTCGGAAGTCACCACATTGGTAAACGATCAGGATCGGGTGCGTCGAAACATCCAGAGCCTGAACAATGTAAACGGCCAGCAAGAGCAAGTGCAGAAATACGCCCGCCAGTTGGCCACGCAGGAAAACCAGCTGGCTAGCCTACGCGACCACGCGAGCGAGCTTAAGAAGCAAAAATCAACCTTGGAATCGAACCTCAATGGCCAAATCGAAAAACTGGATTTCTGATCGAAGCACCGACTCCCTCACGGTNNCGACCGTAAGGGAGTCGGTGCCGTAACGGCTAAAATGAACTCTTGCGGATCGCTCTCATCGGTTATGGCAACGTAGGCCGCGCCTTCGCGGCGCTGCTGAAGCGCCAGCGTCGCGCTTATCCATTCCGCATAGTCGGAATCCACACAGCCCGTCACGGAACCGCGTACGGCGACGGCGGCTTCGGCCCACCCGCATCCTCCGTGGAAGAGTTTCTGGACCGCGCCAAGTCCGACATCGTAGCCGAAATCACTACGCTCAATCCAGCCACCGGCGAACCCGCGCTCTCGCACATCCGCGCCGCATTCGCTCGCGGCCGCCACGTCATCACAGCCAATAAAGGACCCATCGCGCACGCCTACGCATCGCTCCGCGACGAAGCCAGCGCTGCCGGCGTCCAATTCCGTTTCGAATCCACTGTGATGGATGGCGTACCGGTATTCAACATGGTGCGCAACAATCTGCCGGGCGTCAAAATTCTCGGATTCACCGGCGCTCTGAATTCCACGTCCAAGGTTGTTATCGAGGTCATGCGGCAAGGCAAATCAATGCAAGACGGCATCGAAGCGGCGCGCCGCCTGGGAATCACGGAAGCCGATGCCAGTTACGACATCGAAGGCTGGGACTCGGCCGCCAAAGCCGCGCTACTTGCGAATGTCCTGATGGATGCGCGCGTCACGCCGCAGGATGTCGATCGCCGCGGCATCGGCCGCCTGACCCCGGAACGCGTGCGGGAGTTGGCCGGCGCTCGTAAAACAGTATGCCTGGTGAGCCGTGCCCGCCTTAGCCCTGCGGGAATCCGGGTCCGCGTGCGCGCCGAAGTCTTGGATGATACCGATCCGTTGGCTGCCGTCTCAGGGACCTCCAACCTGCTTCTACTCCACACCGATCTGATGGGTACTATCGGAACGGCAGGCATCAATTGCGGCGTCGACCAAACCGCCTACGGCCTGTTCAGCGACGCCGTGGATATCGCGCGACACGCCGGCACTGTCCAGTTCTGAACAAGAAATTCTTGAGAGCGGACGCCTGCGCTCGCCACACCTTCCAACATCATTATGTTTTTCAAATACTTGCGCCTGGCGTTTCAATTGCCTTACGGAACCTGATGCAAAGACTTCTCCATGACCTGCATTTTGCCATCCGCCAGCTCCGCAAGAGCCCCGGCTTCGCGGTCACCACCATTCTTACGCTGGCCCTCGGAATCGGCGCCACCACTGCGATCTTCAGCCTGGTGAACGCAGTACTGCTGCGTCCGCTCCCGTTTCCTCAGCAGGATCGCTTGGTGTGGCTCCAGGAACTGGATCGACCCGCCCAAGGCGCCGCAGTCCCGGGAAACCTCAGCTATCCGGATTTCTTTGACTGGCGTCACCAGCAGCATTCCTTCTCGGGCCTGGCGTCCTATCGGGATAACGGCGTGACGCTAACCGGCGTCGGTGACGCGCAGCAACTCACCTCCGAGATCGTGTCGTCGGATTTCTTCCAGGTACTCGGCGCCCGTCCCATGCTCGGCCGGGGTTTCTCCTCTGATGAAGAGAAGCCCGATACGCACGCCGCCATATTGAGTTATTCGCTGTGGCAGTCCAGTTTTGGAGGCGCACGCGATATCGTCGGCCGAACGATTAGGATAGATAGCCAAAGCTATACCGTGGCCGGAGTCATGCCGCCCAATTTCTCATTCCCCATCCAGAACCCGCCCGTCGCCTTGTGGACGTCCATCGGCGACGACACACAGTTCTTCCCACAGCGAGGCGCGTCTGTGTTGGAAGTCATCGGTCGCCTGCAGCCCGGCGTTTCTCTGGCTAAAGCCAAAGCCGACCTGGATGTTATCGCGAGCAACCTGGCTACGCAATTCCCCGACACGAATAAGGTACATCCGAGCGTAATAGCCAAGCCGGTGCTCGACCAACTGGTGGGCGATACCCGGCCGGCTCTGCGGATCCTGTTCGCCGCCGTGGGTCTGGTTCTGCTGATCGCCTGCGCCAACGTGGCCGGCCTGCTGCTTGCGCGTGCATCGCGCCGCCGCTCCGATATCGCTTTGCAAGCGGCTTTGGGAGCGAGCCCGAACGAAATCATCCGGCAGATTTTGGTGGAATCCGTGGTTTTGTCCATGATCGCCGGCGCTTTTGGGATTGCGCTATCGGCTGCGGCTGTGCGCTGGCTTCCGCGTCTGGTGCCGAATAATCTTCTACCCCGCATGGATCAAATCGGCGTGGACGGCACAGTACTGGCCTTCGCTACGGTAGCCTCAGTCCTCACCGGTCTGCTATTCGGGGTGCTACCTGCCTGGCGTATGTCGCGCTTCGACCCCTTGCTTGCCCTGCGCGAAGGCTCGCGTGGAACTACCACTGGGCTCCGTCAGCATCGCCTGCAAAGCTGGCTGTTAGTCTCAGAGACGGCGCTCGGACTGGTATTGCTGGTAGGTTCCGGCCTACTGATCCGCAGCTTCGTCCGCGTGCTCAATGTGGATACGGGATTCGATTCTCACCATGTCCTCACTGCCAGTCTGAGTGTGCCTTCGAAACGCTACCCTCGCGCGCAGAGAATCGATTTCTATCACCGGCTGTTCGCCCGCTTGGCCGCGCTTCCCGGCGTCGAATCCGTATCCGCCGGTTTCCCTCTTCCTCTTTCTGGAAACAACATCGATATCTCCATCGCGATCGAAGGCCGGCCCGTGGCCAAAGGCGACGAACCGTCCGAGCAGATAGCCGTAATCACGCCGGACTTTTTCCGGACCTTGAAGATCCCCATCCTGCGCGGCCGCGCCTTCACCGCCGCCGACGACACCCAGGGTAAGCCGGTAATCATCATCAATGACAAGTTCGCCCGCAAATATTTCCCTGGAGAGAACCCCATCGGCAAACGCATCCAACCCGGCCTTGGGGACGGGGCCGTTAAATCATCCATGCGCGAAGTGGTCGGCGTGGTGGGGAACGTGAAAAGAGCGGGATTGACGGCGGATGTGGAGCCGCAGTATTACCTGCCCTGGGAACAAGCCGTCATCACCTCGCCCGCCTTGGTGATCCGCAGCGCGCAGGATCCTGCGAGTTTGATTGCATCCGTTCGCGCACAGATCTCAGGAATGGACCGGCAAGTCCCCCTCTACCGGGCCGCGACCATGGAGGAATCGGTTTCCCGGTCTGCGGCCCATCCGCGTTTCCAGACCCTGCTGTTGACCTCGTTTGCGGCAATGGCTCTGCTCCTTTGCGGAATAGGACTGTACGGTCTGCTTTCCTATATGGTGGTGCAACGTTCGGCCGAGATCGGCCTGCGAGTGGCGCTGGGCGCTCAGCGAACCGATGTTCTGAAGCTAATCCTCGGACGCGGCCTCTTGCTCGCCGTGGCCGGTGTAGTGATTGGCCTGGCCGCCTCCGCGTTTCTCACCAGATATTTGAGCAGCATTCTCTTCAACGTCCAACCCTTGGACGCAGCGACTTTCGCCAGCGTAACGGCCATCCTGCTATTCGTTTCGCTAATATCGAGCAGCGTGCCGGCCTACCGCGCCGCGCGGCTCGATCCAATGAAAACGCTCCGCGATCAGTAGCCCCGCGCAGGCACCGGCTCCCTCAGAACCCGTGAAAAAATCGACCCAGCGCCGACTGCGCTCCCGTGGGGGGGATGCAAGATGATTGGGCGGCCCGCTGGAGCGCGTTGTAGAGCGTCTGGTGAGGCTCGTAGACGGCCTAAATTTGGAGATTTTAGTATTTTCTATTTTTTCACGGACTCTCACGGTCGCGGTTCGGTAACACTCTCTCAACATGGGGCATCTTTCCGAACCGCGAGCGTAAGCGACCGGTTGTTGCTATTTTTTCACGGACTCTCACACTGAGCTGACCTCAGTCTCAGCAAGGGGACAGAAGTGTCCCCCGTCACCCTAGCGATATCCCACTCAAGGGTCTAAGAAACCTTCCGATAAGCAAACTTAGGCGAGTTTGCTCGCTGGAACGGAGACAAATCATGACGATCGGAAAGAAACTGATGCTGAGCGTCGGCGCGATGCTGCTGACACTGCTGGCGTTGGCCGGGTCCTCGCTATACTCTATCGCGGGACTGGACAATGAATTGGACCGCGCCGCCAACAGAGAGGCCAAAAAGCTCGACATTGCAGGCGCCATGGCCACCAATGCATCCGACATGCTCTCCTTTGAGCGGGGCATGCTGGTTCGTTTTGCAATGAAAGACCTCCCCAAAGCGGAGGCATACCACAATTCGTTCAACGAACGCGCCAAGGCCATCACAGACCAAATCACCGAGATCCGTCCTTTGCTTTCCACCGAACAAGGCAGGAAGGCCGTCGACACTTTGGCCGCTAATCTCGCATCCTGGTCACCCGTTGATCAGGAGGTTTGGGAGAAAGGTAGCAAGGGTGATCTGGACGGAGCGCTCGGCATTTACGATAAGCAAACCTTGCCCGTTGCCAAGGAGATACAGAAGGCTGCGGAGGACCTGAAGCAACTCCAGAGAAAGATTCTCGCTGAAGCCGTCGAACAAGGACATTCGAGGGCGTCCAGCAGCCGTTGGATGGCTATTGTCCTGATCGGAATCTTCCTCGCGATGGGAACCGTTATTGTCAAAGTGATTCTCGGCATGAACAAGGATCTTCGGCGAGCGGCTCTGGAATTGTCCGAGGGTGCCGGGCAGATCACGAGCGCTGCCTCGCAGGTGGCTTCCTCCAGCCAGGCGCTCGCGCAGGGCTCTTCCGAGCAGGCTGCCTCACTCGAAGAAACATCCGCATCCACCCAAGAGATCACCTCCATGACCCGCAAGAATGCCGAAAACTCGAAGTCGGCAGCGGACGTCATGGCCACCGTGGATCGGGAAGTCAAAGAAGGCAACCAGACCCTCGATCAGATGGTGGTCTCCATGCAACAGATCAATGCCTCCAGCGACAAGATCGCGAAAATCATCAAAGTGATTGACGAGATCGCGTTCCAGACCAATATTCTGGCGCTGAACGCAGCAGTGGAAGCGGCGCGCGCGGGCGAAGCCGGCATGGGATTTGCCGTAGTGGCCGATGAAGTCCGTAATCTGGCGCAGCGCTCGGCGCAAGCGGCCAAGGATACATCCGCGCTCATCGAAGAATCCATCGCTACCTCAAGAGATGGCAGCACGAAACTGGAGCAAGTTGCCGCAGTGATTCGCGCCATCACCGAAAGTTCTACTCAAGTGAAGACGCTAGTGGATGAAGTGAACATGGGCAGCCAGGAACAGGCTCGCGGCATCGATCAAATCGCGAAGGCCGTAGCGCAAATGGACCAGGTGACCCAGACCACGGCTGCCAGCGCCGAAGAAAGTGCCTCAGCCAGCGAAGAACTATCGGCGCAGGCGCAAGCCTTGAATCAGGTTGTGAGCGACCTCGGAGCGCTGGTAGGCACCGACGGTCACTCGGCAAATGGCGTCTCACCGGCGGCCCGGCGCGAGCCGGCGGGCGGGGCGCCTAAAGCCATCGGGCGCAGCCTAAGCGCACTGAAATCAGCCGTTTCCAAGCCGAAGCCGAAAACGGCCCCAGCGGCTTCCGTTATGGCCAGCGCCAAAGCTACGCGTAATGAATTTCCGCTCGAAGATAACTTTGGAGAAATGTAGAGGAGATGAATATGCAATCCAGTGTCCTAGCGAATCCGACCACGGCCGACGCTGTCAAGACTGACCCGCGAGCCGGAAAATATCTGACCTTCCAACTCGGCAAAGAGGAATTTGCCGTCCAGGTCCTCCACGTCCGCGAGATCATGGGCGTTCAAGAGATTACTGCCGTTCCCCAGATGCCCTATCATGTCAAAGGCGTCCTCAACCTGCGTGGCAAGGTAATCCCCGTCGTCGATCTCCGACTGAAGTTTGGACTGCCGGAAATGGAATACACGCAGCGCACCTGCATCATCGTGGTTCAGATCGACGGGCACGCCGGCAAGATTTCCACCGGCATAATCGTTGACGGCGTTTCGGAAGTCCTCACCTTGCAGACCGCTGATATCGAGGACACCCCCGATTTCGGAATGGGCGCCGCTACGCCTTATCTGCTGGGCCTGGCCAAGATAAAGGGCAAAGTGAAAATCCTGCTTGACATCAACAAAGTCATTCAAGAAATGTAATGTGGCGCAGGCACTCTTGCCTGCAGGCCGGCTTTCAAGCCGGCTCTTAACGCACCACCGGCAGCTCCACGCTCGACGGATACCTCCGCGAACGGTACACCCGCTGCTCCGCCTTCTGATAGTCCGCTTCCGCCGCCATGAAAATGTTCGGCACAAACTTCTGTGGATTCCTGTCGATCAGCGGAAACCACGTACTCTGCACCTCCACCATCACCCGATGCCCCTTGAGATATGCGTGATTGTTGGAATGCAGGTCGATGCTGTATTCCGTCACCTGCCCCGCCACCATCGGTTCCGGCTTCTCGAATCCGTTCCGAAATCGCGCCCGCAGTACTTCGTTCGCGATCATCAACTGGTAGCCGTTCATGGGCGGATCCTTCTCGCCCTTCTCCGGATAGACGTCGATCAGTTTCACGATCCAATCGCTGTCCGTCCCTGTGGTGGAAGCAAACAGATGCGCNNACGAACCGTTGATCCTCCACCAGCCATGGCGCCCACCCGGACGGTCCTCCATAGAGTGCCTCGATGGGCCGATGCCGGTAAGGCACCGGATGCGCCGGATCGGAAACGTAGCTGTCGAAACCACCTGCCGCGGACTCCGCTCGCGGCTCATCAAATGACAACCCGCCCGCGTCGTGAAAAAATATTTTCTTCCGTTCCACGCGCTCGCGCGGAGGCCACGCATCGTAGCGCTCCCATTTGTTCGACCCGCTCTGAAACGTCAGCGCCTCGGGCAGGTTGAGCTTCCCCTTGTCCTTTAACCAATAAGCGAACCAGGGTGCCTGAATGTTCTCGCGAAAATACTTGCTGGTGTCGCTCGCGAAATCGATCTTGCCGAGCGTCCGGCCCGTGCCGCGCGCCCACCCACCGTGATTCCACGGTCCCGCCACCAGATAATTCCGATGCCCCTGGTCGAATTTTTCGAGCGTCTCATAAATCTTCAACGGCCCATAAAAATCTTCCTGATCCCACCATCCGGCAACATTGAGATTCGGTACGAGATTCGGAACATTGGCCTGCTTCAGATAAGGCGTCACCGCTTGCCTCTGCCAGAACTCGTCGTAGTTGGGATGCTCCACGAAATCGTTCCAAGTGGGCAGCTTCTCGTGCACATACTTCTTGTTGAAATTCGCAATCGGTCCCAGCCGCAAAAACCAGTCGAACGTATCGAAGCGGTCGAAATCGAAAGCCTCGTTCTGCTTGGATGTTTCCATCCGCGCCGAATACTCTAGCCCGTAGCTCAAACGAAATGCCCCGTTGTGATGGAAATCGTCACCCAGGTACATGTCGGCCGGCGAGGCTTGCTCGGAAACAGCTTTCAGCGCCGGATGCGGATCGATCATCGCCATCACAGTCAGCCACCCGCCATAGGAAATCCCCAGCACTCCCGCGCGTCCGTTGTGGTTGGGCACGTTNNGTCGCTCTTCGCGCGCGGTGGCCGCATCATCACGAACTGGCCCTCCGATTTGTAGCGCCCGCGAATGTCCTGGAACACGAAGATGTAACCCTCTTGCGCCAACTCCGCATAGATGCCGCTCAGCACCACCCGGAATCCTTGCGGATCAAGGCCCGGACCATAGGGTGTCCGCGTGATCAAGAACGGAAACCGCTCGCCCGCGTTTTTCGGAGCGTAAATCTCGGTGTGCAGCTTCACTCCATCGCGCATCGGGATCATGACGTCAGTCTTGTCAAATTGCTGGCTCAGATCGGGACTAGTCTGCGCGCTGAGCACACCGGCCAACAGCATGGTCGAAAAGATTCGCATAGGCTTTGTCCACGGATTCTAGCATGGCCACTGAAATGCAAATCCGGTCAAAGATCGGAGACTCATGGACTTTAACCTATCTCCCCTTTTGGTTATCTGGGAAGTTACTCAAGCTTGCGATTTGACTTGTGTCCATTGCCGCGCCAATGCTCAGCCGGAACGAAATCCCCACGAACTAACAACCGACGAAGGCTACCGCCTACTCGAAGAAACCAAACAGTTTGGCAATCCGCTTCTGGTTTTGACCGGTGGCGACCCCCTGAAGCGCCCGGATCTATATGATTTAGCGCGCTATAGCGTTCAGCTTGGATTGCGCACCAACGTCACGCCCAGCGCCACGCCCCTGCTGACCTCGGAAGCCATCGACGGGTTCAAAAGCAGCGGAATATCGCGCATGGCGATAAGCCTGGATGGGCCAGATGCCCCAACCCACGACGGTTTCCGTCGCGTCGAAGGTACCTACGATCAGGCCATCTTCGCCCTTCGCCATGCCCGCGAAATTGGGCTCGAAACGCAGGTCCAGACCACCGTCACCCGCCGCAATCTCACCAAGCTCGCCCAGATTGCCGAACTGGTGGGCGAAGCACAGGCCAAGATGTGGAGCCTGTTCTTCCTGGTGTCCACGGGACGCTTGATGGAAGAAGAAGATCTGACGCCGGCCGAATACGAAAAGGTGTTCGAGTTCCTGTATGAGATCTCGAAAGTAGCGCCCTTTGATGTGAAGACTACCGAAGCCATGCACTATCGCCGTTACATAGCCCAGCGCCTCAAGGCCGAACATGGCGGGCGCGGCGGCGCCAACGGGCGTCTGCTGTGGAGAACCACGGGCGTGAGCGACGGCCGGGGTTTCGTGTTCATCTCCCACACCGGTGAAATTTATCCCAGCGGCTTCCTGCCAGTTTCAGCCGGCAACGTGCGCTCGGACTCGCTGGTGGACGTCTACCGCAACTCCAGCCTGTTCCGCATCCTGCGAACGCCGGAAGCGAACGTGGGCAAGTGCGGCTACTGCGAGTACCACAAAATCTGCGGCGGTTCCCGTTCCCGCGCATACGCCCTGACCGGCAACTACCTGGAAGCCGATCCGCGCTGCACGTACCAACCGTGCCAGACGCCAATGCTAGCCCACGCATGATTTTCTGGCCGCGAATGCACGCAAATAAACGCCAATAAGAAATCCGGTTTTTATTTGCGTTCATTCGCGTTCATTCGCGGCCCAAGAATCCCCTCCGGCAAGCTAAGATAGTCGTTCATGCGTCTACTCCCGGCTATGTTCTGCGCCGCCGCGCTCGCCCAAACCCCGGCGAATAAACCACCCCTGACGCTGGACGATTTCTTCAACTCAGTCGACATCCCCAACGTGCGCGTGTCCCCGGACGGCCACGCCGTCGCCATCGAAACATCCCGTGCTGATTGGGACGCCAATCGTTTCCGCAGCGACCTTTGGCTCTATCGCGACGGGCTGGTCCAACTCACGCAATCCGGCCACGATCGCAATCCTGAGTTTTCTCCCGACGGCCGCTGGATCGCATTCCTCTCCGATCGCGGCGCCCAGGAAAAGGCGGCGCAGGTCTATGTCATTTCAATGAATGGCGGCGAGCCTTTCCCGGTCACCCAAGCTGAGGAAGAGATTCACGCCTTCACCTGGTCCGCCGATTCCGGCCAGATTTATTTCGCCACCCGCGCCTGGACCAAGGAACAGCAAGAGGCATACAAGAAAGATTGGAAAGATATCATCGAGTTTCGTGAGTCCGAGCGTGGTGACGCTATCCATCGCATCGCGATCTCAGAAGCGAAAAATTGCCTCACCGAAAGCCCTGCTAAGACGTGCGACCTGTCCACGCACTCTAGCCAGCTCGCATCCACGCCCTGGCGCGTCAAACAGCTCGAAACTTCCCCGGATGGCACGCGCGTCGCCCTGCTTACCGATTCCCGCACCCAGCGCTGGGAGTCCCTGGACGCTTACGGAATTTATCTGATCGACGCCGCCGGCAGCGAACCCCGCCGCGTTCTCCAGCGCGAAGCCATCCTGGACGGCCTGCATTGGTCGTCCGATAGCCGGCACATTTTTTTCGGGTTCCTCAACGGTTCGGTGGACGGCCCTTATCAGGACGCGCAATCGCGCGTTTATTGGGTGGACGCGTCGGGCGACAGCGCCGCACCCGCCCTGGCTCGCTGGGCTCCCCAATTCCAGGGCTCGGTCATGGGCTTCGCCGCACTCCCCGGCGGTGGGTTGATCGCATGCGGCCGCCAAGGAACGGAAGTACAGCTATATACTTCGGAAAAACCCGTCTCCGATTTTGTCCTCCGTCAGGGCTCTCCCGGAACCTACGACAAGATCTCCTCCGCCGCGCACGCCTCGTCAATCGCATTTGTGCACTCGTCGCTCCAGGAACCCGCTGAAGTCTGGCTCGCAACTGACCCCAACGATCTCTCGCACGCCCGGCAAATCACCTCCTTCAACCACCTGTTCACGGAACGCGCGCTGCCCCAGGGCGAGCCTTACCGTTTCACCGCCGATGACGCGGTCCCTGTGGAAGGCATGCTCATCTACCCGCCCGGTCATTTCCGCGATAAACATCTGCGTATGTTCACTCTGATTCACGGTGGACCGGCCGATGCCGACGGCAACCAGTTCGGTGCGGACTGGTATCGATGGGCCTCGCTCGCCGCCACCCAGGGATGGCTGGTCTTTGAGCCCAACTACCGCGGCTCCATCGGCTATGGCGACAAGTTCACGCTCGGCATCATCCCCAGGATTGTCTCCAAGCCCGGCCGCGACATCCTGGAAGGCGTTGATGCACTCGTCAAGGACGGCATCGCCGATCCGGATCATCTCGCCGTCGGCGGCTATAGCTACGGCGGCTACCTGACCAACTGGCTCATCACCCAAACCAATCGCTTCAAAGCGGCCGTCACCGGCGCTGGCGCCGTGGAACACGTGGCCAACTGGGGCAACGACGACACCACCTTCGACGACGCCCACTTTCTAGGCGGCTTTCCTTGGGATGCGAAGCAAAACTACAACGACGAAGCCGCCATCTGGCAAATCAACAAGGTGAAAACGCCCACGCACATCGTTTCCGGCGCCGAAGATGTCCGAGTCTACGTCGGTGAAGCCTATTTGCTCGAACGGGCTCTGCACACTTTAGGTGTACCGTCGAAACTCCTGATTTTCCCCGGTGAAGGCCATGAACTGGACAAGAACCCCTGGCACGGAAAAATCAAGGTCCGGGAAGAGCTAAAGTGGCTGGAAAAAGCGATGCACTAGATCCCGCGAAGACCGTGGCGCACGCACTCATGCNNCGCATGAGTGCGCGCGCCACAATCCGAGTGGTATTTTGAAAGAGACACCTCTCAACCAATGCTCGAAACCAAAGTCGAAACACAAGCGGACACTAATCCGCTAGAAACCTCTGAGTGGCTCGAGTCCCTGGACTCTGTTGTTGAAGAAGGCGGCTCCGAACGCGCCACCTTCCTGCTCGCCCGCCTCATCGATCACGCGGCGCTATCCGGCATCCAAACCCCGCACAAGCTCACCACGCCTTACATCAATACCATCCCGGTGGAGGAAGAAGTGCCATATCCGGGCGACCGCGAAATCGAGCGCCGCATTANNACGATCCCGGCATCGGCGGCCATATTTCCACGTACGCGTCGCTCGCCACGCTCACCGAAGTGGGTCACAATCACTTTTTCCACGGCCGCCACGGCGATCAGTCCGGCGACTTCGTCTACTTCCAGGGCCACGCTTCGCCCGGAATGTACGCCCGCGCGTTCCTCGAAG
>PMUN01000369.1 GCA_003166875.1 Bryobacterales bacterium | reverse complement strand
CCGCAGCCGACGCCCTCGTCGGCCTGCTGGTGTTTTCGCTCGATCTTGAAGTGCGGGTCCAGGGGGACCCGCGCGGACCAGGGGGTCCGCCCCACTAGTTGTCGAAGTCTTCATTCCCTTGGATTTCCGGAATAAAGGAGCGCCCATGAGCCCCCTCGATCAACTCAACGCATATCTTAAGCGCCTGGAAAGCCGCTTGCGGTTCTCGGCGCTATCGAAAGGCACATCGCTGGTCACGGTGTCCGCGCTGGTGGTAACGGTGGTCCTGGTCTGGATCATCAACCGCGATGCGTTCTCGTCCACCAGCGTGCTGTGGGCGCGCATTCTCCTATTTATTTCCGTCGCTACAGCCATTGCGTTTGGCCTGGTTATCCCGCTGCTACGGATGAACCGGCGCAACGCCGCCCGCAGCGCCGAACGCCAATTCCCCGATTTCCAGGAACGTCTGCTTACTCTCGCGGAAAAGCCGAACGCAAACGATCCGTTCGTCGAGCTGCTAGCAGGCGACGCCATGAAGGTTGCCGAAGCCAATCAGCCCGAGCGCCTCGCACCCACCGGCCCAATCCTTGGATTCCTGACGTCGGCTGGATTGGCGGTCGCCGTCCTGCTGTGGCTGATCTTGGCAGGCCCCGGCTATCTCGGCTATGGCACATCGCTATTGTGGGCGGGCGCGCCACGAAGTGGCAATCATGCCTTCTACGACATCGCGGTCAACCCCGGCGACCGCACCGTGCGTCGCAAGTCCGATCAATTGGTGACGGCCCAGCTCATTGGATTCGATGCACCGAAAGTACGGCTGTTCGCACAATCGAAGAGCGCCTCTAAGTGGGAACCTGTCGAAATGCGGCCTTCGCCGGGCGCATCCACCTATGAATTCCTGTTTAGCGGCATGGCGGAAAATGTCGAGTATTATGTCGAAGCCGGCGCCGTCCAATCCAAGCATTTCAACCTGCGCGTGATCGACCTGCCTTCCATCCAGAAAATTCGCGTCACGTATCATTACCCGGCCTGGTCCGGCTTGAAGGACATGGTGGAAGATCCAGGCGGAGATGTGCGCGCGGTGGAAGGTACCGATGCCGAGATCGCTGTCCAAACCGATCGTCCATTCAACAAAGGCGTCCTGATGTTGAGCGACGACTCGCAGATTGAATTGAAATCCGGGGCGGGGAATTGGCTCACTGCCCATCTCCCGGTCCAGAAGGACGGCATGTACCACATTGCGGCCATCGAGCAAGGCGAGAACGTCCGCATGAGCGAGGATTTCTTTATCGAAGCCCGCAAGGATTCGCCGCCCAGCGTCAAAATCACTCGTCCCGGACGGGATGCCAAGGTGAATCCTATTGAAGAAGTCACCGTGGCCGTCAGCGCCGAGGACGATTTCGGACTGAACGAAGTCAGCCTGCACTATTCCGTGAACGGTGGTCCGGAAAAGGCGGTTTCGATGCTCCCCCAGAAAGGAGCCAAGAACGCCGAGGGCAAGTACGTCATTGCGCTCGAAGATTACAAGCTGTCACCGGGCGACCTGGTGAGCGTTTATGCCTCCGCGCGCGACGCCCGCAGCACCACCAAGACCGACATGTACTTTATCCAGGCCGAACCGTTCGAGCGCAATTACTCTCAATCGCAGCAAGAAGGAGGCGGAGGCAGCGGCAATCCCGCAGAACAGATTTCCGAGCATCAAAAAGAAATTATCGCCGCAACTTGGAACGAAGCGAAGAATGGCGCGAAGAATCCATCCATCGCNNCTGGTGGATCGCGCGAAGGCGCGCCAGTTAGACAGCAGTCCCGAGATGCAGAACTTCGTCAAGAACATGGAAGAGTCCATTACGAACATGACTGAGTCCGCCAAGAAGATACGGGCCCAGAAGTGGAACGAAGCCCTGGTGCCGGAACAGCAGGGTCTGCAGCACGCCCTGAGAGCCGAAGACACCTTCCGCGATATCCAGGTGGCGTTCGGAAGCAGAGGCGGCGCGGGGCAGGGAGGAAGCCAGGCCCGGGATCTCGAGAATCTCGCCGACCTGGAGCTGGACCGCGAAAAAAATCAGTACGAAACCGGCCAACAATCGGCTTCTGACACCCGCGCCAAAGAAATCGACGCGGCGCTTCAGAAACTCGCCGAGCTGGCTCGCCGCCAGCAGGAGCTGGCAGCTAAGAAGGATCAGCAGCAGCCGTTCCGGCAACGTTGGGAGCAGGAAATGCTCCGCCGGGAAGCGGAAAAGCTCCAGCGGCAGATGGAGCAGCTCACGAGGGGCGATTCGTCCCAGCAGCAATCGGCTTCCAGTCAGCAGGGACAATCCAGCCAAGCCCCGCAACAAGGGCAGCAAGGGCAGCAACAGAGCCAGCAATCTGCCAGCTCGCAGCGCACCGGGTCCACTGCCGATCCGCGGCTCCAACAGGCGCTCGATCGCCTGTCTCGCGCGACTGACGATATGCGCCAGGCCGAAAATCAGCAGGGCGGCAATTCCGATCAGGCCAATGCCGGACAGAAGCGTGCGGGCGAGCGCCTGCAGGAAGCGCATGACATCTTGAATGGGATACAGCGCCAGAACGCTTCGCAGCAACTCGACGACATGGCGCGAAAGGCCAACCAACTTTCCGAACACCAGACAGATTTTCAAAACCGTCTGCGCCAGATGTTTGCCGGTGGTACGCAGCCGGGTCAATCGCAGCAGCAGAATTCGCAGATGGCCAGCGAAAAAGAGCAGATGGCCGATCAGCTAAAGCAACTCCAGAAGCAAATGGGCGATACCGCACAGAGCTTGGCGGGCGCGAAGAATCCGGTCTCTTCAAAGCTTCGCGATGCCCTCTCGGAAGCTCAGCAGAGTGAGCTCGAGCTACGCATGCGCAAAGGCGCGGAGTGGATTCGGCAGGGCCAGGGGATGTACACCTGGGTGCGCGAGTCCACTGTGACCATGGGACTCGATCACCTACGCGATCAGCTCCAGCAGGCGCAAGCCGGGCTGCAGCAACAAGGCCAGCCGGGTAAGGGCGCCGGCGACAAGGGCGACATCGAAAAGGCGCTGGCGCAGTTGGAAGGCATGCGGAATCGGATGCAGCAGCTCGCGCAGGGCCAGGGCCAGCGTGGCAATGAATCGCGCAATGGAAGCCGCCAGAACGGCGGCCAACCGCAGCCTGGACAAGGTCAGTCGCAGCCTGGTCAATCACAATCAGGACAAGCTCAATCCGGCCAATCGCAGCAGGGTCAAGGACAACAGGGCCAAGGTCAGGCTCCGAACGGAACTGAACCAGGCCTCGGCCAGCCTTCGCCCGGGCAACCGGACGGCGGCTCGCCCTTCGGCGGCGTCGGAAACCGCGGTGGCTCGGGAGAAGTGAACCCACACAACGGATTGGAGCAAGGCTATCGCGAATCGTTACGCGACGTGAGCCAACTCCGCGACTTCATCCGCACTCATCCCGAATACTCGAATGAAGTTCTACAACTGCTGCACACCATGAACCCGGCCTACGTGAACGACGCCGAGCTCTCTCAACGCATTGGACGCGAAGTGATCCCGCAAATGGAGCGCCTCGAGCTGGTGCTGCGCCGCCAATTGGATGAAAAGAACTCCGACCAAGTCCGCAGCGCCGGCTCCGAACACGTCCCGGCCGGCTATTCCGATGCAATCGCGGAATATTTCCGAAAGCTAAGCAAGGGAAAATAAGAAAATCGCGGAGGAGTGTAGTCGGTGGGGGCAGGTCGCGGGTCCTTAATTTCAGATACGACAAAATGGCCCCGCGCATCCTCCTTTTTCTGTGCCTCACGGCGGGTATTTCCGCGACACTCCAGGGTCAACTGAAGATCCAAGCGGTTTTGAATTCCGCTTCCTTTCAACCCGGAATGCCTCGTCGAGGCGCATTAGCATCCGTCTTTGTGTCGGGCCTCACGGGTCCTCCCGGAATTACCGTAGCTCCCTCGTTGTCGTTGTTGCCGCAGGAACTCGCAGGAATCACGGTGACGGTCAACGGCGCAACTGCTCCAATTCTTGCGGTTGCTATTCCTTCCAAGGGTCAAAACGGCCAAATCAACATCCAGGTTCCGCTCGAAAGAAACTCAACTTTGCAGTCCGATGGCTTCGACAACGAGGGTACTCTCGAGGTACGTCAACAATCCCAAGCTGACGTTTTGACGCCTTTGACGCCGCCAAGTTGGGGTGGGTTTTTGATGGACGAGAACGGATACGCGATCGCGCAGCATGCTTCCGACTACAGCCTCGTTACGCTTCAGAATCCGGCGCACGCAGGGGAAACCATCATCGCGTATGCCACTGACTTCTTCACGGTTTGGCCCCCACCGCCGATCGGATTCGCCGTCCCGCTGCACCCATTGTTTCCGTCGAGTACACCACCGCCGGCAGACTACGGGCTGTATTTGCAGGATTATCCGAATCCCATAATACCCATCTGCGGTGGCTGCTTGTTCCCGAGCGGCTCGTTTACCGACACTCCCGCTCTACAGACCTCGTTCCAAGGGCTAGCACCCGCACTGGTCGGAATCGAACAGATCAATTTTGTTGTACCAGCCCACCAGCAGTCAGGGGACTGGGCGTTGTTCTATAACTCTGGATCGTGCACTGATGGTAGTGGTTACAAATGTGGGTCGGTAGATGTCATCGGCGCATCTAGCCCTTATGTCAAACTTCCGGTACGATAGTTCTCGCTATTTCGGATTCGCTGTCGTTATCTGGTTGCCCAGCGCCTGCGAAATTACGCCTAGGCCGGTGGTGACGTTGATACCGGAGGTCGCCACTGTCACGTTGGGCGTAACCTGCACGCTCAGGTGATTGGGACTCAGCACGGTCACTTGATTCACCACCACATCGCTGGTGCCGAAACCAACTATAGTTTGGCCGGCGACGAAGTTGGTATTCGTGCCTACAACGTCCACTGTAGTAGCGTTGCCGGCTACCAGCGTCTCGGGAGTTACCGTAAGCGATGGAGCGGCCACAGCGGCTGGAGTCGCCGAAGCACCACCGTAGGTAAAGGTGGGCGGCGTTGGGTTCAGGAATAAGGAACTCTGGCCGTCCGAGTTCAGTGCGACAACTGTCGCCGTATAGCCGAGTTGAGCCGGCGGTGGAGCTACTACCAACTGGCCATTCTTCGTCGTTCCTTGGATCACGCCTGGCTGACCATCAAACAGAATTGTGGTGTTGACGGGCACTGTAGTGCTGGTTTCGCCCGGGAAAAAACCGGTTCCTGCGATCAACACGATTCGATTTCCATTGACATCCAAGCTCGGAGTGACCGCAGTGATGGACGGCGCTGCATTGACAACCACCGAAAAAGCCGCAGGCAGGACGTACAAATCATCAAGCGTTGCGAATAGCAAATGTTTGGGTCCCTCGCCCGCGGTCAGATTCGCCTGGACATCCACGGCGATGTAAGGCGTGGGTGGAGGATACGGCCTCAAATTGCTTGCTGTAGCGGCTGTTCCAATTACGGAGATGCTAAGCCCTGGGATGATCACGTTGTTCGCATCGAGCAATCCCTCACCGGTCGCGGCTACAGGCGACGGCCCAGGCAAACCGGCGATAATTGGCGGTGACGCAACAGGTACATTGGTTGGGGAAAATCCGTAAGTCCGAACCCCGTAAACTGCTTGAGACGCCCGCTCGCTCACGTGGAAATCGACGCCCGACGTCAGCTGGCCCACAAACACAGGAGTGGAGTATGCAACGGTGACGTCGCGCGTACCACCATAATTTCCAGTGAAGAACTGCGTGGCGAACGCATTGTAATTCAATCCAATCGGATTACCGTTCACGTCAGTCGGGTAGATGATGTTGTTCGGCGTACTTTCCCCGTACTCGGCGGGTGGCAAGGGATGCGCGTAAACGTAGTAATGCCCGGGCGGAACTCCGTCCATCCGATAACTTCCATCCGGATTGGTAAGCGTGCTGATCGCAGGATTGGTCGCTGACAAGGCAACCACCGATGCCAGACTTAGTCCGTTGGGGTCTCGCGTTACGTGTCCGCTGATGCTGCCCACCGTCGCGAGATATCCGTCGGCTGGATACAGCACCGAGACGCCGGCGATGTCGTCCGCCCCGAGCGGCGTGGCCTTGCTTGCAGCGCTGGTATAAATTGTCGACATCACGCCGGACGTCAGCGTGTGCTGCAGTCCCAGCGAGTGGCCGAATTCGTGGACCAGGGTTACGAAGAATGGCTCGCTGTAGCTTAGAAAGTCCCCATAGGACGAAACTTGGGTCAGGTCGTTCGGCAGGTAAATCCTCGAGCGGATAATCGGAACTATCAGGCCATCGGGCCCATATCCCAGGTTTCCGGTAACCTCATGTACTGTGTACGCCACCAAACCGGGGGGAATCTCATCGGAGAATTCGATTTCTATACCCGGCGATGATCCGGAAGCTGTGCCGGCCGTGAACAACCCTCCATATCCCAGATTAAGTTTGGAAGTGCTCACATTGCTCCAAACTGCCGCAGCGGCGCGAATCTCGCCGATGATTGCCTGGAAGCTATCCCCGGGCGCCAAGACTGCCGGACCGGTATCTGAAATAAAGAATGGAACAGTGTTATTTACTAATGAGCTCAGTTCGAATTTCTCAACGATCGGTTGATTGAACGGACCGGTACTTGTGTTGTAGAGAACGTAGAAATAGTAACCCCAGCCGTTCGCGCTCATGACAAGGCAGCCGAACACCAACACTGCCAAGCGAACTAGCCAGGGTCTTTTCATTGCGTGCTCTGCCCACTGAGAACGTTTGAAATCTCAGTCTTGAGGGCGCTCAACGACATACTGATGTCGTTCGTGGTCACAGGTAGTCCCGTTGCGGCCAGCGGTCCTTGTGCCGCAGCCGGACGAACCACCATCGGAGCAGCGCCAGCGGTTGTGATCACCGACAATAAACCCTGCGATAGCCCGATCACCTGCGTCAAACCGCTCTTGCTGGTCCACAGGAACAGCACATAATCCTGGCCAACGGTTAAGATCGGCGCGCCCGCGACCCTTTGAATGATGCCGTTGAGCGATCCGCCAGGAACCCCGAAATCGATTGGGCCAGAACTGGATTGGCTAGCGGATTGGCCGGCGACGGGACTTTTGTAGATTTCTGTAGGCTGGACCGTGTAGTGGCTGAAAATCATCGAGCCGTGGTACATGATGTTCGCCGGCTGCACTGTGCCGTGAACAATCATGGTGGATTGCCGAATCATGTCATCCAGGCTGAGCTGCCGCAGGGTCGACCCGGGCAGCGTTCCCAGCGTAACCAGCAATCCCGTAATGAACAGTCTACGCATTAGGTTCTACTGTCTGCTAAGCAAACGGCCTTCCAATGCATACCTTTGATAATATTAGCCTTGCCTAGCTTCTAAGCCCGCCGGGTGTATCGGATGGACACGATACCTGTCCCAATCCCCGGGAGTTGGTCCAATTTCAACCGCCGCCCCGTACCACCAGCAACGGCATTTTCAATTTGTGACGGACTGCGTTAATTGTAGTCCCGAATACAATGTCTTTCAAGCCCTTATGCCCGTGAGCTCCCATCACAACCAAATCCGGCTTGAGCTCCTCGGCATAGGCCACAATGGCGTCTTTGGGCCTTCTGGCGTGCCTTACCACCATTTCGACGGCCACCTGCTGCTTTTCCAATTCGGCGGCAATCTCACGCAGGTACTCGCGCCCCGCCTCCACTTCAGCCGTGGAGGCAAGCGACCCAAATATCTGGCTGGTCACGCCCTCTTCCACATGGAGCAGGTAGAGCTTGGCGTGGTGCTGCTTGGCCATGGCCGCCGCGTGCGCGATGGCCTCCCGGTCCCGGCTGGTGTGATCCAAGGGGACCAGGATCTTCTCGTAGACCGGACTCGGTAGATTGATCGCCACCGCTTGAGGAAGCTCGATGGGAGCAAGTCCGAACCGCCGGATCCAGGGTGGAAGAACCGGCTGAAAAATGACCCAGCCCAGCAGTAGAGTGAGGAGGATGAGAACCGGCGCCAGGCCCAACTCGAGCCAGAGCCGCTGGCGACCCGACGCCGCCAGCCAGTCCCGGATAGTGATGGTCACTAGCCAGATATCCAGCGACAGAATCATCACCGCAGCGCTCCATGCCAACACCCGCACCCAGGCGCGATTGGCGAACGTTCCCATGCGCTGCCTGCTGTTGGTGAACTGGATCAAGGGAATCACCGCAAACGGCAGTTGCAGATTCAGAATCACCTGGCTCAGGATCAGCAATTTATAAGTGCCTTGTTCGCCCGCAAAATACACGGTGAACGCAGCCGGGATAATCGCGATCGTCCGCGTCATCAACCGCCGCAGCCAGGGACGCATGCGGAAGTTCAGGAATCCTTCCATCACGATCTGTCCGGCCATGGTTCCGGTCAGCGTCGAAGACTGCCCGGAGCACAATAGCGCCACCGCGAACAGGATGCTCGCCATGGTGGTGCCGAGCAGCGGCGTCAGTAACTGGTTGGCCTGTTGGATCTCGGTCACCACGATTCCGCGCTTGAAGAACACCGCCACGGCCAGCACCAGAATTCCGGCATTGACGAAGAGCGCGCCGTTCAGAGCGATAGCGGAGTCGATCAGGTTATACCGGCACGCTACGAGCTTGTCGGCTTGTGTTTTTCCAATGCGGCGCGTCTGCACCAGCGCTGAATGCAGATAGAGGTTGTGCGGCATCACGGTGGCGCCCAGGATTCCGATGGCAACATAGAGATTGCGGTTCGTGATGTGCGGCACCAGGCCGGGCAGCATGTCCTTCACCCCGGGCCAACCAGCCCAGCAGATCTCGATGAAGAAGCATCCACCGATCACCGCAATCAAAGCCAGCACGAAGCTCTCGATAACGCGAATCCCGAGTCCCGTGAACCAGAGCAGCAACAAAGTGTCGGCCGCGGTGAGAATGACGCCGTAGAGAAGGGGAATATGAAACAGCAGGTTCAGCGCGATGGCCGCGCCCAGCACTTCCGCAAGATCGCAGGCTGCGATAGCAATCTCACACAGAAACCATAGCGAATAGGAGACGCTGCGTGGATACGTCTCGCGGCAGGCCTGCGCCAGATCCCGCTGGGTGACGATGCCGAGCCGGGCGCTCAAGGTCTGCAGCAGGATGGCCATCAGGTTCGATAGCACCAGCACCCATAACAACTGGTAGCCGAAGCGCGCGCCGCCTTCAAGATCGGTAGCCCAATTGCCAGGATCCATATAGCCGACGCTTACTAGATAGGCGGGTCCGGCGAATGCAAACAGTCGCCGCCAAACCGAGAGCTGAGCAGTATTGACGCTGGAATGCACCTCGGGAAGCGAGGGCTCAGGGAGCGCGACCTGGAATTGGAAATCTGTGGACATTGAGTCGCGAGAAGGTGATCGAACTCACACCTCAACTTAAGTATGCCACACCTTGTTAATCATGGTTAATGAAAAGTATTACATTTAATTACTATGAATTTGCCGGCCGTAGCCAAACGGCATCGGCAGCCGGTCTTCCCAGGATTGAATTCCCTGTAGATAGCTCAATCGAAACGGTTTGGTCGTAGTTCTGACTGAGGATACGCAAATTCTGTCCTGGGCCGATTCCGGCATCGTGCAGAAAAAGAAGGAGCTTGTGGTCTCGCTCCTGAAGGCTCGTGACGGTGTAACGCTGGCCCGCGACGGCCTCAGAAAGCGGTAGCTCGCCTCGCAGTTTGCGCTTGGCAGGGCTTTCTGAGAGCACCTGGTTCCCGTGCGGGCAGGAGCCGGATTCACCGAGTTTCTCTTTAAGCTTTGCTTCAAATGCCGGGGAGACAGCGTGCTCGAGGCGCTCGGCTTCTTCGTGGATTTCATACCACTCCATACCGAAGACCTCGCTCAACATACGCTCGATGAGGTGGTGGCGAAGGGCGGTCCGGTAGGCTGTTTCCCGACCGGATGGGGTCAAACGGACAATGCCATCGGCGCCGACTTCGGCGAAGCCGTC
>PMUN01000409.1 GCA_003166875.1 Bryobacterales bacterium | reverse complement strand
TCACTTTTGGGGTTCAGTCCATTCTGCTCTCTGCCTTCTGCCGCCTGCCTCCTGCCTCCTGCCGCCTGTCTTCCTGTTCTTCCATAACGCCGCAACCATTATCCAGCAAATCAGGTACGCGCCCGCCTTCTAGTTATAATGAGCCTAGCTTATGAAGTACAAGCCCGCGGTTCTCTTTTTCGGCCTCGTTGTGTTCTGCGCGGCCCAACGAAAGGATTTCGAACAGCCCGCAATGCGCCCCGCGCGCGGGACCAAAGGTGCGGTGGCGTGTGGCAGCGAATATGCCGCCGAAGCCGGAATGCGCATCTATTTCCAAGGCGGGAACGCAGTGGATGCCGGCGTCGCCACCATGTTCGCGGCCTCGGTCGCTGAGTTTTCGCATTTCGGGCTGGGTGGCGAAGCGCCGATTCTGATTCGCACCAAGGCCGGCAAGATTTTCGCCATCGCCGGAGTTGGTCCGATGCCTAAATTGGCTACTGCCGAGCTTTTCCGCGACCGCAGGCCGAAGCCGGGTGAGATCCTGACAATGGAACCGGGTGGATTGAAGGGCATCATTCCGGTGGCCGGCATTATGCCTGCGCTAGTTCCGAGCATGGTGGACGCCGGGCTAGTTGCCCTGCGGGATTTCGGCAGTAAATCGTTCTCTGAGGAAATTCAGCCTGCAGTAGAGTTGGCGGACGGACTAGCCATTGATGAGATGCGCGCGGGCACCATCGCGCGCGTGCGCCGATTCCTCGATCTCTGGCCGGATTCGAAGAAGACGTTCATGCCGGACGGCCAGGTTCCGATGCCCGGCGAGATTTTCCGCCAGCCGAACCTGGCGAAGACGCTGCGAGCCATGGCGGCAGCCGAGAAAAAAGCGCTCTCGGCCGGGGCCGGCAGAGTTGCAGCCATCGACGCCGTTCGGGACTTTTTTTATCGTGGCGATATCGCGCACCGGATTGATGCCTTCATGCGCGCCAACGACGGCCTGTTGCGCTACGAGGACATGGCTGCATTCAAGCTGGAACCTGAAGAGCCGGTTTCCACCGATTATCACGGCTACAAGGTTTACAAGCCGGGTTTCTGGAGCCAGGGCCCCGCGATGATCGAAGCGCTGAATATCCTGGAAGGCTACGATCTGCGGTCGCTCGGCGTGAATTCCTCCGAGTACATCCACAAAGTGGTGGAAGCACTGAAGCTCTCCTATGCCGACCGCGATACCTACTACGGCGATCCGAAGTTCAACCACATTCCCACCGATGTGCTGCTGTCCAAGACCTACGCGGCCGAGCGCCGCAAGCAAATCGGCCACAACGCTTCGCTGGATTTTGTTCCCGGCACCATCAACGGAAAGCAGGGACGGCATCCCACGGAGATGGAGATTGCGCGCACTAAGATCGACGACGAACTGATGGCCAGGGACACCACCTGCGTGGATGCCATCGACAAAGATGGCATGGTATTCTCGGCGACGCCGTCCGGTGCGTGGCTGCCGTCTGTGATCGCGGGGGACACGGGCATTCCACTTACAGAGCGCGCCCAGCAATTCATCCTGGTGGATGGATCGCCGAACGAACTGGCCGGTGGCAAGCGCCCGCGCGTTACGCTGAGCCCAACCATCGTTACCGAAGAGGGCAAGCCGTTTCTGGCGCTATCCACGCCTGGCGGGGACAATCAGGAGCAGAGCTTAATCCAATTGTTCTTCAATGTGGTGGAGTTTGGCATGAATGCGCAGGCCGCCATTGAAGCCCCCCGCTTCCAGACCCGCCACCTGGTTTCAAGCTTTGACAATCACGCCTGGAATCGCGGCGATTTACTTTTAGACGAGCGCATCCCGGCCGCTACTGTCGCGGAACTTTCGGCGCGCGGTCACCGCGTGGGCACGCGATCGCGATGGTCCAGCGGCGCCGCTCCCGTGATGGTTCGGATCATGCCCGACGGCGCTATTGAGGCCGGCGCGGATCCGTATGGTTATCGCGTGGCGCATGCGTATTGAATGTGCCTGGGGAAACGCTATCGCTTTTCGATGAGCTTCCGGAATACGAACGCACGCCATTAGGCTTGAAGCTCGCGTCGCTTGCTTCCAAAGGCGTGTTCATTGGGACCAGTTCCTGGAAGTATCCGGGGTGGCTCGGGCAGGTTTATACCGAAAGCCGCTACATGTCGCGCGGCAAATTCTCCGAGAAGCGTTTTCAAGCTGAATGCCTGGCTGAATACGCCGCCACTTTTCCGGTGGTTTGCGGGGATTTTTCGTTTTACCAGTTTCCTTCCGAACAATACTGGCAGCGCCTGTTTCGCTCCGCTCCCGCGTCGTTGAAATACGCTTTCAAAGTGCCGGAAGAGATTACCGTGAAGATGTTTCCCATCCATCCGCGCTACGGTGCGCGCGCCGGCGAGAGCAATCCGGCGTTCTTGGACGCAATGCTGCTGCGCAACGCATTTCTCGATCTGCTGGAACCATACCAGGAACGGATCGCGGTGCTGGTTTTCGAATTCGGAACTTTCGGCAAGCAGACCTATCGCGACGTGGGCGCCTTTCTGGGCCAACTGGATCCGTTCCTGGCCGCTCTTCCGGCGGGGTTTCGTTACGGCGTTGAGATCCGGAATCAGGAATTCCTGGCCAGCGAATATTTCAAATGTCTGCGTCGACACCGCGTGGCCCACGTATTCAACGCCTGGACTCGTATGCCCGAGCTCAGCGAACAGATGCAGCTTCCGGAAGTCTACACGGCCGATTTCACGGTGGCGCGGGCGCTGCTGCGAAAGGGACGGCCTTATGAGGCGGCCGTCGCGAAATTCTCACCGTACCAGCAAATTCAGGATCCAAATCCGGAAGCCAGGCAGGCGCTGCGAAACCTGATTTCGCGCGCGCGAGAGCGGAGCGAGCCATCCTACATCTTCGTGAACAACCGTCTGGAAGGGAACGCGCCGCAGACGATTCAAGCGATTGTTGCTTAACGCGGTATACTGTCCTACGGCAATCTGAATGCGCCTGCGCTTCTGGGGTACTCGAGGATCGATCGCGGCGCCGGGCCCCGGCACCAATCATTACGGCGGCAACACATCCTGCATTCAACTGACGACCCATGACGGCAAACACGTGGTGCTGGATTGCGGCACAGGCGCGCGGCTGCTGGGCAACCAACTGATGGCGGATGCAAAAGGACCGATTTCTGCCGCCATTCTGCTCACTCATACACATTGGGACCATATTCAAGGCTTCCCGTTTTTCGCGCCGCTGTTCGCGGCGGGCAATCATTTCGACGTGTACGGTCCGGAAAAATGCCACCTATCGCTCCATGACGTGCTGTCGGGCCAGATGGAACACCACTATTTTCCGGTGGAACTGGACCAGCTCGCGGCGCGAATCACGTATAAGGACCTGACGGAAGGAACCCACCAGATTTGTGGAATGAAGGTGGGAGCCCAGCACATGAATCATCCGTCGCCTACGCTCGGATACCGCTTTGAGTACCGGGGCGTTTCGGTTCTGTATCTGGCGGATCATGAGCCGTTTGCCGAAGGCGTGTGGCGGGATGGCGCGGAGCCGGGCCGGATCGAGTCCATTCTGGAGCCGGGCGATCGCCGTCACGCCGAGTATATGAAGGATGCGGACGTGCTGATTCATGAAGCGCAATACACGCCCGAGGAGTACGTAACCAAGCGGAATTGGGGCCACAGCACGTATGCGTACGTAGTGGAGTTGGCTGCAGCGGCTGGAGTCCGCCGGCTGTTTCTCACCCATCACGATCCGTCGCACGACGACGCTTTCGTAGCGGAGATCGAGCAGCGTGCGCGCCAGTTGGCGCAGCGTCTGGGATCGAACATGGAAGTCTCGTGCGCGTATGAAGGCTGCGAGATCGAGGTAGGATAAGCCTCCGGCTTGTCCTGGGCAAGCCGGAGGCTTGCCCTACGTGGTTAAACTAAAAACCAGTTCTTCCATCACCACGCGATCGTCGGGACGGGCGTCCCGAAGCGCTCGGTCGGCGGACGAAACCTTCTCGATGGCGCGCGCCAGGCGCCCGGCGGAAAACGCCGTCACGGTTTGATAGATCTGCTCCGCGCGATCGCGCCAGACGCGAATGCCCAGCTTGGTGAAATGAGCCTGGATCTGTTGAGAGGTGCGCAGCCCGGCCTCGTGCGCAACCATGGCCAGGCGAAATTGCGTGGCGAGGAAGGTGAGCGCCAACGGCAGATACTCGCCTTCGCGCAGCAGCGTATCCAGGTGGCCCAGCGAGCGCTTGCGGTCGCCCCGTCCAAGTGCGGAAACCAGCGCGAAGATGGTGGTGGCCTGTGCGTTCGGCACCAGTTGCAGAATGTCGTCGGCCGTGACTTTGCGATTCGTGCCCACATAGAGACGCAGCTTCTCAATCTCATTGACGATGCGGCTGGCATCGGCGGCAAGCGAATCCACTAATAGCCCGACTTCGGAAAGCCCAATCTGTAAACCGGCTTCACTCGCCAGGTCCTCCGCGAGATGACGCGCCGATTCCACTGTGTACGGCCGGAACTCCACGACCTCGGGAATACACGAGAAGAATTTTTGGACGCGCTCCATCTTGGCGCGCTCCTCGCCTTCGAAATCGTAACGGCTGGACACGAATATCAGGACCGTTCCGGGAGTTGGGTTTCGCACGTATTCGGCCAGATCGGCGCCGCCCGCGCTCTCCTCCTGACTAGACGACCGGCCGCGGGGCAACGCGGCTTCAGCGCCCGAAACCCAGATCACTCGTTGTGGCGCGAACAAAGACATGGAGCGGGCGTCATCCAGGATGGCGGCGAGCGTACTGGTTTCCATATCGTGCCGCGATAGACCGTTGTCGCGATCCTCCGGAGCCAAAATTTTCTCCACCAGGGCGCGGCGGCAAATGCCGAGTTGATACAACTCCGGTCCAAGGAATAAGGAAACCGGCGCGGGCGGTCCCTTGCGGATACGCTGGAGGTACTGCTCGGGGCTCATCAAAAGTTTTCCAGGATTGAAGTGACCAGGTCGCGTGCCACATCGCGGGCCAGCCGGTCAAGCGCCGCATCGCTTTCTTCAAAATAGGTATTGGCATTAATGCTGAGTTCGTAGCGCTGGTGCACCTCGTAACTCGGGCGTGTATAAATCACTTTGCCTGTAGCCCGTTCGGTCAGGGTGATTTGTAGCGTCACATTCACTTGCAAACCGCTAGCGCGGCCGGTTTGCTGATCGACGGTGGTGGGATAAGCGACATAGTTGACGATGGCGCCACGTAAAACCGCGTCGGCTTGATTCTGATCGTTGACGATTTGATAGCGCGTCCGAGTGATGAACTCGCGCGAGATGGCTTCCGGAAGATGATCGGTGAGCTTATAGCGGGTTGTGATGTTGCCGAATGGGGGGATGGCGATGGTGTGAACGGTCTTGGGGACCAGATCGGCTTTGCCGGCTACGTGGTAACCGCAGGACGTGAGTGCCGCAGAACACAATATTAGCCGCAAATGAACGCGAATGAACGCAAATAAGAAGATGTCGGAGTTGCGTTTATTTGCGTTTATTCGCGGCCTAATTAAGAGCTTCACGCACTACCTCCACTACGTTTTCGGCCGTGATTCTGAGATTGTCTGAAACTATCCAGAACCAGAAGGCGCGCGGATGGTTGCGATCGGCGGCTATGGCTCCTACAGTGATTCCGCGCTGACCCGCAACGCCTACGTTCGAGGGCGGCTCATGGCCGCTCACGCGAACATCGATGTCATTCGATGCCAGAGCGTCCGTTATCGCATCGATACCCGGATTCTCGTCGAACTCAACCCAGGCAGAAATGCTGTAGCCGTGAAATACCGGAGCATGCATCACTCGGAGCGATGGCATGGGCACGTTTCCTTCGGTTGCCAGAAGGCTGGCCAGGTGACGATCGATTTTTAGTTCTATCTCATCCAGCTTGTGGGGCGAGTCCGAGCCGTATTTGGGCAGGAGGTTGAAGGCGACCTGCGTGTCATAAATCTCTTTGGGGAGCGGCTTAAACGACAATAAAGCGACGGTTTGTTTTTGCAGTTCATCGATGCCGGCATGCCCGCGTTCGCTCGCCGGCTCAAAAATTTCGAAGACTGACCGCCGAATTACGCCGGCTTTGCGCACGTGAGCCAGGAACAAAGCGATTGCAATGGCGGCCGGGTGCGCTATCACCTGGATGGCTGCAGCGGCGTCCAATCCCGGCGGCTCCGCCATAGGCGCACGGAGCCTGGTTCCCGGATGATCCTCCAAACCGCCGTTGACATCGATCACCACGGGCGCTGGTTTGACGCTTTCGATCTGTTCATATGCTTTGCGGCTGGATTCCTGTTTCCCCGCCAGAACCACCACCTCCGCCGAGCCGAGGTCCGCCATCTCGATGGAATTAATTACCACCGGTTCATCGCGTACGGCTGAAATGATACTTGTGTCGGGGGTGTCTGTCGAAGCGATCAATTTGATATTCACGGCGAGAGTGCTTCCCTCCAGCAGCTCGCGAACTTCCTTGCCAAGCAGGGATTCTCCTCCGACGATGGCGAGAGTGGGCCGTTGCGTGCCCCGATGCAAGTGCATACTAAGTAACCTGGTGCTCCGCCGGCTGCGGCCGCGGCGGATGGGGACGGAACCGGCGGCGGATGATCCCGCCCGCGCGAATGGCGATACCGGTGGCGACATACAGCGAGGAGATGGCCAGCAAGACGGGTTGGGAATAATTCCAAATCAGATAAATGAGGGCGCCGAAAAGGATGACGGTGAGCGGCGATCGTGGTCCGGTGAGGCTGATCTCCTTGAAACTCGGATACCGCCAGGTGCTGACCATCAAAAAGGAGAGAAGCGCGAGTAATACGAGCCAGGCAGCGGAAAGGGTCCACCATACGAGCGGTACGCTATCCGAGGCGTAGACGACGGCGGCCACCAGCGCGGCGGCGGCGGGAATCGGCAAACCGACGAAATACTTGCGATCGGGCCGGCCGGGGTTCTTGGGAACCGGATTGGTCTGAACGTTGAAACGTGCCAGACGCGCCGCGCCACACAGCAGAAACAGGAACGCGATGAAGTAGCCGGCGCGATGATCGGGCAGAAACCCGACGCCCTTCACGAATTGAACACCCCAGGTGAAGGCGAGTACGGCGGGCGCGATACCGAAGGTGATGACGTCGGCGAGTGAATCCATCTCGCGGCCGAAATCGCTGACGGTATTTGTCATGCGGGCGATTCTGCCGTCCAGGCCATCCAAAACAACGGCGACGCCAATAGCCTTGGCGGCTACTTCGAAGTGGGGATTGTTGCCGAGTTGTCCCGTTGCGCCGAGCAAAGCGCCCTCAATGGCGCGGATAATCGCGATGAAACCGAGAAAGATGTTGCCGGCGGTGAACAGGGTGGGCAACGCGTAGGCGGCGCGGCGCGGATGCCGCGAGGGCGAGCGGGGATCGAGGAATCGTTGCTTGAAGGTGAGGCGTGGCATCAGGCTTGTCTCCTGCGCGCCAGGATGCTGGAGCCGCCCGAGACATGCTGGCCGGGCTTTACTGTAATTTCCCATTCGGGTCCCAGGAAAACATCCACGCGGGAGCCGAACTTGATCAGGCCGACGCGTTCGCCCTTGGTAACCTGGTCGCCGGTTTTCTTATAGCAAACGATGCGGCGCGCGATCAGGCCGGCGATTTGAGAGAAGGCAACGCGGGAGCCCTGGCCTTCGATGGTGAAGGTATTGCGCTCGTTTTGAGAACTGGCCACTTCGCGGCTGGCTACAAGAAACTCGCCCTTTTTGTACTCGATGTTGGTGATGGCGCCCGCGATGGGGGCGCGGTTCACGTGGACGTCGAAGATATTGAGGAAGATGCTGATGCGTGCGGAAGCGGGATCGTCGGTGCGGATGGCAACCACTTTTCCGTCGGCGGGGGAAACGGCGACGGGTCCGTCGGGAATCGCGCGTTCAGGATCGCGAAAGAAATAGAGGCAGAAAACGGCCAGAAGAAACAGGGGGACACCAAATGCAGGGCGGCTGAAGTACCACACTGCGGCGCCGCCGGCGCTGAGCGCGAGGGCATAGTAGATCCCGTCGATCACCATGGACACTTCTATTGTACTGGGGTGGGGATCGAAGCCGGAGGCTTACGCTACGAATCGCGGGATGCGCCCCGCGTGCTAGACTGCGCTGGTGGCGCTGCCCAACCGGAAGGTTATGCTGCTGTTCGGGGTCGTCAACGCCGCGCTCTTCAGTGCTCTTCTGCCGCTGTGGGAAGGTTTCGATGAGGCGTTCCACTACGGCTACGTCGAGACTCTCTGGCAAACGCGGCGCTTGCCCATCCTTGGCGGCACCAAGATACCCTATGATGTATCCGCGTCATTCCAACTGGCTCCCGTCAGTCACGTGCTCAAGGCGTCGATTCCCGAAGCAATTTCTTACGACGCCTGGTTCGCCCTGCCGGAAGACCAGCGAGCGCAGCGGCGCCGGGATCTCGAGCGGCTGGTGCCGGAGCCGCGCGCCAGCTCCCGGCCCAATTACGAAGCGCATCAGCCTCCGCTGGCGTACATCCTGCTGGCGCCGTTGGATTGGTCGATGGCGCGGTTCCCCCTCACTGTGCGCGTGCTGGTGTTGCGTCTGTTCTGCGCCCTGTGTTCGGCCATCCTCCTGTTTTTCGGCGCGGCGGCGCTGTGTCGCGACCTGCAGGTGCCGGAGCCGTTCGCGACCACGGCACTATTCACCATCTTCTGTTCGGAAATGCTCTACGCTACAACGGCTCACGTCGCGAACGACTGGTTGGCCGTCGGAGTCAGCGCCTTTTTTCTAGCCGCTCTGGCCACGTTCGTCCGCAAACCCGATCGGCGGTGCGCGCTCCGCGTCGCCGCGTGGCTGTCCGCGGGACTGCTGACCAAGGCCTACTTCCTGATCTTCGCCGTGCTGGCCGCAGGCATTGCGGCTATCCTGGTATGGCGTAATCGTGGATCACTCCGCGTTGTGCTCGGTGGTGCCGCGTTGGTCATCGTGGCGGCGAGTCCGTGGTATCTGCGCAACGTGGCGCTCTACGGCAACATCGCCGGAACACATGAAGCATTTGACGGCATCGGAGTAAGGCAGGCACTGGCGGCGGCGCCGCACATAGACTGGCTGGCGACCAGCGGTTTTCTGGCGCGGGCTTCGCTGTGGACTGGGAACAATTGGTTCAACAGCTATTCGAGCACCACACTGGATATCATGCTCGGACTGCTGGCCCTCGGCATGGCAGCGTGGTGCGGCCACCGCCGCGCTATCCAGCCTGCCGAACAGGCGATTTTCGCCGCTGTTTTGCTGTTCTCCGCGGGTGTTGCCTATGCTTCGTGCGCCAGTTTCGCCGACCGCGGCGCCGGTGTTGCCGGGGCCAGTCCCTGGTACACGCAGGTGCTGCTCGCGCCGGTGATTGCCCTGGTGTACCTAGGCCTGTCGCGCTGGAAACGAATCGGCGCCGGAGTGGCCGCTGTCAACCTGGCGCTGTGGGGATGGGTACTCGTGGCGACCTGGACGGTCAAGCTGTTCCCCATGTACTCGGGAGGCGGCGCCGCGGTGAGGCGTGGGCGCGACGTGTGGAATTGGTATGCGCATAGTGCGGCGGCGCACTCGCGCGATCTCGCGCTGAGCGCATTGGCGCCGACCGCGTGGCTGTATGCGGGTCTGCTGGTCTCCATCACGCTCACGGCGGCTCTGAGTGCGCTGCTGATTCGCGCGCTGGCGATTCATAGAGAGCGGCTCCCTTGAGAGTTCTCTACCGCTGCAGTGAGAAAAAGCACCGGCTCCCTCACGGTCG
>PMUN01000300.1 GCA_003166875.1 Bryobacterales bacterium | reverse complement strand
GGCCCCGGCGGCATCGTTTACGAGCAGTTCGGCCAAATCCACATCTACGACCTGGCCACGCAGAAAGAGCACACGGTAGCGATCGACATCGCGGCGGATCTTTCGGAGGTGCGCCCGCGCTTCCAGAACGTGGCGCGCGAAATTCGCGACGCCCGGATTTCGCCCACCGGTATGCGCGCCGTGTTTGAGGCGCATGGCGAAATCCTCTCGGTGCCCGCCGAAAAGGGCGATCTGCGCAATCTGACGAATACCCCGGGCGTGATGGAGCGGACCCCATCGTGGTCGCCGGACGGCCGGTCGATCGCCTATTTCTCGGACGAATCGGGCGAATATGCACTGCATCTCGCGCCGCAGAGCGGTCTGGGGGAAATAAAGAAAATCAGCCTGGGCGAAAAGCCCGGATTCTATTTCACGCCCCGATGGTCTCCCGATAGCAAAAAGATCGCCTATGTCGATAGTCACCTCACCATTTGGTATATCGATCTGGAGCAGAAGAAGCCGGTCAAAGTTGACAAAGATCTGTATTGGACGTGGGCGGCGGGTGGTGAGCTGACGCCGGTCTGGTCGCCCGACAGCAAATGGCTGGCGTATGCCCGGCGGCTCAAAAATTACATGGCCGCGATTCATGTCTATTCGCTGGCCGACGGAAAAGCGACGCAAGTGACCGATGGCATGAGCGACTGCCGCTATCCCGTCTTCGACAAAGACGGAAAATATCTCTACTTCACGGCCAGCACCGATGCGGGAGCCTCGCTTGAACCCGATATTCACAGCTTTTCGCGGCCAATGAGCCGAAGCGTTTACGTGGCAGTGCTGGCCAAGAGTCAAGCATCCCCGCTCGCGCCGGAAAGCGATGAGGAAAAGATCGACAAAAAGACCGACGATGCGAAAGCCGCCGATAAAAAAGAGGATAAAACAGAAGACAAAAAAGAAGGCGATAAGAAACCCGCCGAGGTGGCCGTCCAGATCGACTTCGACAATATCAGCCAGCGAATTCTCGCGCTGCCTCTGCCGCCGCGCCGCTACCTTGGTCTCGAGATTGGGAAGACCGGGGTCTTATTTGCCCTCGAAGCTCCCACAACGATACCAGGCACGCAAACGGGCCCCTTGGAGCTGACTGTGCAGCGCTTCGATCTCAAGACGCGCAAGTCGGATGTCGCCATCAGCGGAGTGCGATATTTCGAGATCTCGCAAAACGGGGAGAAGATGCTGTACCGGCAAGGCGACCGTTGGGTCATCACGGCGCCCAAGCCAATGGCTACCGGACCCGGAGGTCCGCCAACCCCGCCTCCAGCCGCACCCGCAAATGACGGAACGCTAAAGACCGAGGGCATCCAGGTGCGCGTAGATCCACGCCTGGAATGGAAGCAAATGTATCACGAAGTGTGGCGCATCGAGCGCGATTTCTTCTACGACCCCAACTATCACGGCCTCAATCTGCAGGCCGCGGAAAAGAAATACGAGCCATACCTCGATTCCCTCAGCTCCCGCAGTGAACTGAATTATCTGTTCCAGGAAATGCTGGGCGAACTCACCATCGGCCATCTCGGCGCAGGCGGCGGCGATACGCCCGATGTGAAACGAGTCCTCACCGGATTGCTCGGCGCCGACTACACCGTCGAAAACGGCCGCTATCGTTTCGCGCGAGTCTACAACGGCGAGAATTGGAATCCTCAACTGAAAGCCCCGCTCACCCAACCCGGCGTCAACGTGGTTGCGGGCGAGTATCTGCTGGCTGTCAACGGCCAAGAGCTACGTTCCAGCGATAACATTTTCAGCTTCTTCGAAAATACGTCCGGCAAATCCGTGGTTCTGAAGGTTGGCGCGGATCCGTCTGGCGCCGGCGCCCGCGAGGTGACGGTTGTACCAGTTTCAGACGAAGCACGTCTGCGGAATCTCGCGTGGATCGAGGACAACCGCCGCAAGGTGGATCAAATGACGAATGGACGCGTCGCCTACATCTACATGCCCGACACGTCTACTGGTGGATATATCAATTTCAACCGATATTTCTTCGCTCAAGTCGGCAAGGAGGCGGCCATCGTCGACGAACGCTTCAACGCCGGCGGCGCGCTGGCCACCGATATCATCGAGTATCTGAAGCGCCCGCTGATGAGCCTTGTAGCCACGCGCGATGGCGCCGACGAATCGCAGCCGCAAGGCGCCATCTTTGGACCCAAGGTGATGATCATCAATGAATTCGCGGGCTCGGGCGGCGATGCCATGCCTTGGTATTTCCATCGCGCCGGCGTCGGCAAGTTGATCGGAAAGCGCACCTGGGGCGGATTGGTGGGAAGAGCCAACGCCCCCGAACTCATGGACGGCGGTTTCGCGACGGCGCCCAGCGCCGGCGTCTGGAATCCGAATGGCGAATGGGAAGTGGAGAACCGCGGGATCACACCGGATATTGAGGTGGACATGGACCCCGAATTGGTTCGCGCCGGTCACGATCCGCAATTGGAAAAAGCGGTCCAGGTAGTGATGGAAGAGCTGGCCGCGCATCCAGTGCCAACGCCCAAGCGCCCGGCATATCCCAACTATCGCAAGACAGAAACATCCACGCGGTGACCTATCCCGGACAACGGGTGTTCTTCGATCGCTCATTCCGAGCCGCGACCGGGAGGAAGCGCTACCACGACAGTCGTGGTGTTACCGTCTGTTCGTAACGCTCCCTTCCGGTCGCGGCTCGGAACGGGCACTCGTCTATCATGGAATCATGAGGTTGCGCTCGCTCCTGGGGCTGGCTGTGTCTGCACTGCTCCAAGCCCAGGTAATCGATTTCGAATCGAACGGGCTTCACTACAAGACCTTGACCAAGGGCGCCGTCACGGTGATGTTCGCCTATCTGCCGCCGCACGTAAAAGACTATTCCATCGTCCAAGTTTCCATTTCCAACGGCTCACCAGTTTCCTGGACGGTGAAGCCCGAAGATTTCACCTACCGCAAGCAGGAGGGAGGCGAAGTGCAAGCCTCGCCGGCAGTCTCGGTAGTGAATTCGTTGATCGCCAAAGCCAGCCGTCACGATGTCATCAAGCTGGTCACCACGTATGAGAACCAGCTTTACGGCAACATCAAGATGCAATCCACCAACGGTTACGAGCGGCGCCGCGAGGATGCCTTAGCGGTAGGAATGCCACTCCGATTGAAGGCCGGAGCAGCCGCAGCCGCCATCGCCCTGGTTTCCACCAAGCTCGGCTCGGGAGAATCCACCGACGGCGCGGTGTTTTTCGTAAATAACGGCAAGGCTTTCGGCCCGGGAACGATGGTGGTGCACACCGGCGGAGAGCTGTTCGAATTCCCCACTGAAGGTGAGCCACTGGGCGCGAAGTAGGGCAAGCCTCCGGCTTGCCCATTTTGGACAAGCCGGAGGCGTGTCCCACGATGTATACTCTCGGCATGAAACCCTGCAATATTCTCGCTATCGCCGCCCTGCTTGCGGCAGCCCCTGTGGCCAGGGCCGAATCCGTATACGTGCGGGTGAGCCAGGTTGGATATGAAACCGGCAAGGGCCCGTTCCGCGCCTATCTGATGTCGAAAGCGGGAGTGTCGTCCACCACTTTCCAGGTGGTGAATTCAGCCGGGCAAACCTTGGTCACATCGCCCATCGGCGCGTTGCTCGGTACCTGGGCGAACAGTGCAACTTTGACCTACAATGTCTACGCTCTCGATTTCACGGTCCCCGGAGCCGATACCTACACCATCACAATCCCCGGTCACCCCGAAGGGGATTCGCCCGCTTTTCGAGTGGACGCCCCCGCAGTGCTCTATCCCGGCCTGTTGTTGAACACGAGATTTTTCTACGAAACGGAGCGCGATGGTCCGAACTATATCGCGAACGCGTTGCGTAGCGCCCCCGGCCATCTCAACGACCAGAGCGCCACCGTTTATCAGACTCCGCCCCTCGATAGCAACGACATGATCACTACCACCGGAACCCCCCTATTCTCGACTGGAAAGGTCATCGACGCATCCGGTGGCTGGTGGGATGCAGGCGACTATATGAAATACGTGGAGACCATCAGCTACACCGTCGCGCTGCAGGAGATTGGCGTTCGAGACTTTCCCAACCAGATGGGCCCCAACGCCCCGCACAATCCGCCGGCGCCGCCGGCCTCAATTTCATACGCGGGAAACGCGACCGGCGCGCCGTCGTCACCCGATTTTTCGAACGAAGCGGCATTCGGCATCCAATTTCTGCTGAAGATGTGGGACGACAATTCCCGCACGCTTTACTATCAAGTCGGCAACAGCCAGGATTGGGACAACTTCACCGATCTGAGTGACTACGACATCTGGCGCCTTCCGCAGGCTGACGACGATTGGGATGCGTGCAATGCCGACGCCACCTTCATCTGCCACCGTCCAGTATTCGTCGCTGGCCCCGCCGGATCGCCCATCAGTCCCAATCTAGCCGGCCGATTGGCCGCCGACTTCGCCGTCTGCTACCAGTTGAACCGCACCTCGAAACCCGATCTCGCGAATCAGTGCCTCAAGGATGCCGAGGACATTTTCGCGCTGGCCAATACGTCTTTCGCCGAGCCCGCTCCCTCAGTGGATGGCGGCACATGTACCACGGGTTGTTTGCTCACAATAATTCCGTTCGACGGTTATCCCGAAACCGTATGGTCGGACGACATGGAACTGGGCGCGGCCGAGCTGTACCTGGCGCTCCAGTCCGCCGGAAAACCCTCGAATCTGCCCTCTGGATTGGCTCAGACTAATCCGATGTTCTATCTGAAACAAGCCGCCCAGTTCGCGGAAAATTACATCAACAATGTCTACAACACTGGTAACGCGGATACTCTCAATCTTTACGACGTCAGCGGACTCGCGCATTTCGAACTGTATCGCGCGTTGCGATTGGCCGGCAATCCAAGTGGACTGGCGGTGACGCAGGCAGCAATCAAGAATCAGTTTTTGAAACAGGTTGGCGACGCGATTACTCAGGCAGGAACCGACCCTTGGCGTTTCGGAGACCCCTGGAATTCCGATACCACATCGCATGGCGCCGGCATTTCGGTGATGGCGAGCGAAGCGCATTACCTCACCGGCGACGCCAAGTACGACACTTACTCCCAGCGCTGGATGGCCAACATCCTCGGCGCGAACGCGTGGGGATCATCGTTCATTGTCGGCGATGGATCGACGTTCCCGAACTGCATTCAGCATCAGGTAGCGAATCTGGTTGGAGCCCTGAACGGAACCTCCGGCGGAACGCCAGTCTTGTGGGGCGCAGCGTCCGAAGGCCCGGCGTTCGCGGCCACCTCAGGCTTGGTCGGCGGAATGATCAAGTGTCCGGCCGACGGCGGCAATCCGTTTAAGATCTTCGACGGAAATGCCGCGGTGTACAAGGACAACGTGCAATCCTACAGCACCACCGAGCCAGCCATCGATCTAACCTCGACATCGTTCCTGATGTGGAGCTGGCGCTTGGCGGGCAGTCCGAACGGCTGGCTCCAGTAGCATTCCGGCGAGTGGGGCGGACCCCCTGGTCCGCAGCCGACGCCCACGTCGGCTTGCTGGGTTTGGATGAATCTGATTTCACTTGCGAGGAGCGGGTCCAGGGGGCCCGCGCAGACCAGGGGGTCTGCCCCACGACTGCGCCTGCCAACCTTTTCACTCCTGGCGCAACGCCACCGCGGGATCGATCCGCATCGATCTACGCGCCGGCAGATAACAAGCCACCAGAGCCAGAACAGCCAGCAGCAGCGGCGCACCGGCCAACAGCAACGGGTCAGAACTTTCAACGCTGGCGACAGTAAAGAAAAGTCCAGACAACACTCGAATCCCCGCCCAAGCGGCAGATAATCCAACAACGGTACCAACAGTTACCAGGACCACGCCCTCTTTCATGACCAACGACAGCACGTCGCTTCTCTGAGCACCCAACGCAACACGGATTCCGATCTCGCGGCTACGCTGGCTCACCGCGTAAGCGGTCACACCGGCCAAACCAACCGAAGCCAGAATCAATCCGAAAGCTCCGATCAATCCGTAAGTCCAGGAAGCCGCCCGAAGTGGAGACATAAACTCGTCGATCTGTTCCGGCATGCTGCGCGCGTTGAACGGAGTGAGCGAAGGGTCAATGGAGGCGATCTCGCGCCGCACAACGCCGATTGTATCCACTCCCCGCACGGCCCGCACCATCAGCGTGACGCCGCGCAACGATGGCCGCGCAAAATCCGCCGGGCGTAGCGGGAAGTAAATCACGGGATGTTTTTTCTGTGCGACAAAATCCTCCGCCAGGTCCCTGGCCACTCCCACCACTTCGTATGTGCGGCGCCCCTTTCCCAACAACTCAGGACGAAGATCGAAAGTTCCAGGCAGCGCGCCCAAGGCCGGCGCGACATCGCCGTTACCGATCTCGATCGGCTCTCCCAACGCGCCGCTGCTGGTCACATATCTGCGCACGAACTCCTGGCTGACGATGACGGTGTTGGCCTCATCCTCCTTTCGGAATTCGCGGCCCAGCAGAATCGGGATGCCGGCAGTCTCGAAGTAACCCTCGCCGACGATGTGCCGCAGAGCGTCGCCCGTGCTTTTGTTGCCGATGGAAAATGTCACGCCCGCATTGCCGGCCATGGCCACCGGAACGGTGTCGGTGAGACTCGCGGAGTTCACCACCGGCAGCCTCTTCACTCGATCCAGCAGCTTCTCAAAGCATGCCGCGGTCTGCGCGCTCGAATATCCATCGCGAATCGGATCGAGCGCCACTAGATAAAGATTCCTGGGATTGAATCCTTGCTGAAAACCAAGGCTGCTCTGTATGCCGAGCCCCATATATCCCGTGATTAACAACAGCATCAGCGAAGCAGCCATTTGGCACAGCACCAGCCCGTTGCGAAGGCTCCAGCGGCGATGCCTGCGCAGTTGGATGCTTCCACCTTCTTTGAGCGCAGGAGCAAGATCGGTCCGCGTGGTCTCAAGCGCGGGTGCGAGGCCGAATACCAAGCCGGTAAAAACGGTCAGCGCCAACGTGAATATCAGTACGCGAGCGTTGGGATTCATGTCGAAGCTAACCGGAATCGGTAACGGCATTCTCATTTGCGATGCCCAGCGCATCAGCCACACGCTCACGATAAAGCCCAGCACTCCGGCGGCGGTGGCCACCAGCATACTTTCCGTCATCAACTGGCGAATCAAGCGTGCGCGGCTGGCGCCCAGAGCCAACCGGACTGCAATTTCGCGCCGGCGTCCGGCTGCCCGCGCGAGCATCATGTTCGCTACGTTGGAACAGGCAATCAGCACAACCAAACCCGCCATTACCATCAGAAACTCTTTGAAGAACGGCAGATCCTGCTTCCGGATGGGCAGCAATTTCCCACCGGACACCAAAGTAACGCGCCTGTCCTGCTCTCTTCTCTCCGCCTGAAATTCTTCAGCCTGCGCCATCTGATCAGCGACGACATTCAGCTCAGCCTCCGCGCGGGCGATGGAGATCCCCGGCTTCAGGCGTCCGACGATTTGGAACATGGTTAGATCGCGACGCTCTAGCGCGTTCCCGGCTAACTCCGGAGCTATGCGAGCGTCTGTCGAGAGCGGCATCCACAAATCCGCTACGAAGAGCACCGGCGAGGCTCCCAGGAAATCCTTCGGCCCCACTCCGATCACTACCGCAGGGTGACCATTGATGCGCAGTGTCTTGCCGATGATGGATGCGTCCGACGCCAGATGGTTCTGCCGGAATCGATAGCTCACCACCACCGTCGGAGATTGCCCGGGCTGTTCCTGCGTCGAATCGAATACCCGGCCCAGTGAAGGCCCTACCCCGAGCGTAGAGAAATAGGAAGGCGTGACCAGATGTCCCCAAGTCCGCTCGGTATGTCCGTTGATCGAGACGCCGAATGGTACTGGCGCGCGATAAGCCAGCGTGGAAGAAAACACGCCGGTCAATTCGCGATAGTGTTTGTAGCTCGGATAAGATGCCGCGAGCTGCAGCGCCACCAATTGATCGGGATTCGGAACCGGCAGATCGCGCAGAATCATCCCGTTCATCTCGCTATAAGCGGACGTTGCGATGGCGATCCCGAGCGTAAGTGAAATCAGCGCGACCGAAGTAAATCCCGGCGAGCCAGCCAGCACCCGCACTCCGTGCCGGACGTCCTGGCGTAAATCCGCGAAATACATGCCTCCATTCTCTGTCAAATTGCGCCACGCTAAAATAAGCCTATGCGCTTTGCTCTGTTGTTTGCGGCATGTCTCTTGATAGCCGGCGAACCCGCGCATCAGCGGGACTTCACTTTCGAATACAAGGCCACGGTGAAAGACATTCCGGCTGGAACCCAGAAACTGGAACTCTGGATTCCCGTTCCTCACGACGATTCCTATCAGCGCATCACGGACATTCATGTGGACACGCCCTATCCCCACCAGATCTTGACCGGCGACCAAGGCAACATGATGTTGCATCTCGCGATCGCGCAGCCGAAAGAACCAAGCGTGCCGGTGACGCTCACTTTCCATGCTGTGCGCCTGGAGCGGATTCAACCGATCGTTTTGGTGAATACCGGTATTACGCCGGAGGGCGATCTCAGCCGCTGGCTGAAACCCGACCGGTTGGTACCCATCGATGGCCAGATCCAAACCTGGGCGCGCGAAGTGGTGGATGCCGCCCACGCCCACACTGATCTCGAAATGGCGCGCGCGATTTACAACCACGTTGTGTCCACGGTGAAGTACGACAAGACCGGCAAGGGCTGGGGACGCGGCGACATCTACTATGCCTGCGATGCCCGGCGCGGCAACTGCACCGATTTTCACGCCATCTTCATTGGATATGCGCGCGCCATGGGCATTCCCGCGCGCTTCGCCATCGGGTTCCCGCTGCCGGCCGATCGGGGCGCGGGAAAGGTCGGCGGGTACCATTGCTGGGCGGAGTTCTACGCGAAAGGAATCGGATGGGTGCCGGTGGATGCCTCCGAAGCCGCCAAGAATCCCGCCAAGCGCGAGTATTTCTTTGGCGCGCACGATGAGAATCGCGTGGAGCTTTCGAAAGGCCGCGATGTGATACTCGCGCCGAAACAGCAAGGCGAGCCGCTGAACTACTTCGTATATCCGTACGTGGAGGTTGACGGCAAACCGTACGCGAATATCGAGACCGGTTATTCATACCGGGATTTGTCGCCGGTTGCGGGGCTGGTGCGACGCTCCCTTCCGGTCGCGGCTCGCTAGCGATCTCGATCTTTTCCGAGCCGCGACCGGAAGGGAGCGTCGCACAGATGATCTTTTCACGTCGGGGACAGCTAGTCGTATCGCAGAGCCTGGACTGGATTCACCCGCGTCGCGCGCCGCGCCGGGATCAACGAAGCGAGTAATCCGCCGAGTACGACCAAAACCAGCGTGACCGAGATGCCCAGTGGATCGGACGTCGTAACTCCATAAAGCATCTTGCGAATAAAAAACTGCCAGCTCGAGTGCGAGCGGGAGTCCCAGGATCAATCCAGCGAAAACCAGCAGCGTCGATTCGCGCAGGAAAAGCCACAGCATCTCTCGAGACAGTCTGGCGCAGTCTCACTTGGTTGTCAAGTGGAAAGGCACCGACTCCCTTACGGTCGCGGTTCGGTAACACGCGCTCGAAACACGACAGCGGCGCTCTGCGGGGCTATTCTGTGGCGTAGTTGATTTCCATGCGGCGCACCTGGAAACTGGCGGCTACCAGAACAAGGGCCGATACCAGCAACAGGCCGGGCACGGCAATGTACGGCGGCATGGGGTCCACGTTGATGGAGAGCATCGCGAAAAAGCCACCCGACTCGGGAACAATCTGGATGGGGCACAGCGATTTCAGATAGTAAATCACGCTGAACTTTTGCAATAAGGGAGGCAGCAAACTATTGATGGACTCCCACACCAGAATCACGGCCGCGGGAATCAACGGATTGCGGAAAACCACGCCCGCCGCTAGAAAAATGCTTCCGTAACCGATACATGCCAGCACCGTCGCGCCCAGATACGCCACCATGTGCGACAGCCCGTTGCCATTGATCAGATAATCGGAGAAGACACGCCAACCGTGGGACCAATACATCCCCGCGATCTGAAGCACTGTGCTGGTGGTAAAAATCAGGCAAGTGGCGATGACACCAGCCAGGAATTTTCCGGCCAGCAGCACCTCGCGGCGAATGGGCGCGAGAAAATAATAGTGCAGGCTACGATCCAGGATCTCGCCGCGAAACAGGTTCATGAAAATGCCCAGGCACCCGAAGAACACGGCCAGCCGCAGATAGAAAAGCTGGAAGATGGTGGCGAAGACGTTGGTGTCCTGGCCGAAATCGGGGGTGCGGTGCATCTTCATTTCCACAATAGATTTGCCAGTAAAAAGTACCACGGGCATGAACGCCAGAAGGTAGATCCAGAATCCACGCTTCGAAAGAAATGTTTTCCGCATCTCCAGCCGAAGGACGGCCAGTATTTGTGTGATCCAAAGCGGATTCATCGCGAAGACTCCTCGGAACCGATCAAGTATTCATACACGGAATTCACGTCGTCATCGGCGGGCGCGACCGATTCGATGGTGACACCGTTCTGGGCGATGTGATTTAGCAGCAGATAGAATTTGTCCGGATCGCGCGTCTTCACCAGCACCCCAAGCCCGTCCTTATGAATCTGCGCTTCCACTACGGAATCCTGCTCGAAGACTTTGGCGGCCAGAACGCCGGGGCGATTGCAGCGCACCAGGATCTGCATGGGATGCTCCTGCATCTCGCTGCGAACACCACGGATCTTGCCTTCGGCTACTACATAGCCGTTGCTCAGCAGGATCACCTGGTCTGAAATCTGATCCACTTCGTGCAGAATATGGCTGGAGATGATGACGTGCATGCCATCCTCGGCCAGAGTGCGAAACAGCGCGATAGTTTCTGCGCGCACCAGCGGATCGAGGCCGTTCAACGGTTCATCCAGCACCAGGACGCTGGGCCCATGGCACATGGATTGCGCCAGCTTGATGCGCTGCCGCATGCCTTTGCTATACCCGGCGATTTTGCGGCGCGCCGGTTCCGTCATACCCACGCGCTCAATGGCTTTCCAGGTGAGATCTTCGGCTTCAGCGTGCGCGCAACCATACAGGCGCAGATAGGAATAGACGAATTGGTAGCCGGTGAATCCTTTGGGGAACGAATCGAATTGCGTGCAGTAGCCGACGTAGCGGAAAAGCTCTTCCGGATTGTCGGTCCGGATGCCGAGCACGCGGATGTGGCCGCGCGATGGCCGGATCAAGCCGGTCATGAGGTTCATCAGCGTGGTCTTACCGGAACCGTTGGGTCCAACCAGACTGGTGATGCCGGGCGGAATGGAAAGATTGACGCGGTTAACGCCCAGCACGTCTCCATAGAATTTGGAGACATTCTCAAACACCACTCGATCGTTCGCGCGCATCAGCGCACCACCTCAAACGCACGAACCTTCTTGGCCAAAAGCGCCAGGCAGATGCCGCACATTACGAGCAATGCCACCCAGGCGCCCGCGACCGGGATGTCAATCCGCGCATCTACTCCGAAAAGCTGCGCGCACACGCGGGTGATCAGAGGGCCAGGCGCGATGTAAAATCCGATGTTGGATTGCATTACGGCGTTAATGGCGGCGCCGAACCCGGACAGGAAGAACATCACGCCCAAGATCAAAGCGCCCGCTGCGATCCGCCATTTCACCCAGGCCGACATGGCCATGGCTAGAAGGGAAATCATCAGAATATAAATCCACGAGCTCAACAGGATGGCGGAGGCGATGGAGCGGTTTTCCCACATCCAGCCTGGGCCCGAGAGGTTGGCTTCAATTCCAAACAGGACCAAGGCCGGCACCCAGGTTATGAATGACAGCAGGTAAAAAAGCGAGCACAGTTTTCCGAGGACGTATTCGGCACGGGAGAAAGGACGGCAGAAATAGAGAGGCAGCGCCCCATTGGCGAGATCCGGAGCGATGGTGTTCGGCCCGATGAACGCGGTGAGAAAGAATGCGATGCCGCCTTGGACGCCTAAAAATCCCAGGAAAAAATCGCCGTTCACGTTGATGGCCTCATTGTGGCGGGCGTGCATCATGTTCAAGATGGTGGCGTTGTGATTCAAGTAAATCAGAATGGCGCAGACCAGCGGGCTGAAAAAGCTCAGCACAAATATAGTGGTCAGGAATTTTGAGCGAAACATACCGCGCAACGCATAGCGGGTGAGGACGAAGAACCGGGACCAGGCCGGCGTAAGCGGCCCGGAGTAGGCACGATAGCTGCGTTTATAAACCGCCATTGGTATTGGTCTCCATGGCTTTGAGAAAAATATCTTCCAGCGTGTCGCGCCGGTAGTTGAGCCGCCGCAACTGCACGTCGCGCTCGGCTGCCAGCCGATAGATATCGCGAATCTCCATGCCGTCCGACAGCACGGCCTTCAGCCGGTTGGCGGAGAGGGCGCACTCGCAGCCCATCCCTTCTAACGCTAGCGCGAATGCGGCGCCGTCGCCCACCGGTTCCATCTCCACGAAGCGGCGATTGGCGCGCCGCTCTTCTTCCAGGTTCGAGTAATGCACGATGCGGCCGTCCTTGAGGATCAGCACTTCTTCGCAGATCTCTTCCACATCGCGCAGCAGGTGCGAACACAGCACGATATGCACGTCGTGCACTTCGCGCATTTCCTTGATCATGCGGATCATCCGCAGCCGCGCCGGCGGATCCAGGCCGTTGGTAGGCTCATCCAGAATGATCAGCTTCGGGCCATGCACGATGGCCTGAGCTAACTTCGCGAGCTGTTTCATGCCGAGCGAATAGGTTCCGACTTTGCGGTAGCGCGATTCACCCAAGCCGACATAGAACAGCGATTCGTGCGCGCGCTCGAGCGCGGCTTCCGAAGGCAGTCCTGACAATTCGCCCATGAAGCGGATAAACGAAACCGCGGTCATGTTGGCGATGAACGCGTCGTTTTCCGGCATGTAGCCAACAACGCTGCGGATTTGCTTGATTTGCGACCGAATGTCGTAACCGAAGATGCGCGCGGTGCCGCCGCAGGGCTGATAGAAACCGAGGAGGGTATTAATGAGTGTGGACTTCCCGGCGCCGTTAGGGCCGAGAAGTCCGATGGTCCGTCCGGACAGGGAGCAGGTGAGGCCTTTGAGGATATCTCTCTTGCCGAACCGTACTCCCAATCCTTCGAGCTCGATTACCGGTGTCATTTCCTAGCTTGCGATCCAAGTTTCTTCTGTACCAGCATGGCATTTCCCAGGATTTGCGGTATGGCCATGGTATCCAGATTCAGTCCGAAGAAGGTTCCAGTGGATGACACCAGAATCCGATTCGGCTCGCCATAGGCGCAGATGACGCCCGGCGTGCTGTTTGCCTGTAATTGCGCGATGGCCGCTCTTTGCGCGGGCGAAACCGCGGCGGTTGCGTTCAATCCGTTGGCGAGCGTGCCAAGCACCGATCCCAGGTTGTGATAAATCACGCCTGAAAGGTTGGTGCTGGAGTTGCGCGGCATCTGGTTCCGGAAATTCGCGGAACTGGTTAGCGTGTATCCCGTGCTCTGGTTCTGGATGGCGCGCTGCAGCACTGTTTGATTGGCGGCCGCTACCAGGTATCCGTTTACGTAGGTGTAGTCGGCCTCGAATATGCCCGTGCTGGGTTTTACGGTGTAGATGGTCAGCGCGCCCGACTGGGCGTTGGTCAAGGCGAGCTGGAATGGGGCGTTCGGCTGTTGGTTGGCGTAGTTGACGGCCGCTTCGATGGCCGATTGCAACTGGCCCGGATTGTACACTTCCACGGCGAACTCCCAGCTTGGGATGGGAAGGATAGGTCCGTCGATGGCGAACGCAACATCGCCGCCCAGAGCATTCGCCACATTGTTGATGATCTGGTAGCCCTGGCTGTTAATGTCGGAGAGCGCCTGGTTGCCCTGCTCGCTTTCGGACTTAGCGGAATTCATCAGATCCTGCAGCAAAGCGTGTGGATTCTTGATCACAAAGCCGGCCGCCATGCTGGCGCTGGGAGAGACAAAATTGAGAGAGCCGATGGGCGCGGGAGCAGCCAGCCAGGACGCGATGCCGCTGCGCTCGCGATTGAACGTGAGTGAAACCTGATTCTCCACTTGCCCCCCGATGTCCTTGCGCTCGAACAACAGATAGCGCAGATCCTTGATTCCGGTTTGATCTGGGGTGGATGCTTGCATAGTCTGCCGGCGCTCTCTTCGATCTACGGAATCCGAGAACATTTGTTCCGTATCAATAGCCAGCAGCCACCCGGCTCCGGATTGATAGGACTGCATGACGTCGCTATAGAGGCGCGTGTCCTCGAAGTTGTCGACGCCGGATGCTCCTTCCACGATCCCAGCCACTTCCTGGAGCGGATGCGTGGCTGACGACAGCGCGATGATGTTGTTCTTGATGTAGGCTTGCAGGCCCTTCGGCGGCGCGGTGGTCATAGTGGCCGCGCTTTCATGGATGGTGAGCGCGAGCGAATGCTGGTTGGCGCTCAAGGCCTGGAATTGGGCTTGCAAAGTGTCTTTCAAGCCGGGTTGCGTAACTTCCGCCAGGAACAACGGCTCCTTGACGCCGTTTTCGTCAACGGTCATGGCGAACACAATCTCGTTGCCCAGGCCATCGGTAAAGGTCTTGATCTTCTGCACGATGTCGTCGATAGACGGTTCATTCGGACCCGGCTGGTGTTCGCTCCACCATTGCTTCAACACTTCGCTCTGCTCCATGCGCTGCTGGAACAGGCGATTGGCTTCGGTGATGGTGGCTCCAATATTCGGGATGGCGGCGTAGATCACCGCATCGTGCGGGACGAACTTCGTCAGGTTNNGGATCGGTGGTCACCTGGTCACCGCGCTGCAGAGTATCGGTGTGGTCCTTCTCTTCCACCGTTACCGTGCCTTCCACCACCGAGACTCGAGACCCTTTGGTCCCGGTACTGACGGCGAAGATGGTTCCCTTTACTGACACCAGACAATCGGCCGTAGCGACGTACAGCTTGCCATTCCGCTGCTTGGCGGCCTGAACAATTACGTTGCCGCGATCCAGATGGATGGTGGTTCCGCGTGCGGTGCGGGTGAAGGACACTTGCGACCGTTCATTCATCTCCACCAGCGATCCGTCGGTGAGCCGCAGGACGGCGGTAGAGCCCTTGGATGTCCGGACTGCCTGCTTTTCGCCGAGTTCCTTGCCCGAAAAGATGGGAGTGTTAGAGCGGTCGGCAACTTGATAAAGGATTCCGTGGACGGTCTGAACAGTGGCGCGCATTCCGGGAGCCGGAATCACATTTCGCATCACTCCCCAGGTGCTGAGTCCGACGCCTATCGCCAGGGCGGCCGCGATGGCCCATTTCGCGACCATGGGAAACGGCCGCACCACGACCTTCGGGCGTGGCAGCGTTCTTACCTTTCCGGAGCGGGCCGCTTGCAGGGCATGCCGGCAATCGACGCACTGGTGGGTGTGATCCTCCAGCAGAAGCGCGCGCGATTCCGAGAGCGTCTTCGCCAGATAGGCCGGGATGAGGCTCTGGAAATCGAGACAGTTGCGCAACACTTCGAGCGACACGCCCGAGCCTTCGCTCGGAAGGATGCGCGCGCGAACCCGAGCAGCAGCCTGTTCGATGGCTGATGCATCCACTGGCTCGTTGCGAATTTCGTCTATGATCTGATCCAGTCTGTCGTTTTTCATGACCTCTCTCCTAAGTAAGAACGAAGCTCTTTTTGAAGCCTGGTGCGCGTGCGGTGCAAAATCACCGCTACATGAATCTGTGAGATGCCCAGGATCTTCGCGATCTCCTGGTTACTGAGATCTTCAAAGAACCGCATGGCGAAGATCTCGGCCTCGCGCGGATTCAGCCGGGCCAGCGCACCGCGCAGACACTCGCGCAGCTCGCGGGATTCCGGCTTCTGCTTCTCCGTTGGAAGAGCGCCGGGTGGAACTTCATCGAGCGGCACGTTGTGGGCGTCCTTGGCGGAACGGACTACGTCGAGCGAGACGTTGATGGCCGCGCGCCGGAAGTAGCTTTCCTGGCGTTCCAGGACACGGGCTGCCTGATCGCGCCGCAGCATCCGCAGGAATACCGTTTGCAGCACGTCCTCGGCGTCGGCCGCGTTGCCTGTGATGCGATACGCCGTGCGGAACACCAGGCCGTGATGAGCCTGGAACATCCGCTCGAGATCATCCGGTATCGGAGTAACGGGTTCCTCCCGAATCGCGAGTTGCAGAGGGCACCTCCTGTTGGTTCATACCTAAGGACAGGAGTTTGGGTCCATTATTACAGACGGCGGGAAGACGGGCGGCAGGCGGCAGGCGGCAGGCCTGTGTTGGGGCCTGTCCGGAGATAGGATTCGGTTCGTTTCTGCATTTTTTAAAATATGGACGTAGGTTATTGATTTCAGGCATTTTCGGGCGAACGTATTCATTGGTTTTAACGTAGCAGTTGGTTCGCCACGGGAGGCATGGCGGGTTGCAACACGTTGTTATGTTTCGCTATAAAGTGCGCGGGCGCTGGTGAATCAGCCGTCGTCGAGCGCACGGGAGAGATCCCGGAGGGTGACCATCAGCGTCATGGCGTCGGCTGGCGAGGGATCGAAACCAAGGGTGACGTAGAATCTTCGCGCCTCCTCAGAAATAGCGTGGACGATGATTCCCCGAATCCCGATGCTATCGGCCGCCTGGGCAACCCGACGCGCGGCGTCGCGGAACATACCACGGCCAAGTCCGCGGCCCTGGTATGCGCGATCGACAGCCAGCCTCGCCAGGACCACTATGGGGATCGGTTCCGGCATGTTTCTCCGGAACTTTCCAGAAACGTCAGCCTGTGCGATAGCGCCTGAAGCGATCGCGTAGAAGGCGACTACGCGTTTGTCTTCACAAACCACGTAGGTTCGGGACGCGCCGCTCGACTGATTGGCTAGAGCGCGGCGCCGGAGCCAGTTGTCCAGCACAGTTTGGCCGCAATCGAAGGCTTCAATCTCATGCTCCGTGGTAAGGGGCTCGGGCGATGAAAGCACCACTCACTCCCATGGCGCGGGCGTTCGTAAGCTTTTAAGCAATCGCTTGTTTGGCCGCGGAGGCGCGTCCAGGCGTGCAAGGAACTGTCGATATGCCTTNNCGCGCGGCTCGATCGATCAATGCGCGCAGTTGGGGCTGGATGCGGATGTTGAGCGCTTCACGCCTGGCTGGTTGGCGAGGAGGGACGGACATATATACATCAGTGTATCAGATCGTAATGACGTTGTCATTACCCTCGATGTCTGTGTAGTATCAATGACCACCACCGATGCCTGCAATATTTGGACAAAAACGGGAGCAGGTTGAAAGTCTCGGATACCCTTGCGCTGAAAACGAACATATGTTCGAGAGATAATACATACGATGACCGTCACTCTCAGGAACAAGAAACCTCTGGTGGTGCCCGACGCCGTTCGGCGCAAAGCCGGCCTTCGGAGCGGGGACCGGATCGAGTTCCAGGTGTCGGGCCGCGTGATCAGTATTGTTCCGAAACCGCCGGCCGAGGATGAGTACACCCCTAAAATAGTGATGCAAATCGTCGACGACGCGAAGAAGAATCCGATGAGCCGCGCCGAGCTTCGCGCCGAGAATGCAAGGCTCATGGCGTACGGAGCGCAGCAAACGAAGAAGGCTGGTATTAAGGAACGCGACATCTCGCGCGTGATCCATGAGTCCCGCTCCCGGCGCAGAACGTCTTAAGGCTGTCCTGGACACCAATATCTATGTTGGTGCCTTCGCGTATCCAAGGGGCGGGAACGCTGTAATCTGGTCGGCTGCTCTAGAAGGACGGTTCCGCCTTCTCGTGTCGCCAGCGATCGTCGGGGAGATGGCAAGGGTACTGCGTTTCAAATTCGCGTGGCAGGAAGATCGCGTTCAAAAAACCATGCGGGTTGTCGCCCAGGTCGCTCGTGTTATTGCACCCCGCACGGTATTGAGGGTTGTGGCTGCTGACCCGGATGACGACCGAATCATCGAATGCGCCGTGGACGGTAAGGCGGACATTATCGTTTCCAACGATCAACACCTACTTGACCTCGAAGCCTATGCGGGAATCCCGATCGTCGCGGGGCGAGACTTCCGCCGGACTCTTGGTTTGAAGTAGTTTTTCTAGGCCGCCGCCGCGAAAAACTTGCGAATCGCTAGACCACTTCCAAACAGACACGAATGCTCGGAATAATTCACGGCTTAACGTTGCGTTTCTAATTTTCGCTCCATAACAATCTCGAATCTAATGTACTAATGTAAAATCCCCACATGGATGTTCTCTGGCTATTGAAGCGGCGCTTACAGTTTGTGCGACGGTTCTACGGCCGGGCGGTTTCTCCATTTGAAGTCGTTAAGGGAGCGATCGAGCGCCACGAGGAACCGTATCCAATAATTGACGCCGAGGACGGCGAGCCCGAATATCAGACCGAGTGGCAAGAGGCCGATGAGAGTATCAATGTCCTCGGCTTCAGTTGTTTGGCCATGGTTCAGAATTCTTTAGAAGCCTTCCTGTACGGCGCTGTCTCCCAAGGAAGCGCGCATCTGCTGCAACTCGAAAAGTGGGAAGAGCATTTTAATCACATTAAGGAGAAAGGCCGGCTGCGGAAATTTCAACTTCTGTTTAGGGATTTGTTGGATGCGGACTGGGAAAAATCGGGAGCACAACTGGAGATCATTCATCAGGCGATTCTAACTCGCAACGATTTCATACACGGTGCGGCGCTGTACACGAATGCTGTGTATCAGGGAAAGCCGCATTCCCGTCTCTTCCCGCTTCCGTTTTTTGGCAGCGAAGTTGACATCGGAGTCGCCCTAGCCTCTTTCGAAGAGGACGGAGAATATATCTACGACAATATTCGCCTCGAAGTGAGCGGGGAGAAGTTGGACGCTGTAATCCGGGAAGTAGAGACGCTGGCGGAGTACGTGGCGTCGATCCAGGGCGGCAGTTTGAATCTTTGAGATCGCGAAACTTCCACGACTATGCGCAGTCGGCTACAGGGTTCGGAGCGGGAATTGGGGCCAAGAAGTCCATGCACGTCACGACTACCGCGCTAATCCTATCGCTCATGGTTGGCTTACTGCGATGGTGACTTTATTGGATGTCGTCACTCCGCCTATCTGGATCTGGATCGGCACAGCGCCGCTCGGGGGCACGCCGCTGGGCACCTGGACGTTGATTTGGTTGAGTGCGACGAATTGGGGTGACAGGCCGGAGAATTGCACTTGCGCGGGAACGCCGCCGATCAGCACGGTGGGTGTGGTGATAGTGTTTCGCTCTGCGGCGCCAGGGGCGGCGCCATCTGAAATTGCCGTGGCCAACAGAACCAGAACTTCTCCAGGTATGGCCGGATGGGTTGAGTAACGCCCGTAGAACAGTATTCGAAGTAAGCAGAGGCTGAAGGATCGCAAAAATAGCCCATATCCCCCAACGACACCAAATGATTCGCGTCCACGCTTTTCACATAGGCCGCCACGTCTGGCGGATGGTGGGGTCGGTGTAGAGCTGATCGTGGTATTTTCCACCCAACCAAGTGACGTACTCATCCATGCCGCCAAGAACGCCTCAAACTGTAATGTAAACTACATTCTAATCCTGTCTGATAATATTTTTTGCACTTTGGCGCAATATGAATTACCATAAAACGTCATACAGGACTAAGCTGCGTGGCTCAGATCTTTCATCGAAGCACTAACACAATTTCTAAGGTAAGCCTTGTCTGCGCTGTACTTGGAGCGGGCGGACTCCTGGCCTTCGCCTACGCCATGGACCGCGGCGCCTACATCACCGACGTTAAGGTGGTCAAACCGCAGCCCGTTCCCTTCAGCCACAAGCACCATGTCACCGACGACGGCATCGATTGCCGCTATTGCCATACCTCGGTAGAGACCTCTTCCTTCGCCGGAATTCCCGCCACCGAGGTCTGCATGAGCTGCCACTCGCAGATCTGGGCGAATGCCGAGATTCTGGAACCCGTGCGAGCCAGCTACCGGAGCGGGGAATCGCTGGAATGGACCCGCGTCCACGACCTGCCGGATTTTGTATACTTCAATCACAGTATTCANNGAAAACACGCTGTACATGAACTGGTGCATCAATTGTCACCGCAATCCCGAGAAGTACGTACGCCCGCGCGACCAGGTGTTCAGCATGACTTATGAGCCGCCGGCCAACCAGGAAGAGTTCGGAAAAAAGCTCGTCGAGGAGTATCACATTCAAAGCTTGACTGATTGCTACACTTGCCACCGATGAAAGATAAACCGGCTCTTGACCTAACCAAGATTCGGGCTCGGCTGGATTCGGCCCGCGGACCCCTGTACTGGAAGAGTCTCGAAGAACTCGCCGAGACCGAGGAGTTCCAGGCTTTCGCCGAAGACGAATTCGCGGACCGCACGCCGGACTGGAACAATCCGGCCAATCGCCGCTATTTTCTGAAGTTGATGGGCGCATCGCTGGCGCTGGCGGGCGTTACTGCCTGCACCAAGCAGCCGCCGGAAGCCATCGTCCCCTATGTGCGCCAGCCTGAGGAATTTGTTCCCGGCGTGCCGATGTATTACGCAACCGCCATGCAGATGGGCGGCGTGGCCACCGGACTTCTGGTCACTAGTCAACTCGGCCGTCCCACCAAAATCGAAGGCAATCCGGACCATCCCGGAAGCCGCGGCGCTTCCGATTATTTTCACCTGGCGTCCATCCTGACCATGTACGATCCCGACCGCTCGCAGGCCGTCACCAACAACGGCCGCATCAGCAGTTGGGTAGCGGCGCAAGCCGCACTCGGTGGCGCGCGCGAGACAGCCGCAATCAAGAATGGCGACGGGTTGCGGATACTCACCGAAACGGTGACTTCGCCCACTCTCGCGGCGCAGATCAAAGCCCTGATCAAGGACCTGCCGGGAGCCAAATGGCATCAGTATGAACCCTGCGGGCGCCACAACGCCTATCTTGGATCCACGCTGGCTTTCTTCGGACGTCCGGTGAATACCATCTACCGCTTCGACCAGGCGGACGTAATCGTTTCGCTCGATGCGGATTTCCTTTCGTGCGGTCCCGGGAATCTGATATACGCCCGGCAATTCGCCGACAAGCGCCGCGTGATGACCAACGTCACTCACTCGCCGCAGCCCAAGGAGAATTGGCAAGAGGGTTATCAGGAAGGATCGTCCGCGCCGCGCGCCAATCAATCCGCTGCCTACGCGCCGGAAGCTCGCGGCCCAGTTGTTTTGCCTCCGCAAGTGCAAGCGCAGGGTAAGCCGCCGGATCAAACCACGCTCAACCGGATGTATGTGGTGGAACCGTCGCCATCGCCCACCGGCGGCATGGCCGATCACCGCATTGTTCTCCGCGCTGCTGAAATCGAAGAGTTTGCGTGGGCGCTGAGCATGGCCCTCGGAGAAGGCGCCAAAGCGTCCGGCAAATTCAAGGAAGTGGGCGCCATCGCGCGCGATCTCCAAGCTCACCGCGGCGCCTGCGTGGTGATAGCCGGCCCAAATCAGCCGCCCAACGTGCATGCCCTCGCGCATGCCATGAATCAAACGCTCGGGAACGTCGGCAAAACCGTGACGTACACCGATCCCATCGAAGCAAATCCAGTGGACCAGCGCCAGTCTCTCAGCGAGCTGGTGGCCGACATGAACGCCGGCAAGGTAGATTCCCTGCTGATCCTCGGCGGCAATCCGGTGTATGCCACGCCCGCCGATTTGAACTTCGCGGCCGCGCTGAAGAAAGTGAACTTCCGCGCCTACCTCAGCATTTTCTCGGACGAAACGGCGGCGCTAGTGAACTGGCACATTCCCGAAGCGCACTATCTGGAATCGTGGAGCGATGTCCGCGGCTACGACGGAACCGTCAGCTTCGTCCAGCCTCTCATCGCGCCTCTCTACGGCGGCAAGAACGCGCACGAAGTGATCGCAACACTCGCCGGTCAGCCTGACAAAACCGCTCACGAGCTGGTCCAGGAGAATTGGCAGAGTCAGTCCAACTTCGACATGTTCTGGCAGAAGGCGCTGCACGATGGCGTAGTTCCGAACAGCGCGCTTCCCGCCATCAACGTCACCGCCAAAGCCCCGGCCAGCGGTCAGTCCACGGCGGTCCAAGGTTTGGAGATTATCTTCCGGCCCGATCCCGCCATCTGGGATGGATCGTGGGCCAACAACGGCTGGCTCCAGGAACTGCCCAAGCCTCAGAACAAAATGACCTGGGACAACGCCGCGTGGATCAGTCCCACTACTGCGCAAAAGCTCAACCTCAACACCGAGGACATGCTGGAGTTGAAATACCAGGGCCGCACCCTTACTGCTCCGGTGTGGGTCACGCCCGGTCATGCCAACGACAGCGTCACCGTGCATCTCGGGTACGGAAGAACGCGCGCCGGCCATACCGGCGATGGCGTCGGCTTCAATGCCTATCTGCTGCGCACCTCGGGCGCGCCCGACGGCGGGTACAGCCTGGAAGTCTCAAAGGCGAGCGGACATTATTCCTTCGCCTCCACGCAACACACCCAGACCATGGAAGGACGCGACCTGGTTCGCGTCGCGACGCTCGATGAATACAAAAAGAATCCGCAATTCGTCGACGCCCGCGAAGAAGGCAAGCCTCTGCCTCAGTATCTGACCTTGTATCCGGACTTCCGGTATCAGGGCTACAAATGGGGCATGACCATCGATCTGAATGCCTGCGTCGGATGCAGCGCTTGCATCGTCGCTTGCCAGGCCGAGAATAATATTCCGGTGGTTGGCAAGATCGAAGTGGCGCGCGGCCGCCACATGAACTGGATCCGTGTGGACCGCTATTTCAAAGGCAATTGGGATAACCCCGAACTCTACTATCAGCCCATCCCCTGCATGCATTGCGAGAACGCGCCGTGTGAGCTGGTGTGCCCGGTGGCCGCCACTGTCCATAGCGGCGAAGGCTTGAACCAGATGGTCTACAACCGCTGCGTCGGAACGCGCTACTGTTCCAACAACTGCCCTTACAAAGTCCGGCGCTTTAATTTCCTGCTCTACTCGGATTGGTATACGGAAAGCCTCAAGGGCGTCCGCAATCCGAACGTCACCGTACGCAGCCGCGGCGTAATGGAAAAATGCACCTACTGCATTCAGCGCATTAACGCCGTCAAGATTGAATCCGAAAAGCAGAACCGCCGCATCGCCGATGGCGAAATCACGCCCGCTTGCGCGCAGGCCTGCCCCACGCAAGCCATCGCGTTCGGCGATATCAACGATCCCAAGAGCCGAGTGGCGCAACTCAAAGCCCAGGCTCGCAACTACAGTTTGCTGGAAGAATTGAATACGCGGCCCCGCACCACTTATCTCGGCCGCTTGCGAAATCCGAACCCTGAGATCGAGAAAGGTTAAAGCTTGAAAACGGAACTCGACGAACAGGCCATCGACCCAGGTCCCGATAAGATAATCGCGCCGGGTTTCACCTACACCACCGTCACCGAAAAAATCGCCGGCGTTGTCCTGAAGCCCATCCAGACCACGCCCAAACAGTGGTGGATCAGCCTGTTCCTCGCCTTCTGCGCAATGCAGGGCCTGATGGCCGGCGCGTTCTGGCTGTTGTACAGAGGCGTCGGCGTATGGGGCATCATGATCCCCGTTGGCTGGGGATTCGCCATCGTCAACTTCGTATGGTGGATCGGTATCGGTCACGCGGGAACGCTGATCTCTGCCATTCTGTTGCTCCTGAAACAGGACTGGCGTACTTCCATCAATCGCTTCGCCGAAGCCATGACGCTGTTCGCCGTGGCGCAAGCCGGCATGTTTCCGCTTCTGCATATGGGCCGCCCGTGGCTGGGTTACTGGATGGGGCCCTATCCCAATTCCATGGGGCTCTGGCCGCAGCCCCGCAGTCCGCTGGTGTGGGACGTATTCGCCGTCTCCACCTACCTCACCGTCTCGCTCATCTTCTGGTTCATCGGCCTGGTGCCGGATCTTGCCACCATGCGTGACAAGGCCAAACACAACTGGCAGAAGGTCACGTTTGGGATGTTCGCCCTCGGCTGGCGCGGATCCGCCCGCCACTGGGCGCGTTATCAGATGGCCTACCTGCTGTTGGGCGGTTTAGCAACGCCGCTGGTGGTTTCTGTCCACACAGTGGTGAGCTTCGATTTCGCAGTCAGCATGATTCCCGGCTGGCATACCACCATCTTCCCGCCCTACTTCGTCGCCGGCGCCATCTATTCCGGATTCGCCATGGTCCTGACGCTGGCTATTCCAACGCGCAAATGGTTTCACCTGGAAGACCTCATCACCATGCGCCACCTGGATGCCTGCGCCAAACTGATGCTCGGCGTGGGCCTCATCGTCGCTTATGGATACATGATGGAAGCCTTCATGTCCTGGTACAGCGGCAACATCTATGAAATGTTCATGTACAAGAACCGCAGCACCGGCCCCTACGCCTTCTTCTTCTGGATGTTGATCCTGTGCAATATCCTGATTCCGCAGTCGCTGTGGTCCGCCAAAGTGCGGCAGAACATCCCCAGGCTATTTTTTGTTTCCATCGTNNCCTGGGGCATGTATTATCCGACCATGTGGGATTGGGCGGTACTGACCGGCACCATCGGTTTCTTCCTGGTTTTGATGGTCCTGTTCGTACGCGTGCTTCCCTCCATCTCAATCTTCGAAGTCCGAGAAGTACTGCACCATCTAGCGCCGCACATGCTGGACGACGGCAAAACATCCCCCAGCCCGGCGCATGGGGATTAAAAACATGAAAACGATTGGCCGCAAATTAACGCAAATAAACGCGAATAAAAACAATCAGGAAATTTGCGTTCATTCGCGTTCATTCGCGGCCAATAAAGGTTCGCGCTCATGACCGAGACCTTCTGGGACAGACACGGCTTATACGGCCTAATGGCGCAGTTTGAGACGCCTGAACAAGTCGTCAGCGCAGCTCAGCGCGCCTACGACGCCGGCTATCGCAAGATGGATGCCTATTCGCCCATGCCGGTGGAAGGCTTAGCGGAAGCCATCGGGTTCAAACGAAATTGGGTTTCACTCGTAGTCCTGATCGGTGGCCTGACCGGGTGCGTCGGTGGCTTCGGTTTGTTGTGGTGGATCTGCGTAATCGCGTATCCGCACAACGTCGGCGGACGCCCCTTCGATAGCTGGCCGGCTTTCATCCCCATCACTTTTGAATGCACCGTATTGTTGGCAGCGCTCAGTTCCGTCGTCGGGATGCTGGCGATGAACAAATTACCGATGCCCTATCACCCCGTGTTCAACGTCACAGAATTCGCCCAGCGCGCATCCATCGACCGATTTTTCCTGTGCATCGAAGCCAACGATCCGAAATTCGACCGCGACAAGACCAAGGCGTTCCTCCTGGAACTCAACCCCGAGGAGGTCTCCGAAGTTGACAAATAATCGTCACCGTACCGTAAGCCTCCGGCTTGCGTTTCCCCTACTTTTCCTTGGACTCACCGCCTGCCGCCAGGACATGCACGACCAACCTCGCTACAAGCCGCTAGCCGCCAGCGATTTCTTCGCCGACCATCGCTCCGCCCGCCCCGCTGTGGAAGGAACCGTGGCGCGCGGCCATCTGCGCATCGACGAAGCCCGCTACACAGGAAAAATCTCGGGCGAGGATATCGATCAGTTTCCCATTCCCATCGATCGCGACGGCATCGAACGCGGCCGCACCCGTTTCAACATCTATTGCACTCCCTGCCATGGGCGCTTGGGCGACGGAAACGGCATGGTGGTGCTGCGTGGTTACCGCCAAGCTGCATCCTATTACAGCGACAAGCTCATGAAAGCCCCGGTTGGGCACTTCTTCGACGTCATCACCAATGGATTCGGAGCCATGCCCAGCTACGCTTCCCGCATCGTGCCGGACGACCGTTGGCGCATCACCGCCTACATCCGCGCGCTCCAGTTCAGCGAATCCGCAAAGATCACGGACGTACCCGCGGACCAGCGGCAAACGTTGCCCGTCGAGCCTCCGCCGAGCGGAATCGCTCCGAGTGCCGCAGCGCCGGCGCAACAAGGAAATCGTTGATGACGCCCACCAACACTCTCGGCCCGCAGCTCGACCGCCTGCAGCGTAACGCCCTGGTGATCGGGGTCATCGCGTTCGCCGCCACTTTGGTTGGCGCGTTCGTGGACAAACAGCACTTCTGGCAATCCTATTTGTACGGCTACATTGCCATCAGCGCGCTGGCAATCGGTAGCCTCGGAATTTTCCTGCTGCACAACGTGGTCGGAGGCAACTGGGGAGTTGCTATCCGGCGCTTCATCGAATCCGGCCTGCAGACCCTTCCGCTGTTCGCGCTCCTGGTGATTCCGATTCTCTTCGCGACCACGTTCCTTTATAAATGGACCGACGCCACCTACCGCGCCGAGCATTTTGCCGTCGGCCACAAAGCTGTGTACATGAACGTGCCGTTCTTCGCTGGCCGAACAGTCTTTTATTTTATCGTCTGGATTGCCATGGGGTCGCGCATCCTGAAGATGGCCAATGAGCACGACCGTACCGGCGATCCCGCCCTATTCAAGCGCATCAAAGGTATAAGCGCCCCGGCCTTGCTGGTTTTCGTCTTGACCACTACCTTCGCCTTCATCGACTGGATCATGTCGCTCGAGCCCGATTGGTATTCCACCATTTACCCCTGGCTCTTCACCGTCGGTGAAGTGCTGCTCACGTTCGCGTTCATGATCGCTTTGTTGGTGCTGTTCTCCAAGCACGAGCCCTTCGCCGGATTCATCAAGACCGCGCATTTTCACGATCTCGGCAATCTCATGCTCGCCTTCACCATGCTGTGGGCCTACATGGGATTGGCGCAGTTCCTGATCATCTGGGCCGAGAACCTGCCGGACGAGATCCCCTGGTACATTCGCCGCTTCAGCGGCGGATGGGGCTACCTGGGCTGGTTCATCTCCATCTTCCATTTCTGCATCCCGTTCTTTCTGCTGCTGATGCGTTTCGTTAAGAGGAATCCCCAGCGTTTGCGAGTGTTGGCCATTTGGATCATTGTCGTCCGCATGTTGGACATATTCTGGTATGTGGCGCCCGCTTTCCGCGAGAGAAAACTCGAGGTTTACTGGACCGACCTTTCGGCCCTGATCGGCATGGGTGGAATCTGGCTCGCCTACTTCATTTGGAATTTGAAGAAACGGCCCATGCTGGTGCCCAACGACCCGCGCAACACTTATTCCGTGAAGGGGCGTGCCCACTAATATGGAACACTCCATCCATCCCACGTCCCCAAATGGTAGTGGCCATGAACAGAGCGAGATCAGCGTTCGCTTCATCGTGGTCTCGCTGGCGGTCCTGCTGGTCGGTACGTTTCTCGTCGCTTTACTGGTGGTGGGAATCTTCCGGTTCTTCAGCCATGAGTATCAAACCCAGGAGTCGGCCAAGCAAAGTCAGCAGCAGATTCCCCCCGAGCCGCGCATTGAAGTGGAACCCTTTAAACAACTCCTGGACGTCCACGCCCGCGAGGACCACGTCTTGAGCTCCTACGCCTGGGTAGACAAGAGCCAGGGCATCGTCAGGATCCCCATCAACCAGGCCATTGATGAACTAGCCAAGAAGGGACTACCAACCCACGATTATCTACCGGACATCCTGGCGTCCAAAGGAAGTAAAAATGCCCCGAAGTAATTTTTTGCCCAGATCTCTACCCCTGCCCGCACCTGTACCTGTACCTGTACCTGTATCTGTATCTGTATCTGCACCCACCGTGGCGCACGCACTCCTGCGTGCCGCGTCGGCACTCCTGCCGACGCAAGGCATAAAAAGAATCTCCTTGTGCCTTCTCGCCGTGGCGCTAGCCATTCCGGTTGCCGCTCAACAATACGGCCTCCCAGCCATCGCTCGCGGCGTCGGCATCGACCAGAATCTCAACGCCCAACTCCCTCTCGAACTCACCTTCAAGGACGAAACCGGCCAAACCGTTCGCCTGGGCCAATACTTTCGCCAGAAACCGGTAGTGCTGGCGCTGGTCTATTACGAATGTCCGATGCTCTGCAACATGGTCCTGAACGGCCTCACTCACAGCATGGAGCAAAGCACGCTCGACCTGGGCAAGGATTACGAAGTGGTCACCGTCAGCTTCAATCCTCATGAAACCTGGCAACTGGCGGCATCCAAGAAAGCCAACTATGTCGAAAAGTACAAAGGCAAGGGCGCGGTGGAAGGCTGGCATTTCCTGACCGGCCAGGAAGCCAACATCAAGAAGCTGGCCGACGCAGCCGGGTTCCACTACAAGTACGATCCCATCTCGAAACAGTTCGCCCACGCCAGCGCCATCATGGTGATCACTCCCGAGGGCCGCATCGCGCGCTATTTTTATGGAATCGAATACAAGCCTAGGGATTTCCGATTAGGCTTGGTGGAAGCCTCCCAGCACAAAATCGGATCGCCCGTGGATGCCATCATGCTGTTCTGCTTTCACTATGATCCGATGACCGGCAAATATGGCCTCATCATTACGAACGTCATCCGGATCCTTGGATCCGCCACTGTGATCGCGCTGGGCGCTCTGCTGTTCGTTCTCATCCGGCGCGACCGTAATCGGCACGATGCCTCCGCCGCCCTAGGGAGGCCTGCCTAAGCAAATGCAGATACCATTTTTACCCGAAGCAGCCTCCACCACCGCCGCGAGCGTCGATTACCTGTATTACTATCTATCCGCGGTTACGGTGGTGATGTCCACGCTGATCTTCGCGGCTGTTTTCATCTTTGCCATCAAATACCGGCGCCGCTCGGATGATGAAATTCCCGAGCCCATCCACGGCTCTTTAAAACTCGAAATCGCCTGGTCGGTAATCCCGTTTCTCATCATGCTCACGTTCTTCTGGTGGGGCGCGCAGATCTATTTCGCGAACGCCAGCCCGCCGCCAGATGCCATGGATGTCTATGCGGTCGGCAAGCAATGGATGTGGAAAATCCAATATCCGGAAGGCCAGCGCGAGATCAACGAATTGCACGTCCCAGTGGGGCGGCCCGTGAAGGTAACCCTCGCTTCCGAAGACGTCATCCACAGCTTCTTCATCCCGGCCTTTCGCCTGAAGCACGATGTAGTGCCCGGCCGTTACGACAGCATGTGGTTNNGAACATTCCGGCATGGTCGGCTGGGTCACCGTGATGAGCGAGCCGGATTATGAGAACTGGTTGAGCAACGGAGGCGCGGAAGGTACCATGGTGCAGCAAGGCGAGCGGCTGTTCGGGCAGTATGGCTGCTCCACTTGTCATCAACTCGATCAGCAAGGCCGCTGCCCCATCCTGCGCGGCGTCTACGGCTCGCGCGTACAGTTGAACGATGGAAAAACCGTGTTGGCCGACGACGCCTACATTCGCGAGTCAATCCTCAATCCAAATGCGAAGATCGTCGCCGGCTACAAATCGGATGTCATGCCGACCTACGTAAACCAGATTAACGAGGAGCACCTGTTGCAGTTGATCGTTTACATCAAGTCTCTGGCCATCACAAAAGCTCCAGGTGCTGTGGCAGCGCCTGGAACTGAGGGTAAAAAATGAGTACCGTTTTACAAGATCCACAGACCATAGAAACGCCGAATTACTTGAACGCGGAGTACGGCTGGAAGTCCTGGCTGTTTACCACGGACCATAAGCGCATCGCTGTTTTATACATGATTTCCATCACGGTGATGTTCGTCCTGGGTGGCATCTTCGCCGGGCTCATCCGGCTGGAGTTGCTCACGCCGCAAGGCGATCTGGTCAATTCAGACACCTACAACAAGTTCTTCACCATGCACGGCATCATCATGGTGTTCTTCTTTCTCATCCCGTCAATCCCTGCCACGCTTGGAAACTTCTTAGTGCCCATGATGATCGGCGCCAAAGACCTGGCGTTCCCGCGCATTAATCTGTTGAGTTGGTACATTTACATCGCTGGCGCACTGTTCGCTCTCATCGCCATTGTGATGGGCGGAGTCGACACCGGCTGGACATTCTACACCCCCTTCAGCAGCACTTTTTCGAATACTTTCGTCATCACAGCCGCGGTCGGTGTATTCATCGCCGGCTTCTCGTCCATTCTCACCGGACTCAATTTCATCGTCACCATTCACAAAATGCGCGCCCCCGGCATGACCTGGGGCCGGCTGCCGCTGTTTGTCTGGGCCCATTACGCCACTTCCCTGATTCAGGTGCTCGGTACGCCGGTAGTCGCAATCACGCTGGCGCTGGTGGGCCTGGAACGCGCCTTCCATATCGGTATCTTCGATCCCGCCATCGGCGGCGATCCCATTCTGTTCCAGCACATGTTCTGGTTCTATTCGCATCCGGCCGTGTACATCATGATTCTGCCGGGCATGGGCGTAATCAGCGAACTGGTCTCCTGCTTTTCACGCAAGGCCGTATTCGGGTATTCTTTCGTCGCGGCCTCCAGCATCGGAATCGCGGTCATCGGCTTCCTGGTTTGGGGTCATCATATGTTCGTCACCGGCATGTCCATGTACGCCAGCCTGTATTTCTCGCTGCTGAGCTTTCTGGTGGCCGTTCCCTCCGCTATCAAAGTGTTTAACTGGACCGCGACTATGTTCCGAGGGTCCATCAGCTACGACACGCCCATGCTGTATGCTTTCGGGTTCATCGGCCTGTTCACCATCGGCGGCCTCACCGGCCTGTTCCTGGCTACGCTGGCGGTGGACGTTCACGTCACCGATACTTATTTCGTCGTAGCGCACTTCCACTACGTGATGGTCGGCGGCATGGTGCTGGCTTACATGGGAGGGCTCCATTTCTGGTGGCCGAAGATAACNNACGTTCTTCCCGCAATTCATTGCCGGTTACCTCGGCCAGCCTCGCCGCTATCATGCCTACGCGCCGGAATTTCAGGTGTATAACGTGTTGTCTACCGCCGGAGCCACCGTTCTTGGCGTTGGATATATCATTCCCTTCATTTATTTCATGTGGTCACTGAAATACGGGCCGCTTGCTGGAAATAATCCGTGGAAGGCCAAGGGACTGGAGTGGCAAACTACGTCGCCTCCGCCCACTTACAACTTCGAGACACCGCCCATCGTAACCGAAGAAGCCTACGCTTACGCAGCGCACAAGGAGGAGCACGGTGGCTGATACGCACGGCGCCGTAGCCGAACACAATCCGAATCTCCGGCATCATTTCGATACCATGGAGCAGCAGTTTGACTCCGCCACGCTCGGAATGTGGGTCTTCCTGCTGACCGAAATCATGTTCTTCGGCGGCATGTTCTGCGCCTACATGATCTATCGCTCCATGTACCCCGGCGCTTTCGCCAGCACCAGCATGCACATGGATCCCATGTTTGGCGCCATCAACACCGCCGTACTGATCGTCAGCAGTTTGAGCATGGCGCTCGCGGTGCGCGCGGCTCGCCTGGGACAACAGCAAGCGCTGCAAATTCTTCTGTTGGTGACCATCTTTTTCGGACTCGCCTTTCTGGGCGTCAAGGCTTTTGAATATCACGCGCACTGGGTGGACAATAAAGTCCCTCTGTTTGCCGGGCATTGGGACTACAGCAACACCAAGGACTTCCCGAATCAGGCGCAATACGCAAGACCGGCCCAGATTCTCTTTTGCTTTTACTTTTTCATGACCGGCTTCCACGCTGTCCACATGCTGGTGGGCGTGGTCCTGATGCTTACGATTTTCATGATGGCGAGAAGGGGCAAATTCGGTCCTACCTACTTCACTCCAGTCGAAATCAGCGGTCTATACTGGCACTTCGTCGATATCGTCTGGATCTTCCTGTTCCCGCTCCTGTACTTGATTGGTCGTACAAAGAAACTCATCTAATATGCATCCCGTATCCTCAGTTCGAACCTACGTTCTGGTCTGGCTCACGCTGACCATCCTGACTTTCGTCACTTACTACGTGGCCCAGATTGAGTTGGGCGAGTGGAACATCGTAGTGGCGTTGCTGATCGCGTTCTTCAAGATGATGCTGGTGATCCTCATCTTCATGAACGTCAAAGCGGAGAGCCCGCTCACCAAACTCTTCGTCGGCGCCGGCTTCTTCTGGATGGTCCTGCTGCTGGGCCAAGTCGCAATCGACTACATCTCCAGAACCTGGATGCCCGAAGGCAAAATGTGGTAGCCGCTACTTTGCGGCTGGTCTAGCGTCCGGACCAGCTTTCACCGCGACGGCCCGGAGCTTTGAGTCCGGGTCCTGTTTGGCATCTACTGTTATGTGACTCTCAAGATCGATCCCGCTAGCCTTCACCTCAGCGCCATCGCTCGTGAATTTAGTCTCCTTGGTTCGCCGGAACGTCATGATTTCGTGGCTCTCGTCCACATCGATCGTGATCTCTTTCTTGGTTACATTCTTGAGAACGCCCGCGAAAGTGGCGACCACATCCTTGAAGTCAGGCGAAGCGGATGGCGGAGGGGGAACCGAGCCGCTGCGTCCCCGGTGCTGTCCGAACATCATCACCGGAACCAACAGTAGTAGAACCGCCCATCTCAGCATCAATGCCCCAGCTTACCAAAACCCGACGCGTTCCCCGCCTCCTGCCCCCTGCCGCCTGCCTCCTGCCTTCTGCCGCCTGCCGCCTTCTCCCCTACGCCCTCGCCTCATAAACCAGATTGAACGGCGTCTCCGTAGCCCTTCGAAATTTCTGAAACCCTGCGTCCGTCACCACCTTCCGCATCCGCTCCTCGCCAGCCTGCGCGCCCAGACACAGCCCCACTTCCTGCGCCCGCGAGGCCGGCGTACAAATCATCGTTGAAGCGGCGTAGTACAAGCGCCCTACCGGATTCAAATTCTTCTCCAAAGCGTCGTGAGCGAACGGCTCCACGATCATCCAGGCGCCGTCCGGATTCATCATCTCCAGGACATGTTTCGCCGCGCCTACCGGATCGCCCATATCGTGCAGGCAATCGAAGAAGGTCACGAAATCATACTTGGCCCCGTGAAAATCCTGCGCGGTAGCCACTTCGAAGCTCGCATTCTTGACGCCCGCCTTGGCAGAAGCCCGCCTCGCGAATCCGATGGACGGGCCATGATAATCGAATCCGACGAAGCGCGAATTCGGATAAGCCTGCGCCATCAGGATGGTGGACGCGCCATGCCCGCAACCGATATCGGCCACGCGCGCGCCCTGCTTCAGCTTCGCCTCGACGCCGTGCAGCGAGGGAATCCAGGAGTTCACCAGGTTGGCCGCGTAGTTCGGCCGGAAGAACCGCTCAGTTCCAACAAACAGCGCCGCGTCGTGTTCGTCCCAGCCCACGCCGTCGCCCGAGCGAAACGCCTCGGTCAGCTTCGGCTCGTCCTTCATGATTGCGCTCACGATATGAAAAGCGCCGGGCATATACGCGGGCGAGTCCTCCATCGCGAGTGCAAATGCCTGTTCATCTGGCAGCGTGAAGCTTTTCGAGGCGGCGTCGTAGGTAACATAGCCGCCGGCCGCCTGCGCCGAGAGCCATTCGCGCACGTATCGTTCGTCGGTATTGGTTTTGCGCGCCAGCTCTGCGGGAGTAATCGGTCCCGCCCCTGCCATAGCTTTATACAGCCCTAGTTTGTCGCCGATGAGTACCAGCGCGGCGTTCATAGCCGCGCCCAATTCACCCACCATCTGTCCAAGAAACTGATTGAGTTTGTCCTGATCGATCTGCATAGTTCACCCCCTGGATCAGTATACAAGTGGGGCAGGCGCTTTCGCCTGCCAACCGGATGCATGATCCGCAAACCAACCCAGCACGCGAGCTCGAAACTCCTGTGGCGCAGCGCCAAGCGCCGTCGTATGCCGCGCCCCAGGCACCAGCCACAGTGTAACCATCCGCGGATTCCGCGCAGCCAGTGTCTCGGAGTGCGCCGGATAGATGTTCGTGTCCGCCAACCCATGAATCAGCAGCACCGGCGTCGCGATGTGGTCTATTGCTGTCTCAGGCGACGCGCCACGAAAATCCAACCCATATCTCACCCGCGCATACAGAAACCCGGACCAAACCATCGGGACCGCGAGTGCATTCCGCACCAACTGAGCACCCGGAATCCGCTGCGCCACGCGATCTACCGCGACGCGTTCGAAATTCGCGAACGGGCATTCGGCCACCACCGCGCTGAACCTGTGCTCCCGAGCAAGCGACTGTAGCAGCACTCCCGCACCCAGCGACTCGCCCATGCCGTACACATTGCGCGGATGTTCGGAAGCCACCATCCAATCCACCCACCGGTGTACATCGTCTGCCTCGCGCAAACCATACGTCACAACCTCTCCGCCGCTCTCTCCATGCCCTCGACTGTCAGGCGCCAACACCGCATAGTGATTCTCAACGAATAACCGCGCCAGCCCCATCACGCCGGCTCGCGAATCCGAAATCCCGTGCAACGCGATCACGTAGTTTCCATTGCTGTTTTGTGGAGCAAAGAGCCACGCCCGAAGCACCGCGCCATCGCTCGCAGTGATCTGCACGGTCCGCTTGTCAGTGTGGGCAAAAGAGGCCTCCAGTGTCACTCGCTTGGGAACGTGAACGGCATTCTCGCACAGCACCACGCCCGCCGCCAGGCACAACGCCACGCCGGTGCCCGCGCCCACCAACACCCACGCAATCGGCCGTTTCCACGCCATCACTCATTGAGACACCCAGTAAAGTGGTGGAATCCATTGTGGCGCACGCTCTCAGCGTGCCGCGTCGGCACTCTTGCCGACGCCTGGTCTGCAAGCTTACGAGGTCCAAACGAAACACACAGCCGCTCCGGGTGCGACTCGCCCGCAATCATCGCCTTCCAGGCGCGGCCGCCAGTAGAGCAACGGCGCAAGCAGGAAGTGTTCTTCCAACCGGGATTGTCGCACTAAGCCACTACCAATAACGCCAATGCAACGAGCACGTGATAACTGGCTGGCGGCGCGCCGGCCAGAAAAGTAGAACGAGCGCCGCACAAAGCAAGATCTGATGGAGACCTGTCGACAGTTTGGATTCGGCGCTCTTGGTTGAAGAAGAGTTCCGCGATGCCGCGGTCCAGTAGACAGATAAAATGATCCAGAGAATCAGTCCGGGAAGCGTGCGGTTCACCGTCAAGAATAATTGTGAAACCGCCGCCAACGGCCCCGCGTCGGACCTCTAACTGGGCCGGGGGTCGCGCAGAGTCCTTCGGAAGCCAAGAATGCTTCAAGGAGTCACTATGCGCGACAAGCTGTTGGTTGTCTTCTGCTGTGCGCGTTTGTTCGCAATCGCACAGCCCCCTCAAGCGGAAACGATTACCAAGCCGCTCTCTCAAAAAGAAAAGAAAAAGCGCGACGAGAAACTACGCCGTGAACTAGAGTCTCCCTACAAGATTTGGTTAAACGTCGACGTCGCTTACATCATCACCGACGAAGAGCGCCGTGCGTTCAATGGTCTCTCGAACGACGCTGAACGCGAAAGCTTCATCGAACAATTCTGGCTGCGCCGCGATCCAACTCCGGATACCGAAGAGAATGAATTCAAAGAAGAGCACTACCGCCGCATCGCCTACGCCAATGAGCGCTTCGCTTCCGGCATCCCCGGCTGGAAAACTGATCGCGGCCGGACCTATATCGTTTACGGCCCACCCGATGAAATCGAATCCCACCCCTCCGGCGGAACTTATCAGCTCCCGCAAGATCAAGGCGGCCAAAGCCAGGCTTTTCCGTTCGAGACTTGGCGCTACCGCTTCATCCAAGGCATTGGCACTAACGTAGTGTTCGAATTCGTCGACCAGACCATGAGCGGCGAGTACCATATCACCATCGATCCCAACGAGAAAAACGCACTGGCGCACACTCCGATGTCTCCACAGCCGCCAACCACGGGTTCAACGTCGATGCGCGACGAATTCACTCCATTGGAACTGCTGAGCAAATGGGGACACGCACCTGCCATCAAATACACCGACCTCGAAGCCCTGGTAACCACCAACGTTCGCTACAACACGCTGCCCATGCAGGTTCGGACCGATTTCATCCCGGTGACTCCGGCGTCCATCTATGCGAACATCACTCTTCAGTTCGACACCAAGGATCTCCAATTCCTCGAAAAAGACGGCGCGTCGAAAGCCACCGTCAATCTGTACGGACGCATCACCACTATGTCGCGCCGCGTAGTGAAAGTGTTTGAGGATGTCGTTTCTGTGGAGGGGACTTCCCAGCTTTCGTCGGTGTATCAGCAGACCATACCGCTTCCTCCCGGCCGGTATCGCTTGAACATCGTCGCCAAGGATGTCACCGGCGGAAATACCACCACCTATGAAGCCGCGCTGGACGTTCCACAATTTGAGGAGGAGAAGCTGGCGGCCAGTTCCATCATTCTTGCCGACCTGATGGAGCCCGTGCCGGCAAGAAGAATCGGCGCCGGCCAGTTCGTCATCGGCGACACCAAAGTCCGGCCGCGCGTGAGCGCGAACTTCCGCAACGATGAAAAGCTCGGCATCTATGTCCAGCTCTACCACTTCGCGCCAGGCAGCATAGAATACCAGATCACGCGCAGCGGAACGAACGCAGTTGTCCTCGATTACAGCGAAGCAGCCGGTCCTGTAATTGAGAAATGGCTCCCGCTGAGAGATCTCTCGCCAGGATCATACACCTTGCGGCTAAACGTGAGCAGTGGCGCGGGAACCATCAATCCATCAGTCACCTTTACGGTCATTCCATGATGTGGCGCAGGCACTCCTGCCTGCCGCGTCGGCACTCATGCCGACGGCTCTTTCACCTCGGACCGTCTTCGGCCGGTGCAGCATTCCTTAGCGATACCGTCAATCGTATTCCAGCCGGATCCCGGTTCACAATGCTGACCGAACCGCCGAACAACGAAAGAATGCGGTATGCCAAGGCAGGGCCAACCCCCAAGTCCGCGCCGGGCGTGAGCGTCTCGCCGATCGAGAAGAGATCGAAGAATTTCGACAGTGCCGCATCGCGGACCGTCCCTCCCTGACTCTCGATGATGATCCTCCGCGAACCGGCCGCAACCTCGCCTGACAGCCCGACAACCCCGCCCTTTTTGGAGAATTTAACAGCGGTCTCGATCAGCGCCTGCAAAGCCCTTACCAGCAAGTTCTCATCCGCCAGTACGAGACCCATGTCGGCCGATGGCGCAGTCAGCGTTACCTCGTTGGATTCGGCGAACTCGGTGGTGCTTTCAGTTGCCCGCCTCAACGCGGTATATAAAGAAACCGGAGCAGATCTGAACTGGTCGCTATGGACGTCTATTTGAGTCAGAAGCAAAGCATCCTCTAGTATCGAGAGAATTCTTTGGCGAGACCGTTTGAACATCCCTTGGAGCTCGTTGTTCTCCTCGGTAGCGGGCATTGCGTCCAAAATAAGCTCGCCGACTCCAAGAATGCCGTTCAGGGGAGTGCGGAATTCGTGAGAGATGAGATTCAGGAAATCGCTCTTCGATCGGTCCAGGATGGTCAACCTCTGGTTTGCTTCGGCAAGTTCCTGTGTGCGCGTGGCCACAGCCTCCTCCAAGCGTTCATTCTGCCGCTTAAGGGCCCGCTGGAGCTCGTGCAGTTTGAGGTGCGTTTCCACCCGGGCATTAACTTCTTCGAATCGAAAAGGCTTGGATAAGTAGTCCACCGCACCATACTGGAAGGCTTTCAACTTGTCCTCTATTTCGCTAAGAGCGCTAAGGAAAATGACAGGGATGTCTGAAAGCGCCGCGCTGGACTTGAGTCGTTCGCACAACTCGTAGCCATTCATTTCCGGCATATTGATGTCCAACAAAATCAAGTCAGGCGGTTTCTGTTCCGCCGCTGCCAGCGCCAGCCTGCCCCTTGGAAACGAATACACCTCATACCCTTGCTGCCGGAGCATGTCTTCCAAGAGCTTTAGGTTGGCTGCATCGTCATCCACGATTAGGATGTTCGCTACGTCCAAGGAATGTTCTCGCATGTCGGGGTAGGCCTCCTCCTGCGCGAGCCTAAAGATTGCTCAGCCTTAGGCTGTCGAACGTTCTCTCGAAAACCGATTCGGATGTCCGTCGTCCGAACTTGTCTCAACCCTATGTTTAGTGAAAACTTTTACCCTTTATTTGGTTCGTTTCCGGAAAGGTCATGAGCCAGCTTCGATAATCGGACCATACCAGCGAGCTTTGGAACCCGAACGCGCACCCGCTCCTGGACGCCGGTGGTTCTGGCGAAATTCCCGAGGCGTTCAATCCAATGGGGCTTGAGAACCATTCCTTCCTTGAAAACCAGGAGATTCGCTTGGGCGGTAAAAATATCCTCATCCAGGACCATCCCGGAGCGAAGCTCTCGAATCAGTAGTTGTCGCACTTCGAACTCTCCTTTCGTTGGAGAATAGTCGTCTAGCGCGTCCAGCATGCGGCCGTTGAATCGGCCCGATCCCCTGAGCTGAGCGATTGCGGAGCTAGAATCGACGTCTTGATAGATTCTTCGGTCCAGTTCCAATGCTAGATGGAGCATGAGAGCGCCTTGTCTGGATGGCTCCGTGGGGGACAGGTCTGCATCAGGTTTGTGTTGCTTCCGAATCATCTCGGCTATTACTTCCAGCCGCGGAATGTTGGAAAGAAGGCCGGCGGCGACCTCCGGATGAGCGCGAAATATCTGATCCTCGTCGGGCGAGAGCTCCTGGCCGCCGTAGGCCTTTTCGAAAAGCTCGGTGGGCAACACGATACAGCCCACCAAACACAACATCGCGGCCAGCTCGTATTGCCATGCATCCCTAAGCCCCATTCGCTTGGTGAGGCAGAGAACGATATCCCGGATAGAATGTGACCGCAAGACCAGCACCGGCGATGTAATCTGGACTAACTCCAAAAATGTCCCGACCGCGCCTCCGAGCGTCCTTTCCAGCAAATCGCGCTCGGCCTGTTGGGCGCGCCGCAAATTGAGCTGCGTCTCTACGCGGGCCTGCACTTCTTGGAACTCGAATGGCTTGGAGACGTAATCGGCTCCACCCGATCGAAACCCCGCTACCTTGTCTTCGGTCGCATTCAGAGCGCTGAGAAAAATCACTGGGATTTCAGAGAGGAGCGCGCTCGACTTCAGCTGTTGGCACACTTCGTAGCCATTCAGTTCCGGCATGTTGATGTCCAGCAAAATCAGGTCAGGCGGCTCCTGTTCCGCCGCTCGAAGCGCCAGCCTACCCAGTGGAAACGACCGTACTTCGTGCCCGCGCTGACGAAGCATGTCCTCCAATAGCTTCAGGTTCGCGGGATTATCATCCACCACCATGATGTTGCCCCGAGACAGTGCCTGCTCAGTCAAGGGCGTCACACTTCCTCCATCAATCGCGCGAGGGCATCGTATTCGTACTTGTCGGCAAGCTCCTGGAGAGCTTGCGCGGAATCACGATCGGGCACCTTGAGGATCAGCTCGTTCAGAAGTTTCTTGTTGCCGCTCAAAGTCGCACGACGGATTTCTTTGATTAGCTCCCGTGGCAGTTGCCCGAGCCTATCCGCGCTGAGGGCCACTACCCCGGGATGGGATTCGTCCTCGGCCCCACTCGCTTCCTCATAGTCAAACGCAATGTTTAGAAGGGCGCGCATTTTCTCCAGGAGTTCGTCCTCATGGCAAGGTTTCGCCAGGAAATCGTCGGCCCCGCTTTCAGACACTCTTCGACGGTCTTCATCCATGGCGCTAGCCGTCAACGCAACGATAACCGTCTGCCTCCCGCGAGAATCTGACTTTATTCTTCGGGTCGCCTCAATCCCGTCCATCACCGGCATATGCACATCCATCAGAATCAACCGTGGGCTCCATTCCGCCCAGCTTTGGATGGCTGCCTCCCCGTTATCCGCACTTTGCACCGAGAACCCAATGGAACGCAGTAGCTTCATCAGCCAATCCCGGTTGTCGGGGTGATCGTCGACCACTAGGATCTTGGGAGCTTCCTGTCCCGCCCGCAAGGCAACCACGCGGCGTGCTGGACTTGTCTTCAGCGCCACGCCTGCCTCGCCACGGCCAATCGGGATCTCGAGCCGGAACACCGAGCCACTGCCCAGCTTGCTGGCGACACTGATATCGCCTCCCATCAGCCGCGCGTATTGACGGCTGATGGCCAGCCCCAAACCCGTTCCCTTCAGGCTGTCCAAACCGCTCCTGATCTGGCTGAAGGACGCGAATAACTTCTTTTGGTCCTCCTCCGCGATCCCCAATCCGGTATCCTCAACCCTCGCCGACAGCCACAGTTGACCGCCCTTCCTTTCCTCCAAAGTGACCTGCAACTTGATATGACCAAGCTGTGTAAACTTGATTGCGTTTCCGAGCAGGTTGATCAGCACTTGCCGAATCTTGCCTTCGTCCGCGACAACGTAAATCACGGACTCTCGTTCTACCAGCATTTCGAATCGCAGCGCCTTCGCCTCGGCACGCAACCGAAACATCGCGGCCAGATCGTCTAACGTCCGGGAGAGGTTGAAGGTAACAGGAGCGAGTTCGGTGCGTCCAGCCTCGATCTTGGACATATCCAAAACATCGTTTATGAGTGCTAGCAAATGGTCGCCGCTTCGGCCAATGATCTTGAGATTCGCCTTCGCGTCAGCTTCCAGGTCCGGATCCCGCAACATCAACTGGGCATAGCCGAGAATGGCGTTCATCGGGGTGCGGATCTCGTGAGACATGGTCGAAAGAAACGTACTCTTGGCCCGGTTGGCCGCCTCCGCGTCCGCCTTGGCTTGCAGCAATTGCGCGTTGGCGGCCTGCAACTGCTGCGAGTTGCGGAAAATCTCGGCTTCCATCTGCTCCATAAGCGTGAGCGGCTCGATGCTCTTGGGTTGCGACTTTTGCCGAACGAACTCCGTCACGTCCTCAACGCGATGGATCAAATACACGATCCGGCCGTCCGGCCCCAGCACGGGGGAGTTGATCGGGCTCCAGTGACGTTCCTCGAAGACGCCGTCCGGCCGCCGTATGTCGTATTTCTGGATGGCCATGGTGTCTGGAGCGACGGTCTGGAACACCCGGTCGAAGGACGCGCGCAATTTAGAGACCCCCGTTGCCGCAAGGTCCTCGGGATTATCGGGGAAAACCTCGAAGATACCCCGGCCGAGCAAGTCCTCCCGCTTAGTCATCGTTGCCTTAAGATATGCGTCGCTCACTGAGATGATCTTCAGGTCGGGCGTGAGGATGAGGAACAGGGCGGGTAACGACTCAAAAAGTCCCTGCAGCACGGCGCGGCTATTTCGCAGCTCATCTTCAATTGCCTGGCGCTTCGTGATGTCGCGAATGGCGGCGGAAACCAGGATGCCTTCGTCGGTCGCTAGCGGGCTGAGGCTGATCTCGGTCGGAAACTCCGTTCCGTTTTTGCGCAGCCCGTATAGTTCCACGCCCGCGCCCATGGCCCGCACGTGGGGGTCAGCGAAAAACCCGTCGCGGTGCTCGGGATGTTTACCCCGGAAGCGTTCCGGTACCAGCATCTCAATGGTTTGCCCCAGCAGTTCTTCTCGCGCGTATCCAAACAGCTTCTCCATCTGAGTGTTGACCAGGACGATGTTTCCCTCTGGATTCACCACCACCACGGCATCCGGCGCTGCTTCCAGCAATCCTCGGAACTTCGCATCCGCCCGCTTTCGCTCGCTTATGTCGCGCGCAATGGCTGACGCCGCTGTCACGATGCCACGCGAATTCTTGATCGGAGAGACCGTGAGCGCGATGTCAATCAGCGTGCCATCCTTTCTTCGCCGCACCGTCTCCTCATTAATAATTTCGCCATGCTGGAGCTTCGATATGATTTCGAGTAACTCGTCCGGGCGGTCGGGCGGAAGCAGGATCGAAATCGGTTTCCCCATTACCTCTTCGGCTGAGTACCCGTACAGCCGCTCCGCTCCTTTGTTCCAATTGACGATGTTTCCTTCCAGCGACTTGCCGATAATGGCGTCATCGGAGTAGTCCACAATGGACGCAAGTTGCTCGCGCCCCCGTTCCACGCGCTTTCGTTCCGTGATGTCTCGAATAGTGCTGGAAACCAGCGGCCCTTCCTCGCTTTCGAATGGACTGAGGCTGATCTCCACCGGGAATTCCACGCCGTCCTTGCGTAGCGCGTCTAGTTCCACGCCTGTCCCGATGGGCCGTAGCCCAGGATCGGCGAAAAATGCCGAGCGCTGCCCCGAATGTTTGCCCCGAAAGCGTTCCGGCACCAACATCTCAATGGTCTGTCCCAACAGCTCCTCTCGCCTGTATCCGAACAGCTTCTCCACCTGCGTATTCACCAGGACGATCTTTCCCTCGCGATTTACCACCACTACCGCGTCCGGCGCCGCTTCCAGCAATTCACGGAACTTCCCCTCCGCCACCAGCCTCTTCGCGGCGGCGCGCAGGTTCTCCTCCGCCTCACGGCGTTCCGTCACGTCCCACGTGACGCCGGTGAGCCGCTCAGGCTGTCCGCCTTGGCCGTAATAAACTTTTCCGCGGGCAGCCAGAGTCCTCACTGCGCCTTCCGGCCACACTATGCGGAACTCCGTTGAGTATTCTGCGCCGTGTTCCACCGCTGCGGCGACCTCTTGTTGGACGCGCTTGCGATCCTCCGGATGCGCGCACGCTGCAAATCCCTCTACGGTTCTTGGGAACTGGCCGGCCGGAAGGCCGAATTGGACCGAGCAATTCTCATCCGCCTCGATAATATTTGGCGCGATCTGCCAACTCCAAACGGCGATCCCTGCGGAACGCAGTGTGAAGCGTATGCGTTCCTCGGTTTTCTCGAGCGTATCCCGCGCTTGCTGGAGTTCTCGAATACCTTCTGTCTTCAGCTGGTTGAGGTGTTCCAGTTCGAAATTCTGTTTGGCGAGTTGGCGCTGTGTGTTGACAAGCTCGTTATTGAGGAGGCTAAGCTCGTTGTAGCTGTTGTCCTTTAGGTGGTCGCCCACGGCATCCTTGAGCGCCATCTCTTTATGCCCCAGGCGAAACCCCAAAACCAGGATTTGGCCGCTTACCATGCAGCCGTTGAACGAAAGAGTGGACTCAGGCCCGTCTTTCCCGGCCAATTGAAGCTCCCAATCGAACCCGGCTTGGGACGCGCAAATCTCCTGCAGGAAGCTGAGACTTTTCGCCAAACTGCCCGCGGCCAAGCCGGAGCTGAACGGGCGCCCAGCGGAAAAGCGGTCTTCCAAGCCGAGTTGATCGCTGAGGACTTCGAGGACATGCCCTTCCGTGTTGCACAAGAGCGCGATGCCGGCGGAGCTCGCGGACCCGCGAATCATGCGCACCACTCCCCGGCCACGGTGATGGCCTCGGCGGCGTCGCGGGCATAGCCGTCGGCCCCGACATCTTCCCACAACCCTGGTACGGAGTTAAATGGCGCCCCTCCCACCAGAATGCGCGGCGGATTCCCGGCGGCTCGCGAGGCGGCGATCAGATCAGCCACGGCTTGTAGATGGATCGGCATCGTTGCTGAGATAGCCAGCACATGCGGCTTGCGCTGCGCCACTAGCTGGAGGGTGCCGGAAGTGGGAGTGTTTGCGCCAAGATAGAACGTATCCCAGCCTTCCATCTCAAAGAAGTCGGTCACCATGCGCATCCCAATCTCGTGCAGATCCCCACCCACACAAGCCGACACCAGGCGGCGGCCCTTCTTTTCGTTAGAAAAAATGCGCGGATAGAGCTGCGACATTATGAACTGGGTACAGGCCGTGCAATAGTGCTCCTGACCGACGCCGATTCGATTCGAGTGCCAGAGCCGGCCAACTTCACGCAGTACGCGTTGAAAGACGAGGAGATAGATGTCCTTGATCGAAGTTCCACGGTCCACCTCGGCGAAGATGAGATGTCGCGCGCTCTGGCGGTCTCCTTGTAGTAGGGCCTCCAGATACCCGCGCGCCAGAACGTCGAGCGCCCCGATTCCGTCGATGTACTCGGGAGGCTTGGGAACAACTCCTTCGATAATCCGAAGCCCCATGTCCAGATATTTGGACGCCAGCGCGGCGCCTGCGCCCTCCAGCTCCAGATCCAAAGTGTTTCGCAGCAGTCCCAGATTGAAGGCCAGCGCTTCGCCGTCAATATTCAAGCCAGCCAGTAGCGCTGCTGTCCAAGCGATGTATTCGGTAAACAGCGCGGGCTGCCCGAAGGAAAGAGCTGCGCAAAGGTGGTCGAGGTGGTAGCAGTTATCCTCCGTACATTTCCGCCGAGCCCCTTTCCAACGCTGTTCGAGTTGCGGACGGGCTTCAAAGTAAAGGTTAGTGACGCGCTTGGCGATCGCCTCGCGGCTTTCCTGGAGGATGCGGCTGACCGCAAGGCCCTCCGCATTCAATGGCATAGACTCGCCATGATGGTCAGTTGCGTGAATGCTGAATCCAGCTTCAGGCCCTTCGGAATGCCCTTGTGCGAGGCGTGGTGCGCGGGGCTGGAATGCCATTTGCGGAAAGCGGATTCTGTGGTCCAGCGCGTCAACAGATAGAAACCCGACGCGTCGCCGTTGTCCGTGAATACCTCCAGGCCCAAAAAGCCTTCGGCGTGTTCCACCATCCGCGGACGGTCCATAAAAGCGCGAGCCACAGAGTCTTCCAGGCCATTCGCCACCTTGAACCTCGAAAGAACCAGGATCACGACGCCGCTCCCGGTTTGCATGGTCCAACAAAATTCATCCGGGATCGCCGTGCGCGATTCAAATTGTAGCGTGGGTTACCAAACGCCGCGGGCAACTTCCTCCTTCTTAAGAATCAACTGTTCTGCTTATTCCGACATTCCTTTGTGTTCCCCTCGAACATTGGGGACTTGGCGCTGCAACGCCAACAGTTTGGCCAAAGGATACTGGTCGCCGAGCATCGGGTCGAGTAAGCACGAAAAACCGATGGCGTCGATGGGGGAATTTGATACATACTAACACGAGATTTCCGAAAGGTGCCAGAATTTGCGGCGTTAGCGGACTAGTGTGTCGGCGAGAATACAACCCGACGTCAGATATTGTCAGACGATAATGTAGGTGTTTCCCCTACAAGCCCGGCTTGATTATGTGCACTGGCAGACAGACCGTCATGTCTCGCCATCAGGGTCACGGCCCTTATAATTGTCAAGTGACCGATTCCGCGATCCTCCAGCACATTTCGAAGCTCCCCCACGCCCGCGCCACCTTCAAGCAATTGGTTCGCGAACTTGGCGCGCGCGGCGCATCGCGCGACGATGTGGATTCCGCGTTGGATCGCTTGACCGAGCGTGGCGACCTGGTGGAAGTGCGCTCCGGCCATTTCGTAGCCGCCCGCTTCAGCCGCGAGTACGCCATCGGTCGCCTGAATATGCATCGCGACGGGTACGGCTTCCTCATTCCCGATCGTCCCGTCGAGGGCTTGCGCGGCGATGTCTACATCCCTCGCGATTCCGCGCAGACCGCCATGCACGGCGATCGCGTAGTGGTCCACATCTCACGCATTGATAGCGATGGCCGGGCTGACGGCGAGATCGTCAAGATCCTGCGGCGCGCTCATCTCACGGTGGTCGGCGAGTTTAAGATCCGTAAACGCGGCTCCTACGTCATTCCGCACGACGAGCGAATCAATCAATGGATCGACATTCCTGAAGGTATGGAATTGCCTCGAACGGCCGAGAGCCGCGACCGAGTCGGCGTGAAACCTCTAGACGTCGCGAGCCCCGACGATCTCGACGGCATGATCGTCAATGTCGAGATCCTCGAATTTCCTGAAGATGGCGGCCACGCCACCGGCCGCGTCATTGAAGTGCTGGGCCATCCGGACGACTTCGGCGTCGACGTCGAGATCGTCATCCGCAAGCATCATATCCCGCATCAATTTCCACCAGCGGTGCTGGAACAGGCCCAAAACGTGACCAACACCATTCGCTTGGATGAGCTAAATAGCCGCCAGGATTTCCGCGATCTCGATATCGTCACCATCGATGGCGAAATCGCGCGCGATTTCGACGACGCGGTTTGGGTGGAACGCCTTGCGAACGGCAACTATGCGCTGCAGGTCCATATCGCGGACGTCAGCCACTACGTAACGCCCGGCTCGCCCATCGATGACGAGGCCGCCCTGCGTGGCACCAGCGTCTACTTTCCCGATCGCGCCGTCCCCATGCTGCCGCTTGAGCTTTCCACCGAAATCTGCTCGCTCAAACCCGGCGTGGACCGACTGGTGCTTTCGGTTCTGCTCGAAATCGATCATCGCGGCGATATCATCTCTCAGAACTTTTGCCGAGGCGTGATCCGTAGCGTGGAGCGCATGACCTATACCAGTGTCCACGCATTGCTCGAAGGCGATGCCAGCCTGCGCGACCGCTACGCCCGCCTGGTTTCACGCTTCGAATTGATGCAGGAGTTGGCGCTGATCCTGAACAAAAAGCGCGTCCAGCGCGGCGCCATCGATTTTGACATGCCAGAGCCGCTGATTGAATTCGACGAGTTCGGCGAAATGACCGGCGTCAAACGCAGTCCCCGCAACATCGCCCACCGGTTGATTGAGGAGTTCATGCTGTCGGCCAATGAGGCGGTCGCCTCGCATCTCGAGCAGGCCGGCACCCCGTCGCTCTTCCGCATCCACGAAAAGCCCGATCCGAAACGCGTGCTGGACTTTGAAGAGATCGCCTCGCACTTCGGCTATTCGCTTGGGCTAGGCGCGCTGCCGGTGAAGCGCTTTAAGGTGCAAGAACGTGGGCGCGATGGGCGGAAAGTTCGCACCGATATCGTGCTGGCGGACGATGTGTCCATAACCTCGCGAAACTATCAGAAGTTGATCGCGAAGATCGAAGGCAAACCCGAAGAGCGCATTCTGAGCTACCTCATGCTGCGATCGCTCAAGCAGGCGCGCTACAGCGCCGAGAATCGCGGCCATTTCGCGTTGGCCGCTTCCAGTTACACGCATTTTACTTCGCCCATTCGCCGCTATCCCGATCTGGTGGTGCATCGCATCCTGGGCGCGTTTTTCGATGGTCAGAAGAACACGCTCGCACCCGAGCAACTCACCACCATCGCCGACGAATGTTCCGAGACGGAACGCCGCGCCGCCGACGCCGAGCGCGAACTGGTGGAGTGGAAGAAAGCGAAGTTCATGCAGGACCGCGTGGGCGAGGAATTCCGCGCGCTCATCATCAGCACCACGCGCTTTGGATTCTTCGTCGAGCTGGAAAATCTGTTCGTCGAAGGCCTGGTACCTATCGATACGCTGCCCGGCGATCGCTACATGTTTCATGAGAACACCCGTAAGATCATCGGCCAGCGCACCCGTCGCCAGTTCTCCATCGGCGACAGTGTGAACGTGCTTCTCGACAAAGTTGATCCGATCGAGCACAAGCTGCAGTTTTCGTTAGTCGAGCCCGAACCAGCCCGCAAGAAGCGCCGCAAGTAACGTATCCTTACTGTATAGATGCGAAAGCTCAGGGCGATTCTTGTCTCATTGCTCGTGCTGTGGCTGTTGTTCCTGGCCGCGATTTATGTCACCATGCGCCAGCCGCCGGAGCGCTTCGCCACCGCGATTGCCAAGCTTCCCGGACCGGCATTTTTATTGTTCCCATTTGAAACCCTCTGGCTTCGCGCCCGCGCCGGTACCCTGAACATCGGCGACCCAGCCCCGGATTTTCACCTGCGTACGTTAGATAAAACTTCGGAAGTCTCGCTATCTTCTTTCCGCGGATCGAAACCGGTGGTGCTGATCTTCGGGAGCTATACTTGACCGCCCTTTCGCCGGGAGGTTCCCGCGCTCAACAAGCTGTACCAGCAATATAAAGATCGCGTGGCATTCTACGTGGTCTACATCCTGGAAGCTCACGCCAGCAACGTGTGGCAGATGGAATCGAACGTCAAGCAGGGTGTCGTTTTTGCCATGCCGAAAAGTATCGGCGAGCGCGAATCAGTGGCCGATTCGTGCGTCCGCAACCTACACATCCAAATCCCAGCCCTGTTGGACGACTTTTCCGACTCCACCGAAAAAGCCTACACCGGCTGGCCGGACCGCTTATACGTAATCGACCGTGACGGAAAAGTCGCAATGAAGACGGCCGCGGGTCCATTCGGCTTCCACCCCGAAGAAGTGGAACGAACGCTAAGAGTTACCGCACCGCCTGCACAGCCTCCACCTTAGCCCAGGCCGCTTCGCCGAACTTCTCGAAATTCTTCCGAAAGCGCACATCCAGACTCTCGGCCGCCTGATCGTAAGCCGCGCCATCTCGCCATTGCCGGCGCGCATCCAGAACTTCGGACGGAACACCGGGACAGCTCACCGGAACCCCCACCTGGAACACCGGATGAGGATGCGTGGGGACGTGATCCAGCTCCCCATCCACTGCCGCGCTCACCATCGCGCGCGTGTATTTCAAATCCATGCGATTCCCAACGCCATGCGCTCCACCCACCCAACCGGTGTTCACCAGGAAGCATTTCACGTCGTGCTCGCGCATCTTCTCACCCAGCATCTTGGCGTATTCGAGCGGCGGCCGCGGCAGAAACGGCGCGCCGAAGCAGGCGCTGAATGTAGCTTGCGGATCGCTGCCCAACCCGCGCTCCGTGCCCGCTAGCTTGGCCGTGTAGCCGCTCAGGAAATGATACATGGCCTGCTCCGGAGTCAGGCGCGAAATCGGCGGAAGAACTCCGAAAGCGTCCGCCGTCAGAAAAAGAATGTGCGAAGGATGCCCGCCCACACCCGGAATCATTGCATTGTCGATGAATTCGATTCGATACGCCGCCCGCGTGTTCTCCGTGAGAGCTTCGGAATCAAAATCCAGCAGCCGGAGCGTGGGATCGATGACGACATTCTCCAGCACCGTACCGAATCGGATCGCATTCCAGATCTGCGGCTCCCTCTCGCGAGATAACCGGATGCACTTGGCGTAGCAGCCGCCTTCGAAATTGAAGANNAACAGCGCCACTTGTCCATCGGCGCCCACATTGGCGGAACAGTGCATCGGAAATACGCCGCGCGCGGGCAGCAGATAATTCAGCACCGTGAAGATCGATTTCTTCAGCTCGCCCGCATACTCGGTGCCGGCAAT
>PMUN01000401.1 GCA_003166875.1 Bryobacterales bacterium | reverse complement strand
TCGGGCGCGGAAGCGCGGGGCCGGCAAGCGAGGCGGTCAATCGCCGCGCGTTAATCTCGTCGATGTCCCGGATCTCGGCTCGGGTCGCGCCCGGGAACTGGTGGCGCTCGACGATGCCCTGAATGCCCTTGCACAAGTCGACCCGCGCAAAGCTCGCGTGATCGAACTCCGTTTCTTTGGCGGCCTGAGTGTGGAAGAGACCGCTGAGGTTTTGAAACTCTCCCCGCATACAATCATGCGGGACTGGCGGCTTGCCAGGGTGTGGCTCTTAGCCGAGATCAGTCGCCAGGGCTGAAACCATCGGCTGAACCGCAGCCGGCTCTCCTCACCATTTGTCAATCACAGCAAGCCCGTCAACAGGCAGCTCCTGAGTTCCTCTAAAAATTCTTTGCCGGCCGTTAAAGTTTCTCCGTGCATTTTGCGCCTCAAGGGCGAAAGCAGTTCCGGAGGCGGCGAGCAGCCAAAGTTGAGGGCTCGCGGTCGCCTTAGACCGGCGCTACGAGTGTCGGTTAGTCGCGGTGGGGAAGCAGCCCGTTAACCAGCCGGCTCCGCCCCTGTTGAAACCAGAGCCGGTCGCTTCTGCCGGCGCTCTACAGCAACGACCTAGGAGGTCTCAATGAAAACGCATTTGCTTAGAACTTCGATACTCGCGGTGGTCGCGATAGTGGCCGTCCACGCGCAGACCTTAAACTTCAAAGTGAAAGTTCCGTTTGATTTCATCGTCGGCGGCCAGACGCTCCCTGCCGGCCAATACTCGGTGGATGTGCGGACCGTTTCAGGCGTAGTGACCATCGACTGTGTTGACCAGCAAGGAGCCGCAGGCGCGATCGGGCTCCCGCTCTCTGGTGTAGGCGCTCAGAATGAAGAGAAGCTCGTGTTTCATCGTTACGGCGACACGTACTTCCTCGCGCAAGTGTGGGCGGGTGGAAGCTATGGGCGGAAACTTCCCACGACGAACCGGGAGCATGAATTAGCCGCAAAGAGGTTAGCCCCCGACAACATCACCGTTGTGGCCTCGCGTTAGACCGGGCCGGGAGCCAATCGGTGAGACGCTGGTCTGAAAAACTCGACCGCGCACAAAAGGGGGCGGCCGGTGACAAGCGCACGCGGGAGCCTAAGAGATGCGCAAGTTCGCTTCGGCGCGTCTAATGGCTCCGCACCGATGGCTTCATTGCAGAAAACTGGCTGCGTGTCATGCTCGTACCACCTCAATTACGTTCAGCGCTAGGATTTCGCAGTGGCCGAGACGAGTTGCAACCAATTGGCGAATAGGTGTCGAGTGATTCTATCCTACGGAATAGCGTGCAAGGTGGATTAGGAATGATAAACGCGCTTTGCTGATTGTGGCCAAAGGATCTACCTGACTGCGTAGTCGGCATCCCATGGATGGATCGCAGACCGTCGGGCGCGATGAAACCGTCTCAACTACGTCGAAGCAGGCGAGATCTGTATGGTCATTGCTTTCCGGTAAAATCCTTCTCATCTTTGTGTGCTGGTTTGCGTTCGAGTGTGAACGAATGCAAAGCTTGACTGTGAACTGAAAAGACAAAATAGGTATAGTCGGGAGGCTGCTTGGATCGGCGGACTTTGCTACGAAGGGGCGTTACTGCAGGTGTCGGGACCGCCCTGGGAGCCTGGAGCCTCAATGCGGTCGCGCCTTTCTTGCTCCCGGAGTGGCCGGTGTGGGACGTCAATCTTAGTCTCTGGATGCGGTTCCAACCTCCTCACAACCCGCCTTTGACTACCGATCTCGATGTGGACGTGGCGGTGATCGGAGGCGGTTACACGGGCCTCTCCGCTGCCTATCACATCGGGAAGGCAGCACCCAACAAGCATGTGGCGGTCTTGGAAGCCCGTGGCGTAGGAAACGGGGCATCCGGCCGGAATGGAGGGATGCTGCTGCCGAATGTGGCCAACGAGTACCTTCAGTTGCTTTCTCCCGCTGACGTACACAAACGCGTCTACGATCTAACGGTGCAGAGCATGAAGAATTTGGTGGCGCTTGCAAAGGGCTCCGGAATCGACGGAGTGGTGGACTCAGTGGGCGCATTGGAGACTTTCGAAACGAAAGAAGAGGCTGAGCACGGGCGAGCGTATACCGAGAGCGTTCGAGGGCTGGGTATACCCGTGAAATACTTGGATCGAGAGCGAACAGCCGAGGCCATTGGCACGCGGGCTTATACAGCCTCGGTATATGAGCCGAACGCTGGACACGTCCACCCGATCAAGCTAGTGCATGCCCTGAAGCTTGCGGCAGAGGCCGCCGGTGTCAAAATCTACGAAGATAGCCCAGTTCTAAGCGTGGAAGAGGGCCCGGTGACTCGCCTCCATATGGCTTCAGGACAAACCGTAAAGGCCAGATCGCTGGTGCTAGCGACGAACGCTTTCACTTCGAAGCTGGGCTATTTCCGCAATGCGATCGCGCCGGTTTACAATTACGTGGCTGCCACGCGCCCGTTGAGCGTTGGGGAACTGACTTCGATTGGGTGGCGAAGTAGGATGCCCTTCAATGATGCGCGAACCTTGGTCTACTATCTGGGGTTGACTCCAGAAGGCCGGATTCACATCGGAGGCGGCTCAGCGGCCTATGCCTGGAATGACGGCGTCGCGGGGAGGCCGGATGTCAAGGCTGTTGATCTCCTGCGCAAAGAATTGACCAGGTTGTACCCGGCGTTGCTGGGCATCGAATTCGACGCATCGTGGAACGGCATGGTCGATATGACGCTGGATTGGGCGCCGTTGGTTGGAGTCACAGGGAAACACAGGAATATTTACTATGGGCTGGGATATTGTGGTCACGGCGTGAATCTGACGTTTCTTTTTGGCAGAATCATCGCGGAACTGGAGGCAGGCCAGGAACAGCCTTGGCGTGAGTTCTCGTTCGTCAATCGGCATCCCCCATATATTCCCAACGAGCCCTTCCGATGGATTGGCATTCAGGCTGAAACAGCATACTACGGTCTTGCTGGCCAGTAGCCGGGCCCCCTCCCTGAGAACTCCTTGGTCGCCTGCGGCACGCTCGAGTTGACTGGAGTGGCGGCCCGCTCGCAGATGTCGTTGTTGGCCGTGGCCATGGATCGCCGTCGGACAACAACCCATCCAAGAAGTTGGCCGCAGACGGCGGAAAGTTGATCTGCCAACTCGCCTCGTATGGGCGGCAAAGCGAGTACTGCGAGGCATTCCAAAAAGCCTCGGAGGATTCGCTTGACCAAATGAGCGAATCACGTTGCTTGGCCTCAGCCGTTCGGTCATTCCAAAACCATGTGGTTTTGGAAGGGCGGAATACACCTCGCAAACTGTAGGGATTGGCCTGTCATGGCGGAATCCACGCGGAGGCTTTTTGGAAGGCTGGCTTGGGCCCTTCTCAAACGGAATCGGCCCATAAGAACGACTATTGATTGAGTGGCTACCTCGCGGAAACCACCGTAATATTCTCTACGCACCACCTGGGCCGATGCCAGCGTCGCCTAATATCGTGGCGGCCTACATAGCCGAATGCGCCGGGCGGCTGAAGGTGGGAGCATTCAGCGCCGGTTGAACGCAATCGCAGAGGCGCATAAGGCGATGGGCCTGGATTCGCCAACGTCGTCCGGCATGGTACGAAACGCGCTGAAGGGTATCAAGCGCGCGATAGGCACGGCTGCTGTTCAGAAGGCGGCAGCCTTGACGGACGATATCCGGGCCATGGTGGCGGCGACGGGCGCGGGGCTGATCGGTGCGAGGGACAGGGCCTTGATCCTGCTAGGGTTCGCTGGAGCGTTCAGACGCTCGGAGCTGGCTGGGCTGGATGTTGAGGATTGCGCGTTCGGGAAGGATGGCCTGACGATTATGTTGCGCCGGTCGAAAACGGCCAAAACGGAGCGGGCCGCAAGATCGGAATTCCCTATGGCGCGAATCCCGAAACGTGTCCGGTGCGTGTTCTTCAAGAGTGGATGGAGCAGGCGAGTATAACCGGTGGCCCGCTGTTCCGATCACTCAATCGGCATGGGCAAGCGCAACCGGGTCGGTTGTTGGGCATCGACGTAGCGCGCGTTGTGAAGAAGCTGGCGGAGCGGGCGGGCTTGGATGCTGCCAAGTACGCTGGCCATTCGCTCCGGGCAGGACACGCTACAAGCGCCGCCATTTCCGGAGCGTCGGAGCGGTCCATTATGAATCAGACGGGGCACAGGAGCGTGCAAATGGTACGACGCTACATTCGCGATGGAAGCCTGTTCAGGGAGAATAGCGCGGGTAAGCTGGGGCTGTAAGTTGGCGTGCACTCGGCCGGCGACCGGGCTTGCAAAGCTTTAATGGGCTAATCGCTTATGCTGGGCGGGATGGAGTACTTCTTCGCGTGCCCATATTGCTCGCAGCGGATATCGATGGTGCTTGACACCTCAGTGAAGATACAAACCTACATCGAAGACTGCGAAGTGTGCTGCCAACCAATCGAGGTACGCTACACCGTGGAACATGATGAGGTTTACCAGTTTGAAGCCAGGGCGATCTAACTTCGAGGAACTCTTCCGACAAACTCTAGCCCATCTAGGCTCAGGCACGATGCGGCTGAGCTCTAACGGATACGGGCTAAGGGGAGCTGCCACCGTTCATTCACTATGTCGTAAGGTATTTATCCCTGTCTACAAAAGTCCGTCCGCGTACGTCTAAACGAAGCATGCGACACACGTTCTGGCTTCTGATCGTGATTGCCGGAACCGTCGGCGCACAATGGCGGCGCTTTGGCGAGGGGCAATCACCCATCGCACGACCTTCGTTGGCGCGTGAGATGCTCGCCGTCCACAACGCTGTGCGGGCGCGAGTGGGAGTGGCTCCTCTGTCCTGGTCCGCTCGGCTGGCAGCCCGTTCGCAAGATTGGGCTGACAATCTCCTGGCGCGCAGGCAGTTCGTCCATCGAACGAACTCGACCTACGGCGAGAACCTGTTCGAGATCACAGGCGCGACAGCATCATCCGCCCAGGTGGTTAAGGCGTGGGCCGAGGAGTCAAGGAACTATGACTACAAATCGAACAGATGTCGTGGCGTATGCGGGCACTACACACAGATTGTCTGGGGCGACACCAAAGAAGTGGGATGTGCAGTAGCGCGAGGCGGCGGGCGCGAGGTTTGGGTTTGCGGCTACGATCCGCCGGGCAACTGGGTCGGCAGGCGGCCCTATTAAGTCGATCGACACTTCGCCGTCGTCGGAGAAGCCGCGGATGCCAGCCCGCAGGCGAAGGTATTACCTCCGGGCCGGGTACGGCTACCAGTGAGGCGATTGCTGGGGCGTCGGAGCGCTCAATCATGAGCCAGACGGGACATAGGTCCGTGCAGATGGTGTGACGGTATATGAGGGATGGGAGTTTGTTCCGGGATAATAGCGCGGGGAAGTTGGGATTGTAGAAATCTAGGGAGAATGAGCCGCCAGTCGGAAGGCGGTTAGTTGAGAAGCTCAAAACATAACAAGGTCAGTACAGCGGGGGACCGTCCTGTTGCGCCAGCGCCATTCCAAAATCCCCCAGGTGAACAGCCAGATTAAGATGGCCGCCGTGGTTACAACCTGAAGAGCGGCCCGGTCGGTTTATAGAAAATAAGACTGCTTGCGACGTGAGCCGACTTATCCCCAGCGCAGGCAAGTACTGCCAATGCCAGGTAGCGGCCTCCAAAGCCCGAGTACCGTAATTTCCATTTGCTATGCCCTCTCTGGCGGATCAGCCCTGAAGACGGCTACAACCCTGGGTCATTAAAATCCCGTTGCGTTCATCGGGCCTCGTACCCAGGTAGTGGTCACTGCGTCGCGCTTATTCTTCTCTTTCCCCCATGTCCAGTACATGCCGATATAAGCGTAGGTTTCCGTCGCCGGCAACAGAGTGGCCGTAGCAAAACAAGAACTGCTGGCCTGGGTGGTGTTTGAAGTGATAGTAGCCGCCTATGTCGATCAGCGTCGAAGATTCGGTCTGCGGTGTGGCGTAGCCCTCGCGCCCATGGGCAACGACCTCGACTCCCAACTCCAGCCGTTCGCCGAAGGTGTATTTCAGTAGGAATGAGCCATACGGGAAGTTGCGGTAGTTAGTTTGCGGGACGATAGTTTCGCCCGCACCGCCGTCCAGGAGCCAGTGTCCGATATTCTTTTGTAGCCAGAGGGGAACTTTGTACCAAACCTTTCCCACGCCGAGTCCCTTGTCGTAGTTCCCGGTCGGTATTTCAAACATAGGGCTCTGCGCAGAAATTAGT
>PMUN01000023.1 GCA_003166875.1 Bryobacterales bacterium | reverse complement strand
TATGCCCAACGCGTCAGCAACCCGCATCAGCCAGGCATTGGCATTCGTGAACTTGAGGACCTGCTCGCCTGCCCGCGCGAGCACTTGGAATTCAGCCTCTGGTTCTTAAAGGAGCGCAAGTATGTCACGCGTTCCGATAACAACCTGCATGCGATCACATGTGAAGGAGTCGAGGCGGTGGAACGGGAAGGATTGACAGCTCCAGAATCCACTCGGCCACGTCTCGCAGCGCCGCTTGAGCCGCATACCATGTAGGTCTCTGGCTGTATGTGGTGTTCAACCACTTCGGACACTGATGGTGAACCCAGGGGTCAGGTACTTCAGCGCTTGCGCCCGGTCGCCCTTGCGATAATATGCCCACCCGAGCGTATCCAGGAAGTTGCCCTCGTTGGGTGCAAGCTCCGATGCCTTCTGGGCAAGTTCAATCGCTCGGTCTAGCTTGATACCCTTGTCTGCATACAACCAGGCGAGGTTATTATAGGCGAGAGCATAGTCGGGTTTGTTCTTAATGGCTTTTTGGTACGCCTGCTCAGCCTGTGCAATATTTCCACGGATTTGGTAGATCCACCCAAGGCGCAGGTAGGGATCCCAGAGGGCATTCGGGTGCATTTGGATAGACCTTTTGTATTCCGCCTCGGCCTCGTTCAGCTTCCCCATGATCTCGTAGCACCCGCCCATGTAAAAAATAAGTATTGAATCTTGCGGATTTTCGATCAGGGCCGCCCGGTACTCTGAAAGCGCGGCGTCGAGGTTTCGAGCGTTGCACAACGTCGCGGCATTAGCGAGGTGTTCCGAGCCGAGCCCCTTGAACTCGCCCCACCCGCTAATCTTCCAGTTCTTTCCTGCCTCTTTAATTAGCTCGATACTACCGGAGTCCTTGGTTCCCCACTTCATGACAAGAGTTGTCGCCAGGCTGGCCTGTTCGCCCTTGATCTCCTCGCTCCCAACCTCGATCGAATCGATTCCTCCTGCCGCCCGCTGAAACGACTGCTCGACCGTCTTATGGAGCGGCGCTCCTAGGGCTCTCAGCGAGGATGGGGCATTGAGCTCGTTAATAAGCGAAGCGGAGAGATATTTCGCTTTGGCGCTTTCGAAGTTGGACCCGTTGATCTCCCCGAAAAAGCCCTTAACTACATCGTCGACACGAGCACGAGCCGTACATGATGCAAGCGCGAGGAACGAGAGTACGGTTGCCAGCAAGAAGGTACATTTCACGCCCATTATGTAGTCGCCTCTTCCGGTCGCGAAGCTTTGACCAGAAATTCCATTTGAAATGGTGTGTTGATGAGAATATACACCCAGCCCTCGCGCAACGCAAGCGTGCACGAGTTGGCGTGCACGAGTTGGTGGGTTGGTGGTTGACGGCAAGCTCTCATAGCCCATTTTGGCGGCCTATAAAAAAGGGAACGCGCCCGCCAATTGCTCTCCTGGCCTCCTCCCGGCATCCGTCGGGCAGGATCCGCCAGAAGATTGTGCTTGCTGTTTTTCCTGACTGGAGTGATGAATTGTTACGACCGCAACNNCCTGAGGTTCCGCAGGCGAAGACGAAGCGCACGCCCGCCAAGCAGACCAAATCCGCGAAGAACGCGGCCGGCTAAAAAGGCGGGCCATCAAACCGAAGGCGGACTGTTTCCGAGGGTCTCATCCTCTCCCGTGATTCGAGATCTGATGGAGGGTCACATACACCGTATAACTCGAGTTGTGGAAAGCAACGCGATAGTCATGGTCGAGAAGCTGAACCAGGTAGCGGTGAATGTCGGGATAGAGAACGGATGACCGTTCGAACCACCCCCGGTAAATGGAGCTTGCGACGATGAAGCTGGGCCGCCGGCCGCTAAAATAACCGAGTCGCGGGTCATCCACTAGTCCTGAATCGAACCCGAGGTCGAATGCGAACTCGCCGGCTGCGATGATCTGTCCCGGAGCCTTGGCGCGACGCAAGAAATCGAGCGCAGCCTGGTAGTCCTGCCGCTGAGGTTGATCTAGAAGGTCGTGCAGAATGGTGCCGAACTGAACCCCGCCGAAAACAGTTAGAATCGCCGCCAATGGTATGCGAGCGAAAGGCTTGGTCCAAGCTGTGGTCCAAACGTGGATGCATATAGCCAGAAGGGAGGCACACAAGGGCAAGGTGTGAACCAGGTACGCGGAGCCTTTCAGCCCGTCGAACAGCGCCATCACCACGAAGTCGAGCGACCCGAGCAGCAAGAGCGCGCGATATCCGGAATGATTCCGTATCCGGGGAGCAAAGAGGGCGGCAGCTACTGCCAAACTGTAGACGAGCAGAACGAAGAGGGGAGCGCGAATTGCGAATCCGGTCTGATACCAGCCGAAGTTGGAGCCGTAGCGAAGAAAGAATTCGCGCTTGAGAGCGCGGAGTGGCGAGGCGAGGTCGGAAAAGCGGCTGGAACTGGTGAACTCCGAAGCGATACCGGAGATATTGCCGGTAAATTGATGAACGAACTGCGAGGGTGCCTGGAGAATATAAACACTCCAGGCGGCTAAGGCCGCCAAGTAAGGCATTGCGGCGCCGGCGAAATCAAGCCAACGCAATCGTCGGCGGTCGAAATACACCATCAACAGCACCAACCCGGCAGCATACAGCAGGCCGCATGGATGGGTCAGGCAACTGGCGGCAGCCAATCCGTGTGCGCACAGAATTGCCGTAAGTAACGAGCGATTGCGGTAATTCAGATAGGCCGCGAAGGCCAGTGAACCCAATGCTGCGCAGAGCATGTCGGGCCGTCCGAGCGATGCGTAGGTGATGAAATGTGAATCGGTCGCGATGAAGCCGACCGCCAGTAGTGCGACAGTGCGGTTTTCAGAAAGGTTGGAGACCACCACGTACCAGCCCAATAGCGCGGCGGCACCCGCAAGGATGGAGATAGAGCGCAAGCTGAACAGGCTGAAGCCGAAGAGTTGATACCAAGCCGCCTGCACGAGCAGGTGCACGGGTGGCACCCAGTACGTGCGGCGCTCGATGCCATCCATCCAGGTCCCCTTGGATTCGAGAATCGTAGTGCCGAGATAACCCTTCTGATCCAGAGTGACGGCAGGGCTGGCGAACCAAGCCTCGTTTTCCCAGATATAGACGCGCAAGGAGGTCGCGACGGCGAGCCCTGCGTAGACGGCGAGAATGAGTGCTAGGACTTCGAGGCGTCGGCGTTGGGACACTTCGTAGCCTGGAGGCAGCGGCCTAACTCTTGCGTTTACGGAGCCAAGCCGCCAAACCCATGCCAGCCAGACCGGTACCTAGCAAAAGGAATGTCGCCGGTTCTGGAGTCGAGACCGTATCCCCGGCGAGAGTCAGGGGAGCACAAAGCAGTAAGAGAAGGAACAAATTCTTCTTCATTCAGCCTCCGAGGTTGACTAGCGGATTGCGACTCTCAGTATACATGAATCGAGAAGTCGTGATGCTCCGCTTTGCTCAAAATCATCAGCGTTGAAAGATGACTAAGTACGTGAGGGGGTTGCGCAAAGGTGCCACTTTCGTTCCGCTCCTCACATGCGGATCAGTCACGTGGTCTCGTTACCTCCGGCACGTCCTGGAAGATACCCTCCACCGTCACCGATTCCCCAGCCCTCGAGGACGACGCTGAGGACGTACCGTGGTGACCAAAGCGCGAACTCGATGCTGGCGCGCTTTACGATGAATCTCACGAACGACTGAGCCATGACGTAAAACGGCGCGGCAACATTCGAGCGATCGTAGTTGATGGCAGGCGGCTCCCCGGGAACTCCGATGTACGGAGCCACGGCTTGGCCGCTATCGGAGGCCAGCCAGCGCCGCACATCCTGATTGATGCCGCGATTTCCATTTTGCGAGAATACGCCACCATCGTAGCCGCCCGCATGCTCGCTTATGTAGCTTTGAACATGAGAAGCTAAGCCTTCGCTGAACCACATGGGACAGTTGTCGCAAGGCGCCACCACATGGGTTGTCTCGTGCAGGTACGGTGCCGTGCGGTCACGAACCTTGTCGATCGGCAAGAAGATCGACCTTGCGGTAGAGTGGGAGATCTCCACGCGGTCGCTGATAAAGTATCGGATCTTTTGGCTGCCTAGGTGCGATCCGCCGAGATACGCTTCAATATCGACAATCCCCCGATTGACCAGCCTGGAAAACCGATCCATTTGATTGGGCCCGAGGGCCCCGCTGTCAAACCACAAGCTGGCATGGTCGACGTTCACTGCCACGCCGTTCCGCATCAGATACCTGGCCAGTTCGCCATCGGTCCAGGAATCAATTTGGGCCGAACCGGGCTGGCATGCCGACCCCGCCGCGAGTACCAGAACCAAAAGCGCACTTCTGGAAATCCTTGGTCTGGAAACTGGATGAGTCCGAACAGTCACTTCACTAACGGGACGGCGAGGTCGGACGATGGTCTCGTGGCTCCGCCGGCTTTACGGCGCCGGCCTGCTCAAGCTGCTCGATCGTCACCTTCTCGCCTGCCTCAATCCGCCGCCGAGCCTCGTCAACCACTTCCTTCGGTTGACCCGCCAATGCCTTCTGAATCAAATGGTCCGCAATTTTGTCGAGCATCTCAGGACTGAGCTTGTCCGGGTGAATGTCCATCAGGTTGATCTGCTCGACGCGTCGACCATACTTTTCGGGATTAAAGGCCTCTAGTAGGCGGAAGAGTCGCTCGCCGCCGGATAGCTGCCACTGTCGATAATGAATGTGGATGGACATTCAGCGTCGCCTGATCGCGCCATGTGCAGTGTTTCTTCCAGATGGGCAGCGGGCAATCCCGGACACAACTGCGCTACTCAGGCGTCTCGTTCTCTTCGATACTTACATCCTGCAGACGATCCGATTTAAGGAATTCATCCCGCTCACACGAAGCCTTGGCCTCGATAATGTGCTGCTTCTCCTCGGATCTGAGGCGCTGAAGCTAGAACTCGACCATCGCGAGAATGCCTAGCACTGTCTGGCTTTTGGCTTTCCTCGGGTTCGAGCGTTGTCCCGGTCGGTTCATTCACGGCCTGGCAGACGGCATCGATCGTCACCGACTCGCCGGCAAGCAGGCGAGTGGCCATGTCCCCGTGCTTGCCTAAATCTGATGCCCCACGGTGCGAGTAAGATGTACATGCGGATCAGCTAGAATTACGTTTACGTACGTTCGAGCGACCTTATGAGACCCCTGCTCGCGGCTCTTCTGTTGGCCTGCCCGCTCGCCGCGGAGAAGGTGCAGGTGTGGCAGGACGCGCTGACTCTTCTGACTTGGAGCGAGGGTCCGCCTGATCCAAATCCTCCGTTCGAGCTTTATGCGCGCGGTATTTATCCGAGCTACCCTTACGCCTTCCGCATCAACTTTCTTTCCGACAACGCCAAAATCGCTTGGCGTCAACTGAATCTTGAGAACGAATATCTGTTCTGCCGGGTGCTGCCGGACCTCGGCGGACATCTCTATAGTTGCCGCGACAAGATCAACGGGCAGGAGATGTTTTACGCCAATCCGGTAATCCACAAGGATTGGGTTGGGCTGCGTGGGGCGTGGGCGCCGGTCGGTATCGAACTGAACTTTCCGGTTGGCCACAGCCTTACAACAGTGTCGCCTGTGAGCTTTGGAATCCAGCGGCACTCCGACGGCGCGGCCGGCATATGGGTGTCCGACATCGATCGCCAGACCGGGATGGAGTGGCGCGTCGAGTGGATCCTACGGCCGGGCTCGGCGATCCTCGAGGAGCAGGTTTGGCTCTTCAATCGCGGTGACCTGCGACAACCGTACTACTTCTGGTCGACGTCCGAGGAAACGATTCAGGATCAAAGTTCGGGCTTTCAGTACCCTATGCGCGTGTCGGCGATCCACGGATTCACCGTTCTCGATACGTGGCCGGTGAACCAGGCGGGCGTCGATATGAGCGTCATCCGGAAGTACACGGAGCAGGTGGCGCGGTTTGCCTACGGGTCCAACGAACCTTTCTTCGCGGCGTATCATCCCGCCACCCGGACGGGCACGGCCCACTTTGCAGATCCGGCGGCTATGCCGGGCAAAAAACTATATTCCTGGGGACCGGACGGCGACGCCAACGTTAAGAGGCGCCTGACGCAGAACTTTCCTTCTTACATCGAGATCCAGAGTGGGACCACTCCAAACCAGGAAACCCGACTCTGGTTGGATCCTCAACAAGCCAGCCACTTCACTGAGTACTGGATGCCTGTGCGCGGACTCGATGGTGTGAGCCGGGCCAGCTTGGCCGGCGTTCTGTATCTCGGCCGTACGACTAGCAGTCCACCCACGCTGGTAGCCGAGTTCGATGCCAACGCACCAATGGCGGGGGTCACCGTCAAAATTCTGGACCTCGAGAACACGGTCTTTACCGAAACCGTCAATCTTGATCCGGCGACCACCTATGTCCGGAGCGTCGCAAACCCGGCCACGGGGGTGAACTACACGTTCCAGATCGTTGATCCGGCGAAAGGCGTGCTATTCACTCATACCGAGAACACGTTGAATGCGCTGGAAGCGAACAAGATCACGCTGGGATCGCAACCGCAACCCGACTTGAGCAAGTCCGATCTGGACCAAGAGGTGCTGGCACGTGGCCTCAACTACGAGCAGTTCATGCAATACGGCTCGGCCGAGAGCACGTATCGCGCGGGATTGTCGCGGTTCCCAAAGAGTATTGCATTGCTCAAGGCCGCAGGCCGGCTGGCGGTTTCTGCGGCGCGATTCCAAGACGCGGTTAGCGAACTCACCGAAGTGCCGGGCGATGCCGAAGCGCAATACTATCTCGGGTTGGCATACGCGGGGCTTGGGCAGAATTCGCAGGCCGCAGCGATGTGGTCCGGCATTCCGTTGTCTTCGGTCTTTGGTGTAGCGGCAACCTTCCAACTGGCCTGCCTTGACGCGTTGACCAACGATCTCGCCACAGCGGCGACTCTGTTCGATGGCCTGAACACGGTTCGCGCTGGGGCACTTGAAGTCGCCGTGCTGAGGCACCAAGGCAAGGAGTCGGCGGCGAAAGCGGCGAAAGCGAAGCTAGCACAGTGGCAAGCAGTTTCTCCGACAGACCTGTTTCTGCGAAACGAAGCTGTTTTGCTGGGGGCGACCGATGCCACCCTGCCGAGCGATCTGAGCGCTGAACCAGAGCGCGTCCTCAATCTGGTGGACGACTATTTCCGGCTGGCATTCTGGGGCGACGCGGTCAGCCTGCTTTCGGCTAGCTATCCCGATGTTCCCGGCCTGCAGCGGGAGTTGGGCTCCGTCACGCCACAGAACAATGCACTGATCGCCTACTATCTCGGGTATGCGAAGCAGCAACAGGGTGGGTCTCCAGCGGCCGATTTCAGCTCGGCATCTCGCATGGCGTTGCAGTACCTGTTCCCGAATCGCCTCAGTTCGTTTGCCGTGCTGCGCGCGGCCATACAAACCAACCCGTCGGACTCGTCGGCGCATTTCCTGTTGGGGCTGCTCTATATGAGCCGCCGCCAGGTGGAGAACGCGATCACGGAATGGGAGACGACACGGTCTCTTAACAAAAACACTCCCACCTTGCATCGCAACCTGGGCCGGGCGTATCTTGACATCAAGAACGATACCGGCACGGCGCTCCTGATTCTGAGGGAAGGGCTGACCTACGATCCCAACAATGCCGACTTGCAGGACGCTTATCACCGAGCCCAGACGAACCGCCATTGACATCTACTCCCACCCTCTCTCGCTCACGATTAAACTGTGCAAACATCGTGTTTATTCCAGTCGAGCTCCGGTGCGTCACACATCACCTTGAGCCGGCACTTCCGACACACAATGACCCCGTAAGGTCAAAAAACATCAGATCTGCCTGGCTGCTGTCGACAAACGGCTGGCCGGTCGCCCCCCAAACACAGTCAGAACAATGCCGGCGAATCGCGAGCCGGGGGGAGATTCAGTGGTACTCTCGTTCCCGTGCGTGCCTGAAACTCTTCCACAACCCATTCCACAGCATCCACAGGACCCAAATGGGTGCTCATTTCCCCGGCTCCAGCTCCGCTGCCCGCGTGCAATTTTTAGGTAGCAACGCGCGTGACCCGCGCGAAAGCGCTGGCCAAACAGCTAACGTTTAACTTTGCGGATT